>NZ_JBITLU010000009.1:276805-445609 GCF_044465525.1 Nonomuraea sp. NPDC049646 | reverse complement strand
GACGCTAAGCGCTGGTTGACTGCGCGAAAATACGTATGTTCATCGGTAGGCATACCGACATTTCTGTTACCGCTGGTCACACCCATCCACGTGCGGATAACAGCCACGATGCTGGACAATCGACCACGTGCAGTTCGGCATCCTGGGCCCGTTGGAGGTGCGATCGGCTGACGGCGACCCGATCGCCGTGGGCGGTCCCCGGCCGCGTGCCCTGCTCGTCCTGCTGCTGCTGGAGGCGGGCCGGACGGTCGGCGTCGAGCGGCTCATCGACGCCCAGTACGGCCAGAGCCCGCCGGCCGGCGCGGCCAACGCCGTACAGGCGCAGATCTCCCGGCTGCGGCGCAACCTGCCCGCCGACCTGATCGAGTTCCACGGCGCCGGCTACCGGCTGGCGGTCCCGCCCGAGGACGTCGACGCCCACCGCTTCGAGCGGCTGGCCCGTGACGGCCGGCGGCTGCTCGCGGCGGGCCGGCACGCGGCGGCGGCGGCCGTCCTCAGGGAGTGCCTGGACCTGTGGCGCGGCCCGGCGCTCGCGGACGTGCGCGAGGCCGCGTACGCGCCCGGGCAGGCCGACCGGCTGGAGGAGCTGCGCCTCGCGGCCCGGGAGGACCTGTACGAGGCCGACCTGCACCTGCCCGAGGCCGAGCCCGCGGCGGGGCTGCGCGAGCTGGTCGCCGCCCACCCGCTGCGGGAACGCCCGCGCGCCCTGCTGATGCGCGCCCTGCACGCGGCCGGACGGCAGGCCGAGGCGCTGGCCGTCTACGACGAGGCGCGGCGGCTGCTGGCCGACGAGCTGGGCGCCGACCCCTCGCCGGAGCTGGCGGCGCTGCACCTGGCGATCCTGCGCGGCGAGCAGCGGCGCGCGCACGCCACGCGGTCGGCGCCGCCGCCGCAGCTCACCACGTTCGTCGGCCGCGAGGAGGAGCTGGCGCGCCTGGCCGCGCTGCGCGATGCGCGCCTGGTCACGATCACCGGCCCCGGCGGCACCGGCAAGACCCGCCTGGCCGTCGAGGCCGCCACCCGCGGCCAGGAGCGGCAGGCGTGCTTCGCCGACCTGTCGCCCGCGGCCGGGGATGGACAGGTGCCGCTGCTGGTGCTGAACGCGCTCGGGTTGCGCGAGTCGGCGCTCAGCCCCGGCGTCCCCGGCCTGGCCGACCCCGCCGAGCGTCTGGTCGCCGCCCTCGCCGAGCAGGACCTGCTGCTCATCCTGGACAACTGCGAGCACGTCGTCGCCGAGGCCGCCACGCTGGCCCGCCGCCTGCTGGCCGGCTGTCCCGGCGTGCGCGTCCTGGCCACCAGCAGGGAGCCGCTGGGCATCACCGGCGAGCAGCTGGTGCCGCTCCCGCCGCTGGGCACCCCGCCGCCGGGCACTCCGGCCGGGGACGCGCTCGCCTACCCGGCGGTCAGGCTGTTCGCCGACCGGGCCGCCGCCGTACGGCCCGGACTGGAGCTGGACCTCGACGCGACGCTGAGCATCTGCGCGGCGCTGGACGGCCTGCCGCTGGCCATCGAGCTGGCCGCGGCCCGGGTGCGCACGTTCCCCGTGGCGGAGATCGCCGCGCGGCTGGCCGAGCACGGCCGGTTCCGGCTGCTCTCGCGCGGCGACCGCACGGCCGCCGCCCGGCACCGGACGCTGCACGCCGTGGTGGAGTGGAGCTGGGACCTGCTGGACGCCGAGGAGCAGGTGCTGGCCAGGCGGTTCTCGGTGTTCTCCGGCGGGGCCCGGCTGGAGGCGGTCGAGCGGGTGTGCGGCGAGGACAGCTCCGTGCTCCTGGCCGACCTGGTGGACAAGTCGCTGGTGGAGACCGCCGGCGACCGCTACCGCATGCTCGACACCGTCCGGCTGTTCTGCGCCGGGCGGCTGGCCGAGGCGGGCGAGGAGGAGCGGATGCGCGCCGCGCACGCCGCCTGGCACCTGGAGCACGCCCGGCGCGCCGAACCCCACCTCTACCGTGCCGAGCAGCTCGAATGGCTGGCCCGCCTGGGCGCCGACGACGCCGATCTCCAGTCCGCGCTGCGCTGGAGCGTCGAGCACGACCCGCCGACCGCGCTGCGGCTGATCGCCGCCCTGGCCATGTACTGGTATCTGAGCGGTCGGCGCGGCCAGGCCGTCCAGCCCGCCCGGCGGCTGCTCGACGTGATCGGCCCCGAGCCGCCGGCGGGCCTGACCGACGAGTACGTGCTCGCCGTCCTGCACGCCGCCCCCGGCACCGGATCGCCGCACTGGAAGCGGGCCGTCGAGATCACGACGGATCCGGACGGGCCGGTACGGCATCCGTTCGCCGCCGCGCTGTGGGGCATGACCGCGGGCCCGCCCGAGCGCGGCGCGGAACGGCCGCGGCAGCGCGAGCTCGGCGGCGACCCGTGGAGCCGGGCGCTCGGCCGGCTCGGTGAGTCGCTGCTCCTGCTGCTGAACGGCGGCGTCGCGGCGGCCGAGCGGGAGCTGGAGATCGTCCTGGCGGAGTTCGGCGCGCTGGGCGAGCGCTGGGGGAAGGCGCAGGGGCTCGACTGGCTGGCGGTCATCGCGGGCTGGCGCGGCGAGTGGAACCGGGCGACGGAGCTGTGGGCGCAGGCGCTCGACCTGCTCGACGAGCTCGGGGCGCTGGACGAGCTGGTGGACGTGCTGTGCCGGCGGGCCGACGCCCGGTCGCGCGCGGGCGACCTGGCCGCTGCCAGGGCCGACTGCCTGCGCGCCCGCGAGCTGGCCCGCGAGCTGGGACGGCCCGAGCGGACGGCGGCCGTGCACGTCAGGCTGGGCGACCTGGCCAGGATCGAGGGGGATCTCGACGAGGCCGCCGAACGGCTGCGGGACGCGCTGGCCGCCACCGCTCCGGGCTCCCCGCTGGCCGGCAGCACGGATCCGCAGGTGCTCACGGCGCTGGCCCGGCTGGCCCAGGCCAGGGGCGAGGCGGGCGAGGCCGCGGCCCGGCACCGGGAGGCGGTGGACCTCGCGCTGCGCTCGCCGGTCGACAGCGACCTGGCCGGCGCCGTCGAGGGCCTGGCCGGGGCCGCCCTGCTCGACGACCCGCCGGAACGGGCGGCGCTGCTGCTCGGCGTGGGGGTGGCGCTGCGCGGGACGGCGGTGACCGGCGACCACGACGTCGCCGCGACGGCCGCCGCCGCCACGGCCGCGCTCGGCCCGGAGCGCTTCGCCGCCCTGTACGCCCGCGGCGCCGCGATGACCAGGGACGAGGCCCGCTCCACGATCCTCGCCTGACAGCCCGGGACGGCCCCTGACAGTGCGGCACGGCCTTTGACAGCCCGGGACGGCCTCTGACAGCCCGGCACGGCCTCTGACAGTGCGGCACAGCCGGGCCGGGGACTGTCAGCCGGTCGTCGCCGGGCTGTCAGCGCTCCCGGCGAGGCTTGCCGGCATGAGAGACAACCTGCACAACACCCGCGTACTGATCTCCGGCGCCAGCATCGGCGGCCCCGCGCTGGCCCACTGCCTGGCCCGCCACGGCTGCAGCGTCACCGTCGTCGAGAAGGCGCCGGACCTGCGCGAGGGCGGCCAGGCGGTGGACTTCAAGGGCGAGACCCACCGCACCGTCCTGACCCGCATGGGCATCATGGACGACGTGCGCCGCCTCCAGACCGGCGGCACCGACCAGTACTTCGTGGACGCCGCCGGCCGCACCCTCGGCGTCCTGCCCGGCGAGTTCACCGGCGGCGACATCGAGATCCGCCGCGGCGACCTGGCCCGCCTGCTGTACGAGCGCACCGCGTCCACCTGCGAGTACGTCTTCGGCGACTCCATCACCTCGCTCACCGACACCCCGGGCGGCGTGCACGTCACCTTCGAACGCTCCGCCCCCCGCACGTTCGACCTGGTCGTGGGCGCGGACGGCATCCACTCCAACGTCCGCAGGCTGGCCTTCGGCCCCGAGTCCGACTGCGTGGACTTCCTCGGCCACTACTACGCGCTGGTGGAGCTGGACACCGACTTCGGGCCGCACGGCCAGATGTACAACGAGCCGGGCAGGATGATCGCGGTCGGCGGGCCGAAGGCGCCGGCGTTCTTCGTCTTCGCCTCCGAGCGGCTCGACTACGACCGTTACGACGTCGAGCAGCAGAAGGCGATCCTGGAGCGGGCCTACGCCGGCATGGGCTGGCGCACCCCGCAGGTCCTCGACGCGGTGCGCGGCGCCAAGGACGTCTACCTCGACTCGATCAGCCGGGTGAGCATCGACCGGTACGTCCACGGCCGGGTGGCGCTGCTGGGCGACGCGGCGTACGGCAGCACGCTGGGCGGGTTCGGCAGCGGGCTGGCGCTGGTGGGGGCGTACGTGCTGGCCGAGGAGCTGGCCGCGGCGGGCGGCGACCACCGCGTGGCCTTCGCCGAGTACGAGCGCCAGATGCGCCGCTACTCCAAGGTCACGCGGAGCGGCAACAACGCGGGCACGTTCCTGGCGCCCGGCTCCCCCGCCGGGATCCGCATGCGGAACTGGACCTTCAAGTTCGGCTTCCTGCTCGGCCTGATGATGAAGGTGACCGACAAGTTCGCCACCAACATCGCGCTGAAGGACTACTGAACGGGCACCCGGCCCACGCCCCCGTCGAGCCGGAGCCGGGGCGGGCCGTCGAGCAGCGGGAGGTGGTCGTCGTCCGCGAGCCGCCAGTCCTGGACGGGCACCAGGCCGGGCCCGATCAGCTCGAACCCGTCGAACAGCCGCAGCACCTCGTCGTGGCTGCGGAACGCGCCCTGGGCGGGCGAGCCGGCCGTGGCCAGGTCGAGCTGGGCGATGGCCTCGGGGGAGCTCTCGGCCATCGCGTGGGAGAGCACCAGATGGCTGCCGGGCACCATGGGCTTCCTGAAGGCGGCCACGATGCCGGCCGGGTCCTCGGCGTCCGTGACGAAGTGCAGCACGCCGGCCATCAGCACGCAGACCGGCTGGTCGAAGTCGATGAGGCCGGTGACGTGCGGGTCGGCGAGCACGTCGGCGGGCCTGCGCAGGTCGCCCTGGATGCCGGCGACGCCGGGCTGGTCGGCGAGCAGCACCTGGGCGTGCAGGCGGACCATCGGGTCGTGGTCCACGTAGACCACGCGGCAGGCCGGGCTCACCTCGCGGACGGTCTCGTGGATGCTGGGCGAGGTGGGGATGCCGGTGCCGAGGTCGATGAACTGGCGCACGCCCTGGCGGGCGACGTGGCGCACGGCCTGGATCTGGAAGCGGCGGTTGGCCCTGGCGACGGCCCGGGCGTCGGGGGCGACGGCCAGCAGCCTCTCGGCGACCGCGCGGTCGACGGCGACGTTGTCCTTGCCGCCGAGCAGGTAGTCGTACACCCGGGCAGAGCTTGGCACGTTCGGATCCACTCCGGGCGGAACACGTTCTAGCTCAGACATGGTGGCCCATTTCCTCGCCTACCACTGTTCGGTGGTCATACTACTCGGTAACTTACCGGAACGTGTTCTATTTGGCCGCGTAGCCGCAGGGGCGGGCGTCGCCGAACTCGGGGTCGAGCTCGATCCTGCTCAGCACCGTCGCGTCGATCGGACGGCGGATCGTGCCGGCCGTGGCGCAGTCGTAGAAGACGTACGCGCCGGAGTCCTGGCCGAGCACCAGCCAGCGCTGCCCCTTCGACAGGAGCTTGCCGGAGTCGTCGCGCACCTCGGCCCACTGGTTGGAGAACCCGGTGAGCTGGAGCACGAGGTTGGCCTCGCCGCGGTCGTGCACCCTCTCGGCCCCCTGCGTCATCCAGCCGACGAGCACGAACCCCAGGCCCACCCCCACCAGCGCGCCGGTCAGCACCCGCATCGCGGCCCGTCCGGTGGGCCGCGCCCGCAGCAGCCGGTACGGCACCAGCAGGCAGAACAGCCCGACCACCGCGACCGTGACCAGCACCGGCGTGCCGGTGACGTCGAGGATGCCGAGCAGCCCCCAGTACGCGACGCCCGACAGCGCCGCGCCCACCGCGGCGGCCAGCCACGGCTGTTCCCGCCCCCGGTCGAGGACGCGCCCGGCGGCGCCGCGGGTGATCCGGTCGAGCAGCCACCAGGCGCCCACGACCAGGCCGAGCAGCGGCAGCAGGGTCAGGAAGAGCAGCACCAGCGTCGCCACCAGGTGGCCGAAGATGCTCGCCTGGGTGAGCCCGGCCTGCTCGGGGGTGATGCCGAAGGTGTCGTAGACGCTCTCGAAGCCCAGGTAGAGCAGGGCGTACACGGCGACGGCGATCGGCACGACGACCGTGCCGATCTTCTCCATCACCTCCAGCACGCTGCCCCTGGCGGACGCGGTCCCCGGTGCCGTGGCGACGGAGGGCGCGGCGGGCGGCGGGGACGCTGGGGGCGCTGGGGGCAGCGTCTGATGTGTCATGGCACAAGAGGATGCATCAGGCCAGGACCGGCGTCATCCACCGGGCGGGGCGAAGCGGCGCAGCAGCGCGTCCGCCTCGGCGAAGCCAGCCACCACGTCGGCGGCCGTACGCCGTTCGTTCACCATCCCGACGGCCTGGCCCGCGTAGATGCAGGCGGTGTCGTAGTCGCCGTCGCGGCGGGCGGCGGCGATCAGCGCGGCGGCCTCCTCGTCGGCCGCCAGCTCCTCCTCGTGACCGGCCCAGCGGTCGAAGAACGTGTTGCGCAGGGCCCGGCCGCCGTACTCGGCCGGCCAGTCGAGGCGCTGGGCCACGTCGAAGACGCGGCCGTAGGCGGTGTCGGTCTCGGCCGCGGCCAGCACGCGGGCCGCCGCCGTTTCCGGCAGGGCCGTCTCCGCGCAGCCCATGAACGCCGTGCCGGCCCACGCGCCCTCGGCCCCCGCCGCCAGCACCGCGGCCAGCCCGCGCGCGGTGGCGATGCCGCCCGCCGCCAGCACCGGGACGCGGACGGCCGCCAGCACGCTCTGGAGCAGCGGCAGCGTGCCGACGTCGGCCCGGCCGTGGCCGCCCGCCTCGGCCCCGCGCGCCACGACCGCGTCGACGCCGGCCTGCTCGGCGGCGCGGGCCTCGTCGGTGGTGCCCGCCTGCGTGACGACCGTGATGCCGGCCTGCCGCAGCTCCTCCACGTACCGCTCGTACGGCCCGAAGCTCACGGAGACGAGCCGCGGCCGGGCCGCGAGCACGGCCTCGAACTGGGCCGGGTTGCCGGGCAGCGCCCAGGCCATGAGCCCGATCCCGTACGGCCGCCCGCTCCCGGCGGCGACGGCCGCCTCGGCCTCGATCCAGGAGGCGGGGGCGGCGGAGGACACCCCGATCACGCCGAGCGCGCCGGCCGCGCAGACGGCGGCGGCCAGCCGGCCCGCGCCCACTCCGGCCATGGGCGCGCCCACCAGGGGCACCGTCAGCCCGAACCGCTCGGTCAACCACGTCCGCACGCCGGCCTCCTTGCACGTCGCCTGCCACCGCCAGTCTCGCACCACGCCTCCCGCGAGCATGGCGGGAGGGCGACAACGCAGGATCCGTACGAAAGTAGAGCCGGATGACCGATGCGCCGGAGGCGGAGGCTGTGCATCCTGGTGGGGACGGGTCCGGCGCGTGGCCTGTTGTGAACCCGAGAGGAGTCGCCAGGACATGGACAGCGCTGCGAGCCGCCCGACCGTGGTCTTGGACAACGGTGTCGTCGGCCGGATCATGCTGGCCCACCGGTCGAGGAGGGATCTCGTGCTCGTGCTCGGCATGGACGGCACCCTGCTGAGCTGCGACCTCGACGGCATCGCCTGCGTGGTCGGCGGCCGGCCCCTGTGCCGCGACGGCTGAGCCCCCGCGCCCTCAGGAGCGGGCGATCAGGGCGGCCAGCTCGCCGACGGCGGCGAAGTCGTTGGTGAGGCGGTTCTTGGTGAGGGCGACGGCGGTGCCGGTCGCGGTGTCGGCCCACGCGTAGCTGCCGCCCGCGCCGCCGATGCCGAACGCCGTCGCGCTCTCCTGCGGCGAGCCGCCGGGAAGCCCGATGGTGAAGCCGAGCCCCCACGTCGAGGGCATGCCGAAGACCTCGTCCGGGCCGCTGTAGGCCACCGTGGTGGCCTCGCGCAGCCGCTCCGGCGAGATCAGCCGCACGCCGTCCACCTCGCCGAGCAGGGCGGCGTACATGCGCGCGATCGCCCTGGCCGAGGTCTTGCCGCCGGCCGGGATGTCGGCGGTCAGGTAGTCGGGCCTGCTGCCGAGGGCGGCGTTGGGCATGAGCTCCATCGGCCCGGCCCTGAACATCGGCAGGTCGGCCGGCAGGTCGCCGAACGCCGACGGGTCCATCGGCTCGTCCTCCAGCCGGGCCAGGCGGTGCTGCTCCGCCGGGGGCATGCCGAAGTAGAGCTCGCGGGCCACGCCCAGCGGGCCGGAGACCTCCTCCAGCAGCACCTGCGAGATGCGCTTGCCGGTGGCCCTGCGGACGATCTCGCCGACGAGGAAGCCGAAGGTGTAGGCGTGGTAGCCCATCTTCGTGCCCGGCTCCCACCACAGCTCGGCGTTCTCCAGGGCGGCGACCATCTTGTCCCAGTCGCAGACGTCCTCGGGCGTCGTGTCGAGCGGCACGCCGGGCACGCCGGCCGTGTGGGTCAGCACGTGGCGGACGGTCACGCCGCCCTTGCCGTTCCCGGCGAACTCCGGCCACAGGTCGGCGACCGGGGTGTCGTAGTCGTACAGGCCGCGCTCGGCCAGCATGTGGGCGAGCGTCGAGGTCGCGCCCTTGCCGATGGAGAAGTTGTAGAACGGGGTGTCGGCGGTGACCGGGCGGCCGGTCTCCGGGTCGGCCACGCCCGCCACCACGTCCACGATCTGCACGCCGTCGCGGTAGACGGCCACCTGCAACCCGCGCTCGGCGCCTGACTCGACCAGCTTGTCGGCGGTCTGCTGCACCTGCTGCTGAAGGTCGCTCATGAGGTCGTCACTCCTGTTCGTTTCGGGAACTGGACGGTACAGTACCCACATGAGTACGGAACTGTCCAGTACTATGCGAACTCATGATCGAAAAGGTGGCGTGACGGTGACCGACGAGGACGGCCGGACGGCCCGCAAGCGCAGGCAGATCCTGGACGCGGCGCGCGCGGTGTTCCTGCGCAACGGCTACGTGGGCGCGAGCATGGACGAGGTCGCCTCGATCGCCGCGGTCTCGAAACAGACCGTCTACAAGCACTTCAGCGACAAGGAACAGCTGTTCACCACGATCATCCTGGACACCACGGCGCAGATCGAGGGCCTGGCCAAGCTGATCACCGAGTCGCTGGAGGGCAACGACGACCTGGACAAGGGGCTGCGCAAGCTGGCCCGCGAGTTCCTGGCCTCGATCATGCAGCCCGAGGTGCTGCGGCTGCGACGGCTGATCATCGCCGAGGCCGACCGCTTCCCCGACCTCGGCCGCACCTGGTACGAGCAGGGCTTCGAGCGTTCGCTGGAGAGCATGTCCACGGCCTTCGGCCGCCTGGCCGGGCACGGCCTGCGTCCCATGGACGACCCGCGGCTGGCCGCCGACCACTTCGTCGGCCTGCTGCTGTGGATCCCGGTGAACAGGGTCATGTTCGCGGGCGGCGGCGAGCACCACACCGAGGCCGAGCTCGACCGGCTCGCCGACGCCGCGGTCGAGGTCTTCCTGCGCGCCTACGGGGCCTAACCGGTCAGGAACTGCTTGAGCCCGGCGGCCAGCGAGCCGGCCATCTCCCCGCGGAACTCCCCGTCGGACATCTTGGCGGCGTCGCCCGGGTTGGCCATGTTGCCGCACTCGATGAACACCGCCGGGCGGGTGGACAGGTTGAGCCCGCCCAGGTCGGTGCGGGTCTGCAGGCCCTGCTCGCCGGTGTAGGTGGCGTACGGCATGCCGGTGCCGTCGCGGAAGGCGTTCCGGACGGCCACGCCGAGCTTCCTGGACGGCTGGATGATCGCGTCGTTGTGCCCCGGCACCAGGCCCGGCAGGATCACGTGGAAGCCGTGGCCGGCCGGCGGCGCGCCGTCGGCGTGGATGGACAGGACGGCGTCCGCCCGCGCCCTGTTGCCGATGGCCGCCCGCTCGTTGACGCAGGGGCCGACGCCGGTGTCGTCCGGCCTGGTCAGCACCACCTTGGCGCCCATGTCTTCGAGCAGCGGCTTCAGGCGGTTCGCGACGTCCCAGGTGAAGGCGTGCTCGGTGTAGCCGGCGGCGGTCTGGGTGCCGGTGGTGTTGCAGGGTTTGCGTCCGGTGATGATGTCGACCGGGCGGCTGATCTCCTTGGGATGGGAGGCGTTGCCGCCGTTGTGCCCGGGGTCGAGCACGACGACCTTCCCGGCCAGCGCGTTCCGCGTCTGCGACGGCGAGGCGGAGGTCACGACCACCCCCTGGGTGGTGCGCACGGGGCCGCCGCCGCAGGCCGCCGACAGCGCGGCCAGGGCGGTCAGCACCACGGGGACGGCTGGGTGAACGCGCATGCGACCGACGCTAACCCGGACCGGCCCGCGGGCTCGGCCACCCGCTTCGACCTGCGGGAACAATGACCTGGATTTGGTCTGCACCGGCTCTCCCGACGACCGGCGGCGAGGCTAGTCGCGGTCCCAGTTCAGGCCGGGCACCGGCGGCTCCTCGCGCTTGCGGATCAGGTACGGCGGCATGACCAGGGCGTGCAGGCCCGTCGTGAGCAGGGTGTCGATCGACTGCTCGGGCGTCTCGGTCAGCGGCTCGCCGGGGCCGTTGAGCGAGGCGTTGACCAGCACCGGGGAGCCCGTGGCCGCGTGCCAGCCGGTCAGCAGGGCGTGCAGGAACGGCGTGGCCCCCTCCTCCACGGTCTGGATCCGCGCCGTGCCGTCCACGTGGGTCACGCCCGGCAGGCTCGCGCGGTGCTCGGGGCGCACGTCCACGACGCACTGCGGGAACGGGGCCGGGCGGTCGACGCCGAACAGGCGCTCGGCGTGCTCGGCCAGCACCAGCGCGGCCAGCGGGCGGAACCACTCGCGGCCCTTGATCTCGAAGTTGACGT
Source organism: Nonomuraea sp. NPDC049646 (assembly GCF_044465525.1). Classification (NCBI taxonomy): domain Bacteria; kingdom Bacillati; phylum Actinomycetota; class Actinomycetes; order Streptosporangiales; family Streptosporangiaceae; genus Nonomuraea; species Nonomuraea sp. NPDC049646. The sequence continues at coordinate 434,744 of NZ_JBITLU010000009.1, read as the reverse complement.
AGTCCTGCATGTCCGGCCTGGCCGGGTCGGCCAGCACGCTGCGGTTGCCGAGCGCGCTCGGGCCCGACTCGCTGCGGCCCTGGTGCAGGCCCACGACCCGGCCGCTCTCCAGCAGCGACACCGTCGCGCCGACGAGGTCGGCCGGCTGCTCGGCCACCAGGCCGTCCGGCAGGCTCCGCACCGCGGCGGCGATCTCGGTCTCGTCCGGGTCGGGGCCGAGGAAGTCGTCGGTCCAGCGGAAGCGGCTCTCGACGCCGAGGCATTCGATGAGCCCGTACAGGGCGCAGCCCACGGCGGTGCCGCCGTCGTGCGGGCTCGGCGGGATGAACACCTCGCGGAACGGCGACTCGCGGACGATCCGGCCGTTGGCCGTGGCGTTGAGCGCGGCGCCGCCGGCGTAGACCAGCCGGTCCAGGCCGGTCTGCCCGTGCAGCCAGGCGACCACCTGGACGAGGGCGTTCTCGAAGACCCGCTGGCCGGCCGCGGCCAGGTCCGCCGCCCGGGAGAAGCGCTCGCCGCCGGGCTCGTAGACGTAGGCGTCCCGCTGGGCGAAGGTCTCGATCCACTCCTCGGGGATGAACACCTCGTGGCCGCGTACGTCGAGGTCGGGCAGGCCGTACACGTACGCGTCGCCGAAGGGGGCCAGGCCCATGACCTTCGCCTCGTTGCCCTCGCCCTCGGGCCACAGCAGCCTGGTCAGCAGGGTGTAGAAGCAGCCGAGACCGGTCGGCCGGGCCCAGTCGCCGTCCCAGAGCTGTTTGGCCAGGCACTCGACCGGGCGGCCGCGCTCGCAACGGTAGAAGGAGGCGACCTCCAGCATGTCGTCGCGGGTGCCCTTCGGCAGCGGGGCCGGCTCGGTGAGGTCCCCGACCCGGCTGCCCTGCGCGCCGATCACCAGGCCCGCCGCCCGGTCGAACGGCGAGGGCGGGAACGCGCTGTAGAGGTGGCTGAGATGGTGGGAGACCAGGACGACCCGGGCGTCCTCCTTGAGGCTCAGCGTCTCGCGCAGCTCCTCCTCGTAGGCGCCCTTGTGCTCGATCTCGGTGTCGCCGGCGTATCCCTCGACCACGAGGTCCACGGGCTCCTTGAGCAGCGGCATCTCGGGCAGGTACAGGTCCGGCAGGTCGCCCAGGCGGCCCCAGTGGTGCCTGCGCCGGGTGATGCGCTCCTTCTGCAGGCTGTACATGCCCGACTCGCCCACAGCGACAGCAACAGAACCATCCTGAGTACGATTTATGCCGACAACGATAGGAACATCCGTCATCTCTGGTGCCTCCTGGGCTGTGATCACCGGCACCAGTACCCGGGCCTGGGACAAGACCATCCCTCAACCGCGTAACGGACACGTCAGCCCGCAGCCGCCCGCGAACCGGGCGAACTTGTGCGCCCGCCGCGCAGTCAAACCCTGCATGACGACGAAGCACATCATCGCGGCGGCGACCCTCGCGGCGGGCGTCGCGCTGGCCGGGATCGCCTCCCCCGCGCTCGCCGCCCCCGCCTTCGGCCCCAACGGGTACGGCGGGGTCACGCTGGGCATGAGCGCCAAGGCCGCCCAGGCCACCGGGAAGATCGTCCACAAGCCCGGCCTCGACTCCGAGACCTGCTCCGGCTGGGACCTCAAGGCCCAGCGCACCGGCCGCGACGCGGTCGGCCTCTTCATCTCCAAGAAGCAGGGCGTGGCGATCATCTTCGCCCCGAAGGGCGCCAGGACGCCGCAGGGCATCGGCATCGGCTCGACCGGCGCCCAGCTCAAGCGCGCGTACGCGAACAAGCTGCGGACGGCCGCGAGCGGCTTCCCGTACGTCGCCGTGCCGGGCAACGCCAAGGCCCATTACTACTTCCTGCTCCGCAACGGCAAGATCTACGAGATGGGCCTGGCCCTCGACAAGCAGGACTGCGCGAACTGACGATCCGGAACCCCGGCGGCGATCCACGTCATCCGGCCCGTCCCGGCGGGCGCGCGCCCGATCCGGTCGCGACCGCGGCGGCCCGCCCATCAGGCGATCATCCGCTGACGGGCCCCGATCGGGCGGCACCGGCTTCTCCATGAAGCCGGTGCTTTTTTTATTTCCCGATAAATAGGGTCTAGCCCGGAGATGCCGGTTTTTGGTAGAAATTGCCGCTGGCGGCTACACGCTGCTTCCTGAACCGGTCATCCACCAATTCCTATAGTGAGCGGGCCGATTTTTGCTTGCCGATGATTTCTTCTTCGTCTGCTGGGACGCGACGGGCTCGGGCAAGCCTCGGCTGCACGTCCCGGGCGTGGCGCTCGGCCTGGCCGGGGCGCTGCTCGCGGAGCTGGTGCTGGAGCAGCGGATCACCGTCGAGGGGGTCCGGCTGCGGGTGGCCGACCGGCGCCGGGTCCCGGACGAGCTGGCCGGAAAGGTGCTGACCGAAATAGGCAATTCCCCGCAGCACACCGATGTGCGGACCTGGCTGGCCTACCTCGCACAACGCTCGGTCACCGAAGTCACCGGCCGGTTGATGGGTAATGGTCTGCTCGAACGCGAATCCCCGCGGCTACTCAAGCGTAAACAATTCCGCTATTTCTCCACCGACTTCAACCGGGCCATGTGGCCCTCCGCCCGGCTGCGGCTCGCGCTGGTGAAGTGGCAGCCGCTGACCCCGCACGACATGGCGCTGGCGGCGCTGGCCGAGGCCTGCGACCTGACCGACGTCGTCGTCGAGGACCCGGCCGACCGGCGCGGCGCCCACCAGTACCTGACCACGGTGCTGGCCGCGATGCCCCAGCCGCTCAGCGACCTCGGCCGCCAGGTGAGCGCGGCCGTCGGCGACGCCGTCCTGACCTACCGGACGTGAGCCCCGCACCGCCGATCCGACCACACCGCACCTGAACCCCCCAGAAAGGAACGCGATGCCTTCCGCGAGATCCGGCGCCGCGCCCGACCCGATCGCCGGCGCCCTGGCCGCCGACCGGCTCGGCGCGCCCTCGGTCGTCTACTTCGTCCTGTCGGCCGCCGCGCCGCTCACCGTCGTCGCCGGGGTGATCACCACCGGCTACGCCGTCACCGGCATCACCGGGCTGCCGATCGCGTTCCTGGTCGTGGGCGTGGTGCTGGCGGTGTTCGCGGTCGGGTACGTGGCCATGGCCCGCCACATGGCCAACGCAGGCGCGTTCTACACCTACATCAGCCGGGGGCTCGGCCGTCCGGCGGGCATCGCGGCGGCCTGGATGGCGCTGATCGCCTACAACGCCCTCCAGGTCGGCCTGTACGGCGCCTTCGGCGCGGCGGCCACCCCGCTGCTCGAACGCTGGTTCGGCGGCGCGCCGCCCTGGTGGGCCATCTCGCTGGTCGCCTGGGCGCTGGTGGGCGTCCTCGGGCTGATGCGGGTGGACGTCAACGGGCGGCTGCTGGCCGTCCTGCTCACCGCCGAGGTGGCGGTCATCCTGCTGTTCGACCTGGCGGACCTGGTCAACCCGGCGCCGTCGGGGTTCTCGGCCGAGACGTTGTCGCCCGCGGCGCTGTTCGTGCCGGGGGTGGGGGCGCTGCTGGTCATCGCGACGCTCGGGTTCGTCGGGTTCGAGTCGTCGGTGGTGTTCTCGGAGGAGAGCCGGGATCCGCGGCGTACCGTGCCGCTGGCCACGTACGCGTCGGTGGCGATCATCGCCGGGTTGTACGCGCTGTCGTCCTGGGCGATGACGGTCGCCACGGGACCGGCGGCCATCGTGGACGCCGCGCGCCGCGACCAGGCCGAGACGATCTTCGTCATCGCGAACCAGCACCTCGGCGGCGCGGTCGTGGACGTCGCCCGGGTGCTCTTCGTCACCAGCGTGTTCGCCGCCATGATCTCCTTCCACAACACCACCGCCCGGTACTTCTTCGCGCTCGGCCGCGAGCGGGTGCTGCCCGCCTTCTTCGGCCGCACCCGGCCGCGCAGCGGCGCGCCCCGGTCGGGCTCGATCGCGCAGACCGTGCTCGGGCTGGTCGTCATCGTGGTCTACGCGGTCCTGGGGCTCGACCCGCTGGTGCAGCTCTTCTTCTACGGCGGCTCGTTCGGCGGGTTCGGGGTGCTGCTGCTGGTGTTCGTGACCTCGATCGCGATCGTCGCCTTCTTCGCCCGGCAGCCGAGCGGCGAGAGCCTCGCGCGGCGGTTCCTGGCCCCCGTGCCCGCCGCGCTGGCGCTGGCGGTGATGGTGTGGCTGGCGCTGGACAACTTCTCGACGCTGCTCGGGGTGCCCGAGGGCGATCCGCTCGCCTGGATCCTGCCGGTCGTGTACGCGCTGGCAGCGCTGGTCGGCGCGGGCTGGGCGCTGGTCCTGCGCACGGGACAGCCGAGCGTGTACTCGCTGGTGGGCATGGGCGCCAAGGCCGCCGCCACGCCGGAGGCCGTCCGTTGACCCGCGCGCAGGACGTGGCGGCGCACGACGTCCGCCGGGCGACGGCCGGGGACGCCGGCGCGGTCGCCGAGCTGATCGCGACCGCGTTCGCGCGGCTGCCCGCCGTGTCGTACCTGGTGCCGGAGCCGGCCGGGCGGCACGAGATCATGGTGGCCGACTTCCTGATCCTCGTCTCGCACGCCATCGAGCACGGCGAGGTGGACCTGCTCGACGAGGGCCGCGCGGTCGCGGTCTGGCTCAGGCACACCGCCGACGCGCCGCTGCCCGGGCCGCCCGACTACGACCGCCGCCTGGCCGCCGCCACCGGCCGGTGGGCCGAGCGCTTCCGGGTGCTGGACGAGCTGTTCGAACGGCACCACCCGGAGCCGCCGTACCACCACCTGGCGTTCCTGGCCGTGCACCCGGACCACCAGGGCCGGGGGCTCGGATCGGCGCTGCTGCGCCGCCACCACGCCCTGCTGGACGGCGCGCCCGCCTACCTGGAGGCCAGCAGCGCCCGCAGCCGCGACCTGTACGCCAGGCACGGCTACCAGGCCGAGGAGCCGTTCGCGCTGCCCGACGGCGCCCTCTTCTGGCCGATGTGGCGCCCGGGCGTCACCGGATGACGCAGCGGCGCCCGGGCGTCACCGGGTGACGCAGCGGCGCCCGGGCGTCACCGGGTGACGCAGCGGCGCCCGGGCGTCACTGGGTGACGCAGGGTCCCTCGCAGACGTCGGCGACCACGCCGGTCTTGAGGAACACCGACTTCTGGAGCTGGGCGGCCGGGGTCCTGCGCGGCTTCTCGTGCGGGTCCTCGCCCTGCGTGGGCGGGGTGTTGGTGAGCGGCGGCGCGGGGGCGCCGCTGTCCCACATCACCAGGGCCGAGCCGGGATGGGCCCGGCCGCGGATGCCGGGGATGCCCCAGAAGGGCACGGCGTCCGGGCTGCGTCCCGGGGCGAGGGCCGGGGTGAGCAGCCGGGCGCCGACGGTCCGGGCCTCGACCTCGGCGGTGACCGTGGCCACCTGGTGGTCGCCGAAGGCCACGTGCATGAGCACCCGGTGCCGCGGCGTCCCCGGGTAGGGGCGGTCGGTCAGGTGGGCGGCGTAGCCGTCGGCCTCGCCGCGGTCCCACAGCATCTGCATGAGCGCCAGGATGAGCTGCTGGTCCAGCTTGTCGGGGTAGGCCCGGTCGAAGGCGGCCTGGAAGGGGGCGGCGTCGGCGCTGCGGTTGAACAGGGTGCTGTAGTTCATGCCGGTCACGCCGAGCACGCCGCGCTCGATGTCCGTCGACAGCGCGACCAGCGCGCCGCCCAGGATGCCGCCCTGGCTGTTGCCGTCGTACACCAGGCCGTGGCGCAGGTCGATCAGCGGGCGGCCGGCGGCGGTGCGGAAGGCGGGGTGCGCGGCGAAGCCGTCGCGGCCGGTCATGGCGCGGCCCAGGAACATGAAGTTGACGAAGCCCTGCAGCGTGCGGTCAGGGATCGTGCCGAACCGGGAGATGTCGGTGAAGACGGAGACGACGTTCGGGATGTCCTCGTCGGCCATGCCGATCCACTTGGTGGCGCAGAAGAGGAAGCCGTGCTCCTGCGCCATGGTTCTCACGTTCGACGCGCCCACCTCGGCGTGCCTGCCGAGCAGGCCGTGGCCGTACAGGGAGGGCCGGGCGGGGCGGTCGAAGGCGACGCGGGGGATCTCGCAGCGGAAGGGCGCCACCTGCTCGTTGCCGGGCAGGCGGGCCGGCAGGCCGTCGGGGCCGCGGTTGAGCGCCGACCCGGGCGGGCCGCCGGGCCGGTCGAGGTAGCTCGGCACGCGGAAGGTGCCCTCGACCCGGCGGGCGATCTGGGCGTCCTGCTCGGGGGTGAGGTCGGTGACCGAGGTGACCTCGAAGGCGGGCGCGCGGCCGCGCAGCGTGCGCAGGGCGTCGTCGCGCATGGCCAGCGCGGGACCGGCCAGGCCGCGCGCACTGGCGACGGTGAAGTCCCAGGCCAGGTAGAGGCCGCGGGCGCCGACGCCGGCGCGGCGCAGCGCGGACAGCGCGGGCTGGAGGCGGCGCTGACGGTCGTGCAGCTCGTGGTCCGGCGGCAGGGGCGGCCCGGCGACCGCGGCGAAGGCGGGGTTCGGCGGGATCGGGGCCCCGGCGGCGTCGCGCAGGTCGCGCAGGGCGACGGCGTAGCGGTGGCCCTCGCTCAGGTTGCGGGCCGGGCGGACGATCAGGGCCTGGCGGCCGGCGGGCGCGTTCGCGTCGAGCTCGGCCCAGTACGGCCACCGCTCCCCCGTCACGGTGTCCAGCAGCACGACGGGCGCGTCCCGGTCCAGCGACCTGCCGATGTCGGTGATCGGCGCGGCGCCCGTCCTGGCCAGGTCGAGCCCCGGCACCCTGGCCAGCAGCATCGAGCCCGGGGAAAAGCCGTCGTTCCTGTTCCACTCGGCGGGCGCGATCGGCACGCCGGCGGCCGAGACCGGCATGGAATCGGCCGCGAAGGCCACCCGGCGGCCCGTGCCGGTGCCGCGGTCGGCGACGGTGAACCAGTCGTTCGGGAACGGCAGCAGGCAGGCGGCCGGGTCGATCGGGTCGCAGCCGGACGGTACGGGGGCCGCCGAAGCCGGTGACGCCGGCGGGGCCGCGAGCGTCGCGCAGGCCAGGGCGAGGGCGGTGAGGAGACGGGGAAGCACGCGCACGGGCACCTCGGGAGCTGATCGAGGCCGGGGGTTCGGGCCATGGTTCATCGCCGCGGGGCCGCCGTCAATGGCTTCACGAAATGCCGCGCAGATTTGTGAGGCGTCACAGATTTGACCGTCCGGATTTACCGCCCTGTCCAGTTCACAGAAGGACGAGCAGGGCTCATCGTCATGTCTGCGAATTCAAACGACCTCGAACGACGCGAGCCACGTGGAGTGATGATGCGCCGTCGCACCTTTCTCAGGACCGTCTCCGCGGCGGTCGCGTTCTCCGGGGCGATGTGGCACGACGCCGTCGCCTCCGCGGCGGGCGCGGGCGTGAGCCCGTACGGGCCGCTCGGCGCCCCGGACGCGAACGGCATGGCGCTGCCCGCCGGTTTCACCAGCCGGGTGGTGGCCAGGTCGGGCCGGGTCGTCGGCGGCACGCTGTGGCACCCCGCTCCTGACGGCGGCGCGTGCTTCGCCGACGGCTCCGGCTGGATCTACGTGTCCAACTCCGAGGTGCCGCTGGTGGGCGGGGCCTCGGCGATCAGATTCAGGGCCGACGGCTCGATCGACCGGGCGTACCGGATCCTGAGCGGCACGAACCTCAACTGCGCGGGCGGCGCGACCCCGTGGGGCACCTGGCTGTCCTGCGAGGAGATCTTCCGCGGCAAGGTCTACGAGACCGACCCGTACGGCAACCGCTCCGCCCAGCAGCGCCCCGCGATGGGCAAGTTCAAGCACGAGGCCGCGGCCTGCGACCCCGACCACAAGGTCGTCTACCTGACCGAGGACGAGGGCGACGGCTGCTTCTACCGCTTCACCCCCACCACCTGGGGCGACCTGTCCAGCGGCCGGCTCGACGTGCTCTGCGGCCTCGGCGGCGACAGCGTCGAGTGGTGGCCCGTGCCCGACGCGACGCCCGGCGTCTTCGACACCCAGACCAGGCACCAGGTCTCGGCGGCCCGCCACTTCAGCGGCGGCGAGGGCTGCCACTACGCCGCCGGGATCTGCTACTTCACCGCCAAGGGCGACCGCAAGGTCTGGGCCTACGACACCGCCCGGCAGACGGTCACCGCGATCTACGAGGGCGGCGGCACCCTCGACGGCGTCGACAACATCACCGGCCGCCCGTCCGGCGACCTGTACGTGGCCGAGGACGGCGGCAACATGGAGATCAACATCATCACCCCCGACCGCGTGGTCGCCCCCGTCATGCGCCTGGACGGCCAGGCCAAGTCGGAGATCACCGGCCCCGCCTTCTCCCCCGACGGCACCCGGCTCTACTTCTCCTCCCAGCGCGGCACCAGCGGCGAGACCGCCGGGACCGGCGGGATCACGTACGAGGTGACCGGGCCCTTCCGCCGCTGACCAGCACGGTTCCACCCCCCGCCGGACCAGCGCGGCCGGCGCGGCCTCCGCACCCCCCACCCCCGCCGAAGGAGTCCTCCATGGTCCGACGGTTGCTCGTCCTGCTCTCCGCGACCGCCCTGGCGCTCGGCGTCGCGCCCCCCGCACACGCCGCCCAGGGCGAGGTGTACGTGGCGCTCGGCGACTCCGCCGCGTCGGGTCCCCTGGTGCCCAACCAGGTCGTGCCCGACCTCGGGTGCTGGCGTTCCGACCACAACTACGCCCACCTGACCGCCCAGGCCATCGGCGCCGCCACCTTCAGGGACGTCACCTGCTCCGGCGCCAAGACCCGCGACATGTACAACTCCCAGGGCACCGACCTCGGCAGCGTCGCGCCCCAGCTCGACGCGCTCAGCTCGGACACCACCCTGGTCACGGTGCAGATCGGCGCCAACGACGTCGGCCTGACCGGCTTCATCGAGGACTGCCTGAACCTGCTGCCCCCGCCCATCGGCGACGCCTGCAACGACGACTACGTCGTCAACGGCCAGGACTCCTGGCGGGTCAAGACCGACGCGCTGCGGCCCAAGCTGACCACGCTGGTGACCGACATCCGCGCCCGCGCCCCGCGCGCCCGGATCTTCATGGTCGGCTACGCCACCTACGCGCCGCCGAACGGCTGCTACCCGACCGTCCCGATCATCAAGGCCGACGCCAACTACATCCGGGCCACGCTCCAGTACTTCAACCAGATGCTGGCCGAGCAGGCCGCCGCCGCGGGCGTGTCGTTCGTCGACCTGCAGACGCCGAGCGTGGGCCACGACCCGTGCAAGGCCCCCGGCGTGCGCTGGATCGAGCCGTACGTGCCGGCCTCGCCCGCCGCCCCGTTCCACCCCAACGGTCTCGGGATGAAGAACTTCGCCACCGTGGTGACCGCCGCGGTGTCCTCGGTCTGAACGCTCCGGATCGTGCGACGGGAGCCGTCCCCTGCCGGGGGCGGCTCCCGTTCACTTGCGGTGCTGGCGTCTGGCGGCCAGCGCGGCGCCGATGCGTTGCAGGTGGGCCGGGTCCACGGGGTCGAGGCCGGTCAGGCTGACGGCCCTGCGCAGGCGGTAGTCGACCGTGTTGGGGTGCACGTGCAGCAGCTCGGCCGTACGGCGGCGGTCGAGGCCGGTGTCCAGGTAGACCGTGAGCGTCCTGAGCAGGTCGGGGTTGTCGAGCAGCGGGTCGAGCAGCCCGGCCAGCACGGCGGTGGCCTGGCTCGGCCGGGTGAGCTGGTACTCCAGCAGCACGTCGGCCAGCCGGTAGGCTCCCGGCGGCTGCTCGAAGATCCGCACCACCTCCAGGACCTCCTCGGCCAGCTTGACCGCCTCCGGCACCCCGGCCGGCGCGGCGATCTCGGCCGCCGCCCACACCGGCACGCCGGCCGCCTTGGCCATCGCGGCGGCCGTCTCGCCGACCTCGTACCAGTCGGGGTCCTCGCCGGTGACCGGCACGAACACCAGGCCGCCCGTCGTGTCCAGCACCGACAGCACCGGCTCGGCCGCGCCGCGCTGGAGCGCCGTCCTGATCCGGTGGAGCTTGCGGCGGCCCGCGATCGACCCGCCCGGCTCGTCGCTCTCCTCGTCGGGATGCCGGCCGACGGAGAGCGCCAGCACCAGGTAGCGGGGGGCCAGCCGCACCCCGGCCAGGGCCGCCCGGTCGCCGCCGAGCAGCGCGGACACGGCGGCGTGCAGCGCGTGCTGCTCGTGGCTGAGCATGCCCTCGCGTTCCTCCAGGTACGCGGTGCACACGGCGGCCGTCACCGACTCCGTGTAGAGCAGGATGAGGCGGTTGGCCGTCAGCACGTCCTCGAAGTCGGCGGGCGTGGCCGCGGCGAACAGGTGCTCCCACACCTTGCGCGCGCCCAGGTGGTAGGCGGCCAGCAGGGCCTCCAGCGGCACGCCCTCCTGGGCGCGGCGGGCCGCCGACGAGCGCAGGGGGGCCAGCTCGGCCCTGGTGGGCGGGCGGCGGTCGCGGAACATGCGGGCGATCAGCCGCAGGTTGTGCTCGGTGATGACGGTGATCTCGCCGTCGAGCTCCTCCTTCGGCAGCCGCCGGTAGAGGGGGATCTCCTCGGCGAAGCCGCGGACGAGCTGCCTGGCCAGCTTGGCGGTCTGGCGTTCGAGCAGCTCGTGCGCGGCGCACCCGGCCAGGGTGAGGGCAGGGACCACGTTCGAAACCCTCCCAGAACATCCGGCGTCAGTGAAGGCCCCGCCGGCGTGCGGCGGGGCCTCGCGCAGGTCAGGGCCTCTCGGGTCACTGCCTGGTCAGCTTGAGCCGGACGGTGTAGGTGTAGTCCGTCTCGTCGGTGCCCTCGACGATGGTCGTCTCCGTCGTGTCCGCGCCGACGGCCAGGCCCGCGCAGACCGAGCCGTGCGCGGTGGCCTTGCCCAGGCTGTCGCCCTCGCCCACGATCGGCGGGGTGACCTCGCGCAGGTCGAACTTGACGTCCTCGCTGCCCACGAGGAGCGTGGACGGGTACTCGAAGTCGGCCGGGTCGCCGTCGCCGCCGGTCTTCATCGAGAAGTAGTTGGCGCTGAACTTGGGGAACAGGTTCCCGTCGACCTTGAAGCGGAGTTCGTCCTTGCCGTCGCGTTCGGCCACGTTGTTGGCGTCGATGTCGTACAGGGTGATGACGCAGGAGGCGGTCGTGGCGGTCGTCGCGGCGGCCGGGCCCGCGGTCAGGGCCGCGGGGGCGGCGACGCCGGCGGCCAGGGCGAGCGTGGCGATCAGTCGGTGAGCGTGCATGCTGTCGTGTCCTTCGGTCCGTGCCTCGCGGCGGTCGCGAAGCCGGTCCTCAGAGTGCGGACGGCATCGTGAGCACATCGTGAGAGCACAGGTCAGTGGCGCGGAACACGCGCTGTCTGTGGCTTTTGCCGCAGTCTGTCCGGGCGGGCCCGCCTACTGTCGTCCGCCATGGGAGAGTCGCTGATCCTGCTGCTGCTCGGGCCGCCCGACCTGGCCGTCGGGGGCGCGCCGGTGGGCCTGCGCGCGGCCAAGTCCAGGGCCCTGCTGTGCTACCTCGCCACCACGACCGGGCCGCGGTCGCGGTCGGAGCTGGCCGCGCTGCTGTGGGGCGAGCGCCCGGACGCCAACGCGCGCGGCAGCCTGCGGCTGGCCCTGTCGGAGCTGCGCAGGGAGGTCGGCGGCTGGCTCGACATCACCCGCGACCACGTGCGCTTCCTCGGCGACCTGGACGGCTGCTTCGTGGACCACCGGCAGCTCACGGCCGCCTCGACGGTCACGCAGGCGCTGGCCCTGTGGCGCGGGGAGTTCCTGGACGGCGTCTGCATCGGCGACGCCCCCGCCTTCGCGGGCTGGCTGGCGGAGGAGCGCGGCCGGGTGCGCACGCTGCTGCGCGACCTGCTCACGCAGGCCGGGGCCGACGGCTCCGCGCCGGTGGTGCGGCTGGCGCGGATCGTGGCGGCGCTGGACCCGTTCGACGAGGAGGCGCACCGGCTGCTGATGGCGTCCCTGGCCGAAGCGGGGAACCGGGCGGCGGCGCTGGCCTGCTACGACGACCTGCGCCACCGCCTGGCCGCCGAACTGGGCGTCGCCCCCGCCCCGGAGACCCAGGCCCTGCGCCGCGACCTGCTCCCCCGCCGCCCCGCCGCCGCGACGGCCGGGACCGGGCGGGCGCCCCTGCCCGTTCCCGGTTCCACGCTTTTCGGGCGCGCGGACGAGGTCCGGCGGGTGCGCGCGCTGGTGGCGGGGCGGCGGCTGGTGACGCTGGTCGGGCCCGGAGGGGTCGGCAAGACCCGGCTGGCCGTCGCGGCCGCCGCCGTCCGCGACGGCCGGGAGGTGGCGTTCGTCTCGTTCGTTGGGGTACGTCCCGAGGCCGCCGTCACCACGCTGGCCCGCCGCCTGGGCGTGGACCTCTCGCCGCCGCGTCCCGCCCTCGACCTCCTGCTGGCCGCCCTCGCCGGACGCCGGCTCCTCCTCGTCCTGGACAACCTGGAGCACCTTCCCGGCTTCGACGCGGTCGTGGGCGAGATCCTGCGCGCCGCGCCCGGCGTACGGGTCCTGGCGACCAGCCGGCGGCGTCCCGACCTGCCCGGCCAGGTGGCCGTCGAGGTGGCGGGGCTGCCGGGGCCGGCCGCCGAGGCGCTGTTCGCGGCCAGGGCGGTGCGGGCGCAGCCGTCCTTCGACCCCGACGCCGAAGCCGCCATGGTGGCCGCGATCTGCGCCGCCACCTGCGGTTTCCCCCTGGCCATCGAGCTGGCGGCCGGGCTGCTGCGCGCCGTCCCGTGCGCGGAGCTGGCCCGGCGGCTCGGCGTGGACCTGGAGCTCCTCACGGCCGGCGGTCCCGCCGTCCGCCCGCGGCACGCGTGCATGAGGACGGTCTTCGAGACGTCCTGGAGCCTGCTCGGGCCGCCGGAGCGGGCGGCGCTGGCCGCGCTGTCGGTGTTCGGCGGCGGCTGCACGCTGCCGCACGCGCTGGAGGTCGCCGGCACGACCCCGCGGGTGCTGGTCCGCCTGGTCGACCAGAGCATGCTGCACCTCACCCCGGCCGGACGGTACGCGGTCCACCCGCTCGTCCAGCAGTTCGCCGCCGCCCGCCTGGCCGAGGACCCGGCGACCCGGGACGCGGTGCGAAGACGGCACGCCGCCTGCTTCGCCCGCCTGCTCGACCGGCACGCCGCGGCGCTCCAGGACGCGTCGGACACCGAGGCCGTCCGGGTGCTCGGCGCCGACCTGGACAACATCAGGACGGCCTGGGCCGCGTCCGGCGACCCCGCCTTCCTCGATCACTACTGGACGTTGTGCCTGCGGTTACGCCTGTACGAGGAGTCGGCGGCCGTCGTGGGGCGGCGGCTGGAGAGCGGCGCGGACGTGCCGTGCCTGCGGGCGCGGTGGTTGCGGATGGCGGGGATCAGCGCGTACCAGCTCGCCCGCGAGGGCGAGGCGGCCCACCTGGCCCGAACCGCACTGACCACCCTCGGCCAACCCCTCCCCACCATCCTGGGCCGGTCCAGCACGGCCGTCCCGACCTGGTCCAGCGCGGGCGTCCCGGCCTGGGCCGTCGCGGGCGTCCCGGCCGCCGTGCGGTGGGCCGGGCCTTTGGTGGTGGTGCTGGGCGCCGCCGTGCGGCAGGCCGGGCCTGTTGTGGGTGTGCTGGGCGCCGTCGTGCGGCAGGCCGTCCATCGCCTGGTGCCGCCGCGGCGGACGGACGCGGCCGACGCGGAGGCCGCCCAGGCGCTCACGTTGCTGGCCCGGCTCGCCTACCACCAACAGGACCTGCCGACGATGCTGGTGGCCTCACTCCGCCAGCTCAACGCCGCCGAACGCGCACCGGACCCCGCCCTGCGGGCCGAGGCGTACGCGAACTTCGCCACGATCGCCCGGATCGCCGGCCGCCACGGGATCGCCGCCCACTACGGCGGACTCGCCGACCGGGCGCTGGACGGCGTCCCGCACCCGACGGAGGCGGCCAGCCGGGCACGGCTCGCGCGCGGGCTGGACCAGCTCCACGCGGGCGCGTTCGGAGCGGCCCGCCGGTCGTTCGCCGAGGGACGGTCCCGGACGCTCGACCCCCGGATGGCGGAGAACTGCGCGGGCATGCTGGCCGAGACCGCCCTGTGGGAGGGGAGGTTCGCCGAGGCGGCGGAACTGTTCGCCGAGACCGAGGAGCTGTCGGTCAATCGCGTGGGCGGGGACGACATCGGCCGCCACTGGTGCCTGGCGGGCCGCGCGGAGGCGCTGCTGCGGCTCGACGACGTGCCCGCCGAGCGGATCGCGGAAGTGCTGGCGGCGGCCCGCGCGTCCATGGAACGGCGGCGCGCCCTCGCCGCCCGGCTGGGCCTCCATGACAGCCCGTCCCTGCACACCATCCAGTCCCTACGCCTCCTGACCGCCACCACCCGCCTGACCATCACCCCCACCCCCCGCACGACACCCGCCCCCACCCCTGCCACAGCGCACCCGATCGGCGCAGTGGACGCGATGGGCCTGGCACTCCCGAAGGTCCCGGTGGGTGCGGCGGGTGCGGCGGCCTTGGGCGCTTCGGTGGACTTGGCGGGTTCTGGGGGCGCGGTGGTGCTTGACGTTGGCGGGGTGCGGGGGGCGCTGGTTCGGGCGCTCGGGATGGCGGACGGGTTGCCGTCGGCGCAGCCCGGCATGCTGGAGTGCTGGGCGGGGCTGGCGGAGTTGATGTGGCACGTACGCGACCACGTGGACCGCGCGACCGCCCGCCGCCTCCACGCCCACCTGGCCCGTTACCTGGCCCGCAACCCGGGCGCGGCGGCCAGGATCGGGTGGGCCCGCGCCCTGGTGCTGGCCGTCGCGGGCCGGAGACGGGCCGCCGTCCGGGCCGCCGGACAGGCGCTGGCCGCCGCCGACCGCCTCGCCACCCCCTACGACCGCCGCAGAGCCACAGACCTCCTCCACCACCTGACCTCCGAGCTGCCACGATCCCCCGACCGGTGACAGCCCGGCCTCTCACCGTCCCCCGGCCCGTAACAGGCGGGGCTGTCGCATTCCCCCGGCCCGCGAGAAGCAGGGCTGTCACGATCCCAGGCCCGTGAAACGAGCCCAAGCCCGTGAAGCGGGCCTGCCCCCGCCGTACGAGCCCAAGCGCGCGAAACGGGGCCCAAGCCCGTGCAGCGGGCCCAGGGGTGAAAGTTTCAGGGTCTTCGGGCGCGATCGGGTGCAGCCGTTGACGGGGCGGCGGTGGGCAAGGAGGATCGGGATCGCTCCATTGGGAGCGCTCCCAACCCCCCGAAGGACCTCCATGACCCGATGCCGGGCCGCGCTGCTGGCCCTCCTCACCATGGTCGCCCTGTCCCCCGCCGCGTCCGCCCGCGCCGCCGACGAGGGACCCGAGCAGATCGTGAACGGCACCTTCGACGCCGGCACCGCCCCCTGGTGGAGCACCGGCAACACCACCCTGACCCTCGACGGCGGCAGGCTGTGCGCCGACGTCCCCGGCGGCACCGCCAACCCCTGGGACGTCATCATCGGCCAGGACGGCGTCCCGCTGGTCGCCGGCGACACCTACGCCTACCGGTTCTCGGCCTCCGCCACCCCCGCCAAGGTCGGCAAGGCCCTGATCCAGCTCCCGGTGGACCCGTGGACGCAGTACCTGTCGGCCGCCCCGGAGCTGAGCGTCTCGGGGAACGACTACTCCTACACCTTCACCGCCCCGGTCTCGCTGCCGAACGCCCAGGTGGCGTTCCAGCTGGGCGGCAGCGCCGAGCCCTGGAGGTTCTGCATGGACGACGTGTCGCTGAAGGGCGGCGCCGAACCCGAGGTCTACGAGCCGGACACGGGCCCGCGCGTCCGCGTGAACATGGTCGGCTACCTGCCTTCGGGCCCGAAGAAGGCCACCCTGGTCACCGAGGCGACCACGCCCCTGGACTGGGAGCTGCGGAACGCGGCACGGGAAACGGTCGCGAACGGACGTACCGCCCCGAAGGGCACGGACGCCAGCTCCGGCCAGAACGTGCACACCATCGACTTCGGCGCCTACGCCAAACCCGGCGAGGGCTACACGCTGACCGCCGACGGCGAGACCAGCAGGCCGTTCGACATCGGCGCGGACGTCTACGACTCCCTCCCCACGGACGCGCTGAAGTTCTACTACACCCAGCGCAGCGGCATCGAGATCCTCGACAGCCTGCGTCCCGGCTACGGACGCCCGGCCGGCCACGCGGGCACGTCCCCCAACCAGGGCGACACGAACGTGCCCTGTCAGCCGGGCGGCTGCGACTACACGCTGAACGTCAAGGGCGGCTGGTACGACGCCGGCGACCACGGCAAGTACGTGGTCAACGGCGGCATCGCGGTCCACCAGCTCATGGCGGCCTACGAGCGCGACAGGGCCGCCTTCACCGACGGCCAGCTCAAGATCCCCGAGAGCGGCAACGGCGTCCCGGACGTGCTGGACGAGGCCCGCTGGGAGCAGGAGTTCATCCTGAGCATGCAGGTGCCGGACGGCGAGCCGGACGCGGGGATGGCCCACCACAAGGTGCACGACCAGAACTGGACCGGCCTGCCGCTGCTGCCGCACCTCGACCCGCAGAAGCGCGAGCTGCACCCGCCGTCCACGGCCGCGACGCTCAACCTGGCCGCGACGGCGGCGCAGGCGGCCCGGCTGTTCGCGCCCTACGACGCGGCCTTCGCGGCGAGGAACCTCAAGGCGGCGCGCAAGGCGTGGGCGGCGGCGAAGGCGAACCCGGCCCGGTACGCCGACCCCGCCGACGGCGTGGGCGGCGGCGCCTACGACGACGCCGACGTGAGCGACGAGTTCTACTGGGCGGCGGCCGAGCTCTACCTGACGACGGGCGAGAAGGAGTTCGCGGACTTCGTCCTGGCCTCGCCGCACCACACGGGCGACATCTGGCGCGAGCGCGGCTTCGACTGGGGCAACACCGCCCAGCTCGGCCGGCTGGGCCTGGCGACCGTGCCCAACGCGCTGCCGGGCCGGGACAAGGTGCGGCGGTCGGTCGTCGAGGGGGCGGAGAAGTACCTGGCGGTCCAGCGGGCGCACCCGTACGGGCTGCCGTACGCGCCGGCGGACTTCGACTGGGGCTCCAACAACCTCGTCCTCAACAACCTGGTCGTCCTGGCCACCGCCTACGACCTGACCGGCGAGGAGAAGTACCGGGCCGCCGTCCGGGAGGGGATGGACTACCTGCTCGGCCGCAACGCGCTCAACATCTCCTACGTCACCGGCTACGGCGAGGTCTCCGCCCAGAACCAGCACAGCCGCTGGTACGCCCACCAGCTCGACCACGCGCTGCCGCACCCGCCGCGCGGCTCGCTGGCCGGCGGCCCCAACTCCGCCATCCAGGACCCGGTCGCCCAGCGGCTGCTGCGCGGCTGCAGGCCGCAGTTCTGCTACATCGACGACATCGAGTCCTGGTCCACCAACGAGCTGACGATCAACTGGAACTCGCCGCTGGCGTGGGTGTCGGCGTTCCTGGCGGACAAGGGCGAGCAATCGGCCTGCCGGGTGCGCTACTCGGCGCACGGCTCGTGGCCCGGCGGCTTCACCAGCCAGATCGTGATCGAGAACACCGGCCGGGAGAGCGTGGACGGCTGGACCCTGAGCTGGTCGTTCCCCGGCGACCAGCGGATCAAGGAGGGCTGGGGGGCCGACCTCGCCCAGTCCGGCGCGGCGGTGACGGCGCGCAGCCTCGGCTACAACGGCCGGATCAGGCCCGGCGGGACCGTGACGTTCGGTTTCGTCGGCACGCACGCCTCGGGGCCCAACCCGGCCCCGGAGGTCTTCCGCCTGAACGGCGACCGCTGCCGGTGACGTGCGACGCGGGCGGGCCCTCCGGGGGGCCGCCCGCGTTGCCCACACTCCGTTGAACGGATTAATGTCTCCCCCATGCCCAGGGGAACCTCAGAAGTCAGCGAGCCGATGTACTTCGTGCTCGCCGCGCTGCGCGCCGGCCCGCTGCACGGCCACGCGATCAGCAAGTCGGTCAAGGAGCTGTCCGGCGGCCGGGTCCAGCCGTCCGTCGGCACGCTCTACGGCATCCTGGAACGCCTGAACGAGCGCGGCGTCATCACCGTCGACCGCGAGGAGACGGTCAACGGGCGCAACCGGCGCTACTTCCGGATCACCGACGAGGGCCAGGCGCTGGTGGAGGCCGAGGCGAGACGCATGCAGGCGGCCGCCTCGCTCGTCCTGCGGCCGTCGGCCGGATGACGGCCGTCGGGCCGGCAGGAGTGTCGGCGCTCGAACGGCGCTACCGCAGGCTCCTGCTCGCCTACCCCAGGACCTACCGCACCGCCCACGGCGACGAGCTGCTCGACGTGCTCCTGGAGTCGGCCGCGCCGGGCCGGCGGATCCCGGTGCCGCGCGAGGCGTGGGGGCTGCTCACGGGCGGGGTGCGCAGCCGGGTCGTCCATCTGGCGAGCGGCAGCCCCTGGGCGGACGGCGTGCACCTCGCCGTCACCGCCGTCGCGGCGGCGAACCTGGCCGCGCTGCTGCCCTACGCCGGCACGCTGCCGCTCTGGACGCTGCTGTCGGCGCTCACGCTGCTGGCGACCGCCCGCGGACGCCTGCGCACGGCGGCGGCGCTGACGCTGCTCACCGGGGCCAAGGCGGTGGCACTGGCCGGCGGCTGGCGACTGTTCGACACGACGCTGTTACCGGTCTATCCGACGTTCCTCCAGTCCCGGCCGTTGTTCATGGACAGCGACCCCTACCTGGTGGCGGGCACCTACGCGGTGGCGCTGGCCGGCCTGCTCGCGCTGCGGCGGGCGCCGCGCACGAGGTCGTGGTGGTGGTTGGCGGCGGCCGTCGCGGCGAGCTGGGCGGGCCCCGAGTGGATGGAGGACCCGTCGAGGCTCCCGATCAGCCTGAGCAGGCTGGTGGTGGAGGCGGTCGCGTTCGGGCTCGCGGCGGGGAGCGCCTACCTGGCCCGCGACCACCGGTGGACGCTGGCGGCGGCGATCTACCTGGCGACGGCGTCGGGCGAGCTGGTTCTGCACTCCGACGCCCTGACCCGGCAGCACCTGGCCTATTGGGGGGTGCTCGCGCTGCTGGTCGTGGGGGCCGCCTTCGCGCCCTTCCGCCAGCGGCGGCACTGCCTGGATTGACCATACTTCGTTCAACGGAGTATGGTCTCCGCCATGCTCAACAGATCCCGCCTGGCCATCGCCATGTCGCTCTCGGCGGCCGTGCTCTGCGGCTGCGGGGGCGCCGCCGAGCCGACCGGCGGCGCCGAGACCGCCCAGCCGTCTCAGGCCGCCGCCGCCAAGGACAGGAAGCACCAGTTCGAGGCGGCCAAGGCCGACTGCATGAAGCAGAAGGGCTTCAAGTACGTGCCGTACGTGAAGCCCGAGGACGACAGCGACGAGGAGCGCAAACGCGGCTCCGGCGACTACCAGGCAATGCGGAAATATCGCGCCAAATACGGCTTTGGAGTGTTCGCTGTCCACGTCTATCCCAAGGAGATGCACGCCCCGGACGCCGAGGGCGACACGGACCCCAACATAAAGATCCAGGACGACCTCTCCGCCGCCCAGAACGACGCCTACTACAAGGCCAAGAACGCCTGCATGGCCACTGCCGGCAAGCAGGTCCTCGGCATCACCGTGAAGTCGAACATCGACTACTTCAACCAGTACGGCTTGGCCCGCAAGCGGGCGCGGGCCGCCGAGCTGGACGGCGACCCCAAGCTGGTCGAGCTGGCCGGCCCCATGGCCACCTGTCTCACGGGCAAGGGGTACTCGATCACCGACACCAAGCCGACGGCCCTGAGCACGCGCGGCGAGAGGGAGTTCATGCGGCAGCAGGACAAGATCGGCCGCCGGCAGCAGGACAACCTTCCCGCGGCGAAGAAGACGGCGACGGGAACGTTCATCATGCCGAACCTCACCCCCGAGGACGCCAAGCCGTACCTCGCCAAGGAGATCAAGGCGGGGCTCGACGACCTGGAGTGCGGCAAGGACTTCTACGCGGCGTACACGCCGAAGGAGACGGCGCTCCTGCAGAAGATCGACGACCAGTACGCCTTCTGACGAGCCCATGGGATCCCCTCGAAGGCTTCTGGCCGTCGTGATCTCCGGCGTCGTGCTCGTCGCGCTGGCCGGGTGGGCGGTGAGCACCCGGCTGCGCTCGCCGGCCGACGAGGCGAGCAGGCGCGCTGCGCCCACACCGTCCCTGGTCACCGCCGCCGTCGAGCGCCGCAGGCTGGTCAGCTCCGTGGTGGTCAACGGCACCCTTGAGTACGGCTCCCCGCTGCCGATCAGCCTGGCCGGAGCCGTCGGGGGCACGGCCGAGGCGCAGCGGGCCACCAGGGCGCCGCGTCCCGGCCGGTTCGCCGAGGGCGCGGTGCTGATGGAGGTCAACGGCCGCCCGGTGTTCGTCCTGCGCGGCTCGGTGCCGATGCACCGCACGATCACGCCGGGCAGCGAGGGCGACGACGTCACCCAGTTGCAGCGGGCGCTGCGCCGTCTGGGTCACCGCGCCCCCTCCACCGGCGTCTTCGACCAGGCCACGATCACCGCCGTCACCCGGCTCTACGCCGCCAAGGGTTACCAGGCCCAGCGGCCCACGCTCGCCGACCGGCAGGCTCACGACACGCTGCGCAAGGCGGTGCAGACCGCCGAGGAGACGCTGGCGTCCGAGAAGCAGGCCCTCGACCAGGGACGCGACGTGCTGCCGCTGAAGATCAAGCTGGCCAACGCCAAGGACGCGCTCAAGACGGCCCGCCGCGCCCTGACGGCGGCCCGCGCCGGGGAGCTCTCCCCGGCGGACGAGGCGAGGCTGACGGCCGCCGACTCGGCGGTTCGGACGGCCGAGGAGAGGCTGCTGGAGGCCGAACAGGCCCTCGACGCCGCCGGGAAGCGCCCCGCCGGCTCCCCCACCGGCTCCCCCGCGAGCACGCCCGCGCCCACGGCCGCTCCTGAGCCCACGACCGACACGCGGCTGCTTGAGCTGCGGGTCGCGAACGCGCGCGCCGATCTGGCGGCGGCCCAGGAGTCCCGCGAGCTGATCCTGAAGGAGGCCGAGCAGACCCGCGCGGCCAAGGTCGAGGAGCTCCGTACGGCCGTGCGCACCGCCGAGGAGAACCTGGCGACCGCCGAGCAGGCGCTGCGCCAGGCCAGGCAGCTCTCCCCCGTCAGGCTCAAGGTGGCCGGCGCCCGCAGGGACGTGGCGGCGGCCAAGGAGATGCTGGCCGAGTACACGCGCACGTACGGGGTCTCGATCCCGCCCGGTGAGGTGGTGTTCGTGCCGAAGCTGCCCGCCCGGGTGCGCAAGGTGTCGGTGAAGGCCGGGCAGACCGTGGAGGGCGAGGTCGCCACCGTGACCAGTTCGTCGTTCATGGTCACGGCGTCGGTCGGGGCGGAGGAGTCCGAGCTGCTGCGTCCGGGCATGCAGGCGACCGTCGAGCTGGACTCGGGCCGGTCGTACCCGGCCGGGCTGACCGCCGTGGGCGACAAGGCGAGGGTCCCGGACGCCGAGGCGGCCGAGACGGGGGCGGTGCCCGTCCTGATCACGCCGCGGTCGGCGAAGGGCCTCAAGGCCGGGACCGCGGTGACCGCGCGGATCACGGTGGGCGCGACGAAGGAGCCGGTCCTGGTGGTGCCCGTGGCGGCCGTGATCACCTCGGCCGACGGCAGGGCCCGCGTCCGGGTCGAGTACGCCACCGACAGGACCAGGGACGTCGAGGTCCGCACGGGCCTGTCCGCCGACGGGAACGTCCAGGTCACCGGCCCGCTCAAGGAGGGCGACAGGGTGGTGGTCAGCAATGCCTGAGCCGGTCATCGAGCTGGTCGGGGTGGGGCGGCGGTATCCGGCCGAGCCGCCGGTCCTGGCGCTCGATGACGTCTCGCTCCGGATCGGCGGCGGCGACCACGTGGCCGTCATGGGCCCGTCCGGCTCCGGCAAGTCCACGCTGCTCAACGTGCTCGGCCTGCTCGACCGGCCCGACTCCGGCAGCTACCGGCTCGACGGCGCCGAGACCACCACGCTCCCCGACGGCGCCAGGACCAGGCTGCGCGGCGAGCGCATCGGTTTCGTCTTCCAGTCCTTCCACCTGCTGGCCCACCGCAGCGTGCTGGAGAACGTCATGCTCGCCGAGCTCTACACCCGCCGCCCGCGCAAGGGCAGGCGGGAACGGGCCCTGGCGGCGCTCGACCGCGTCGGCCTCGGTCACCGTACGGGCTTCCCGCCCGGCCGGCTGTCCGGGGGCGAGCGGCAGCGCGCGGCCATCGCCAGGGCCCTCATGGGCTCCCCGTCGCTGCTGCTGTGCGACGAGCCGACCGGCAACCTCGACAGCCGCAACACCGAGGCGGTGCTCGACCTGTTCGACGAGCTGCGCGGGCAGGGCCTGACCATCGTCGTCATCACGCACGAGCAGGAGGTCGGCGCGCGCGCCGGGCGGCGGGTGCGGATCACCGACGGCGTCCTGGTGGAGGAGTGATGGACCTGCGCGACCTGGCCTCCGAGGCCGTCGCCGGGCTGCTGGCCCGGCCGCTGCGCACGGCGCTCACCACGCTCGGCACCGTGCTCGGCATCACCACCCTCGTCGTGACGCTCGGCGTGGCCGCCACCGCCGGCAACCAGGTCGTGGGCCACTTCGACGCGCTGGTGGCCACGGCCATCACCGTCGAGGTGCCCGGCACGCCGGGCGCCCCCCTGGTGACCTGGGACGCCGTCGACCGGCTGACCAGGCTGCGCGGCGTGGAGTCGGCCGCCGCGCTGTCGGAGAGCGAGGACACCGCGAACCTGTCCGTGCGCTCCAACGACATCGTCGATCCGGCGCGCATCACCACGCAGTCGCTGCCCGTGGTCGCCGCGACCACCGGCCTTCCCGGGGCCCTGCGCGGCACGATGCTGCGCGGCAGGTTCTACGACGCCGGGCACGTCCGGCGCGGCGACCGGGTGGCCGTGCTCGGCGACCAGGCGGCCAGGCTGCTCGGGATCACCCGGCTCGACGGGGCGCCCGCGGTCTTCGTCGGGAGGCACGCGTACACGGTGATCGGCGTGCTCGGCGGGCTGCGGCGGGAGCGCGACCTGGGCGCGGCGGTGTTCGTGCCGCCGACCGCCGGGGCCGGGTTCGGCCTGCGGACGGTCACCAGGGTGCTGGTCAACACCGGCCTGGGCGCCACCGCGCTGGTCGCGAGCCAGACGCCGGTCGCGCTCAGCCCCGGCAACGAGGACCTGCTCCGGGTGGTCGCGCCGCCCGCCCCCACCCGGGCCCGCGACGCCGCCCAGGACGACGTCAACGCGCTGTTCCTGATCCTCGGCCTGGTCTCGCTCGTCGTCGGCGCGGTCGGCATCGCCAACGTCACGCTCGTCACCGTGATGGAACGGGTGCCCGAGATCGGGCTGCGCCGGGCGCTCGGCGCGGCGCGGCGGCACGTGGCCGCCCAGTTCCTGCTGGAGTCGACGCTGGTCGGGCTGGCCGGCGGCGTGATCGGCACGAGCCTCGGCGTGGTCGCCGTCGTGGCCGTCTCGGCCGCCAGGGAGTGGACGCCGCTCCTGGACGCCTGGCTGGCGCTGGCCGCGCCGGTGGCCGGGGCGGTGGTGGGGTTGCTGGCCGGGCTCTATCCGGCGCTGCGGGCGGCGAAGATGCAGCCGGTGGACTCTCTGCGATAGCGGTTCCGGCACTTATGATGTGCCCGACATATGGCGAAAAACGTCCGGCGGGTGCTGCTCAGAGCGGTCAGACCGCTGCTCGTCAAGGCAGCGGTCCTGTCCGGGCTGCGCGGACGCGAGCGGACCCTCCTCCTGCTCAACCGCGCCCTGGTCTACCTCGCGCTGACCGCCGTGGTCGGCGCCGTCTACTTCGGGGTCGGCGCGCTCGACGCCGTGCTCGGCTCGTGGTCCGACCTGATCGCCGCGCTGGCCGCGGGCGCGCTGTTCCAGCCCGTACGGCTGCGCCTGCGGAGCGCGGCGGACCGGCTGTTCCGGTGGGAGCGCGACCCGTACCGGCTGGCCGACCGGGTGAGCCGGAGCGTGCAGGAGGCCAGGGGGCCGGCCGAGGCCCTGGCGTCGGCGGCCCACGCCGTCCGGCTGGCCCTGGGGGCGCCCGGCGTCGCGGTGGAGGTCGTCCTGCCCGGCGGACGGGTGCGCAGCGTCATCGCGGGCGAGATGGGCCCGGCCCCCTCGGTCGAACGCCTGGTCTGGCACGGCAAGTCGATGGGCTGGCTGTCGGTCAGCGGCGAGCCGCGCGACCGGGCGCTGCTGGACATGCTGGCCAGGCAGCTCGCCGAGGTCGCCCACGCCGTACGGCTCAGCGCCGACCTGCAACGCTCGCGCGAGCGCATGATGGTCACCCGCGAGGAGGAGCGCCGCGAGCTCCGCCGCAACCTGCACGACGGCCTCGGACCGGCGCTGACGAACCTGGCGATGAGCGTCGACCAGGCCCGGCTCAGCCTGGCCAGCGACCCCGGCTCGGTCGAGCCCCTGCTCAGCACGGCACGCCGGCAGATGACCGAGGCCATCGTGGACGTCCGCGACCTGGTGTACGGCCTGCGTCCGCCCGCGCTCGACGGCGCCCGGCTGGACGAGCTCGGCCTGGAGGGCGCCTTACGGCTGCTCGCCGACGCGCCCGGCCCGAGGGTGGACGTGGTGGTCTCGGGCTCGCTGGCCGACCTGCCGGCCGCGGTGGAGGTGGCGGCGTACAAGATCGCGCATGAGGCGGTGGCGAACGTGCGCAGGCACGCCCGCGCCACCACCGCCCTGATCAGGGTGGAGCGGCGCGACGGGCTCCGGCTGACGGTGTCCGACGACGGGATCGGGCTGCCCGAGCAGCGCCGCCAGGGGGCCGCCCTGATGCGCGGGCGGGCCGAGGAGGTGGGCGGCGTGTGCGAGCTGGACGTCCGCCCCGGCGGCGGCACCGAGGTCGTCGCGGAACTGCCGCTCAAGGAGCCACGATGACCTCTGCCGACCACGACGATCCCGGTCCCGTCGCGGAGGGGCCCGGCCGCACGCCGGCGTGGCGGCGGCGGCTGGTGCTGGCGGCGGTGTGGACGGCGGCCGGGGCCTCGCTCGCGGCCGTGGTGACGGCGGCGGTGCTGGCGGCGCAGCTCGGCGGGCTGGCCGAGACGCAGGGGCTCGACCCGATCGGGCTGATGTTCCCCCTCGCCGGCGCGTTCCTGATCAGCCGGCGGCCCCGGCTGCTGATCCCGTGGCTCATGTGGGCGACGGGCGTGATCTGGTCGGCGTACTCGTTGCTGTTCGCGCTGACCGGCTGGATGTACTTCCACGCGCCCGGCCCGCTGCTGCCCTACGTCGCCTGGCCGGCCATCTGGCTGTGGCTGCTGCCGGTGCCCGCGTTCACCGGGATCATGCCGCTGCTCTTCCCGGACGGGCGGCTGCCGTCGAGGCGCTGGCGGCCGGTGCTCTACGGCAACCTGGCGCTCATGGCCGGGCACTCGCTGCTGCTCGGCCTGTCCCCCGACCCGTCGTTCGAGCTCGAGGTGCCGCTGGGCAACCCGTTCGGGGTGGCGGCGCTGGGCCGGATCCCCGAGGTCGTGGAGTCGTGGATCGGGCTCCCGATGATCCTGCTGTGCCTGCTCGGCGTGGTCTCGCTGGGCTTCAGGTACCGGGCGGCGACGCCCGAGGTGCGCCGCCAGATCACCTGGTACTTCCACGCCATGGTGATCTTCGTCGTCTACTGGATCGCCAGCGCGGGCACCCAGGACACCTTCACCATCGCCGTACGGGTCTTCCTGGCCGCGGGCATCCCCATCTCGATCATCGCCGCCGTGCTGCGCCACCAGCTCTACGGCATCCGGCTCATCCTCAACCGCACGCTGGTGTACGGCACGCTCGCGGTCGGGGCCGGCCTGACGTACTCGGCGCTCATCTGGGCGTCCAACAGCGTGGCGGACGGCTACGGCGGGGCGGCCGGGCTCGCCTCCGCGATGGTCACCGGCGCGGCCTTCCATCCCGTGCGCCTGCGCCTCCAGCGCTCGGTGGACCGGCTGTTCAACGTGGAACGCGACCCGTACCGGGCGGCCGACCTGCTCAGCCGTACCGTGCAGCGGGCCGGGGATCCGGCGGGGGCGCTGGCCGAGGCGATCTCCGTCGTGCGCACGTCGCTGGTCGCCCGCGGGGTGGGCGTGGAGGTGCCGGGCGAGCCCGCGCTGTCGTTCGTGGACGGCGAGTTGGGCGCCCGGCCCCGGTCCGTCGAGCTGACCTGGCACGGCGAGCCGGTCGGGCGGCTGCGGATCGCCGGGGCGCGGCCGGGCCGCGAGCCGCTGGACGTCATGGCCAAGCACTTGGCCGAGCTGGCGCACGCCGTACGGCTGAGCACCGACCTGCGGGACTCCCACGAGCGCATCAGCGCCACCCGCGACGAGGAGCGGCGCCGGCTGGGCAGGGAGCTGCACGACGGGCTCGGCCCCACGCTGACCAGCGTGACGATGACCCTGGACGAGGCGCGGCGGCGGCTGGAGCGCGACCCCGAGTCGGTGGAGGAGCTGCTGGTCCGGGTGCGCGAGGAGATGACCAGCACGCTGATGTCGGTGCGCGAGCTGGTGGACGGCCTGCGCCCGCCGGTGCTGGACGAGCTGGGCCTCGCGGGCGCCCTGCGCGCCTTCGGCCAGGCCCCGGGCCCGCGGGTCGAGGTCGTCGTGCCCCCGTCCGCCGACGGTTCCGAAGGGCCCCTCGACGGCTTGCCGGCGGCGGTGGAGACGGCCGCGTACCGGATCGCGCAGGAGGCGCTGACGAACGTGCGCCGCCACGCCCAGGCCGCCTCGGTGCTGGTCACGTTACGGCGGGAGGCCGGGGAGCTGCGGGTGTCGGTCGCCGACGACGGCACCGGACTGCCCGACGAGCCGTCGCCGGGCGTGGGACTGACGTCGATGCGCGAGCGGGCGGCCGAGATCGGCGGCACCTGCGCGATCGGCCCCCGGCCGGGCGGCGGCACGGAGGTGACCGCCGTCCTGCCGCTCACGCCGCCGGCCTAGGACGTCAGGCTCGGACGCAGCGCGAGCAGCGCGCCGAGGGTGGCGTACCCGATGATCAGGTGGAGGCCGCCGATCCAGTTGGAGATCGACTCGCCGAACACCACGTACGCCGGCACCGTCACCACGGCCCAGCTCTCGGCGACGAGCGGCCACCACCGCAGCGCCCCGCGCCAGCGCCCGGCGAAGGCGATCTTGATGCCGATGGCCATCATGCCCAGCATGGACACCGGCCAGAACACGTCGAGCACCTGCATCACCGGCCCGTCCTGGAGGTCGTCGGGCAGGACGCCGTGCAGCAGGGACCAGACACTCGCCAGCCCGAGCAGCGCCAGCTCGACCTTGAGCATCATCCTGGCCAAGCCGGACGTGCCCGTCGCCCGGGTCCGGATCTGCACGGCGAGCAGGGCGAAGAGGCCGAGCTGGAAGAGCAGCCCGGTCAGGTCGCCGACCCGCTCGCCGAACCCCTGGGCCTGCGTGCCGTAGACGAGGATGCTGGCGGTCCAGGCGAGCGTGCCGGCGCTCAGCGCGAGGCCGAGCCTGCGGACGGCGGCCGGGGCGACGGCGGGGTCCGCGGATGGGGGCGGGGCGGCGGGCACGTCGGTGCGGGCCCTGGCGGGAGTGGTGGTGATCTTGCCGTCCACGGGAGGTCCTCTCTCTCCTTGCGGGGATGTCGTGCCTCCAGGTTCGCGACGGGCTGCCCCGGGCCGGCAGAGCCACGGGTCCCGCCTCCGACGGGACCGGTGTCCCGGGACATCAGGACACGACATCGGGTGTAATACGTCCCGTGCTACAAACCGGACCTTCCGCCCATCCGGCGGCAGCGACGTCCCCCGCCGCCGCGCGCGGGTGGTGGGCCGTCGGGGTGGCCGTGGCCGGGGCCGGGATCGCGGTCGCCACGGTGGCGCTGGACGTGGCCGCCGGGGACGTGCGGTTGCCCGCGGCCTCGGAGCTGGAGCCCGGGTGGCCGGCCGCGCTGACCGGGCTCGCGCAGCTCGTCCCGGGCGCGCTGCTGCTGCGCCGGCTGCCGCGGCATCCGGTGGCCTGGGTCCTGGCGGTGTTCGGGCTGCTGTGGCTGCTGGACGGGCTCGCGGGAAGCTGGGCGACCTACGCCGCCTACGTCTCGCCCGGCCTGCCGGGGGCCGCGGCGGCGTACTGGTCCTACTCGCGGTTCGGGGCGTCGCTGCTGCTCGGGCTGCCGCTGCTGATCCTGCTGTTCCCGGACGGCCGGCTGCCGCCGGGGCGGGTGTGGCGGGCGCTGTCGGTGACGAGCCTCGTCCTGACCGGGCTGCTCACGGCCCTGCTGGTGACCGCGCCGACGGCGGTGATGGAGCGCTACCACGACCAGGCGATGCCGCCGGAGATCGCCCGGCTCGGCCTCGACTTCCTGTCCGTGGACCTGCCGTACGGGTTCTGGGAGCCGGCGCTGGCGCTGGCGTACGCATCCGTCCTGGTGAGCCTGGTGGTGCCGTTCGCGTCGATGGTGCGCAGGTACGTGGTCGCCGACGCCGAGCGGCGGGCCCAGATCCGCTGGCTGATGTGGGCCGCGCTGGTGGACATGATCGTGCTCCTGCTGCCGCTGTCGCTGTCCCCGCAGATCCCGGCGGTGCTGCTGACGCTGGCCATCGCGTTCACCGCCGCGGCCGTGGTGGTGGCGGTGACCAAATACCGCCTGTACGACATCGACCGGCTGCTGTCGGCCACCGTGGCCTACGGCCTGCTCGCCGCGCTCGTGGTGCTCATGGACGTGGTGGTGTTCACGCTGGTGGGCAGCGTCCTCGGGGAGCGGGACTCGGCCCTGGCCGCCATCGCGATCGTCGCCGTCCTGTACGCCCCGCTGCGCACCTGGCTCTGGCGGGCGGTGCGCAGGCTGGTGCGCGGCTCCAGGGACGACCCGTACGCCGCGGTCTCGACGCTGGCCGAGCGGCTGGAGCTGGCCACGGACCCGGACGAGCAGCTGCTCGCGGTGGCCACGACGCTGGCGGAGGCGTTCCGGCTGTCCTACGTGCGGGTGGAGATCGAGCGGCCGGGCGGGGAACGTTCCGTGGTGGAGCACGGGTCGCCGCGCGGGCCGTCGGTGTCGCTGCCGGTGGCCTACCGGGGTGAGACCGTGGGGCGGCTGGTGTTGTGCCGTACCGACCTGACCGAGCGGGACCAGCGGCTGCTCGGCGACCTGGTCCGCCAGGCCGCCGCCGCGGCGCGGGCCGTCGAGCTGAGCACCGACCTGCAGCGCATCCGCGCCCGGCTGGTGCTGGCCCGCGAGGAGGAGCGCCGCAGGCTCCGGCGCGACCTGCACGACGGGCTCGGCCCGAGCCTGGGCGCGGTGGCGCTGCGCATCGAGGCGGCCCGCAACCTGGCCGCGAGCGCGCCCGAGCAGGCCGACCGCATCCTGGAGCAGACGGCCGCCGAGGTCGGCGGCGTGCTGGCGGACGTGCGCAGGCTGGTCCACGACCTGCGCCCGCCCGCGCTCGACGAGCTGGGCCTGCTGCGCGCGATCGAGCAGCAGGCGGGCCGGTTCCGCACCGCCGCCCTCGATGTCCGCGTCACCGGCGACGGCCCGCTGGGGGCGGCGGGGGCGGCGGGGGCGGCAGGGGCGCTGCCCGCGGCGGTGGAGGTGGCGGCCTACCGTATCGTGTCCGAAGCGCTGGCCAACGTGGCCAGGCACGCGGGCGCGGCACGCTGCGACATCGCGCTCACCGCGCGGGAGGGGGCGCTTGAGGTGTCGGTACGCGACGACGGCTCGGGCATCGGCCCCGACGTGGCGGCGGGCGTGGGCATGCTCTCGCTGCGCGAGCGCGCGGCCGAGCTGGGCGGCGACTGCCAGGTGAGCTGCCCGCCCGGCGGCGGCACCCTGGTCCTGGCCCGCCTGCCGATGCCGGCGGAGGCCGCCGATGCCTGACGAGGAGCCGATCAGGGTGGAAGCCGCAGATGTCTGACGAGGAGCCGATCAGGGTCCTGCTGGCCGACGATCATCCGGTCTACCGCGACGGGCTCGCGCTGCTGCTCGGCTCGATCCCGGGCATCGAGGTGGCCGGCACCGCCGCCGACGGCCCCGAGGCGGTCGAGCGCGCCGCCGACCTCCAGCCGGACGTCGTGGTGATGGACGTCCGCATGCCGGGGCTCGACGGCATCGAGGCCACCAGGCGGATCGTGGCCGACAGCCCGCACGTCGCCGTCGTCGTGCTGACCATGTCGGAGGAGGACGCCACGCTGTTCGCCGCGATGCGCGCGGGGGCCCGCGGCTACCTGCTCAAGGGCGCGGGCCAGGGCGAGATCGTCCGGGCGATCACCGCGGTCGCGCACGGCGAGGCGATCTTCGGCCCGGCGGTGGCGCTGCGCGTCGCCGAGTTCTTCCAGGGGGCCGCCGCGGCCGCGGGCGACCCGGTCTTCCCGCAGCTCACGCCGCGCGAGCGGGAGATCCTGTCGCTGGTGGCGGCCGGCCGCTCGAACGCGCAGATCGCCTCGGCCCTGTTCCTGTCGCCGAAGACCGTGCGCAACAACGTCTCCAACATCTTCGCCAAGCTCCACGTCGCCGACCGCGCCGAGGCCATCGTCCGGGCCCGCGACGCGGGTCTCGGGACGTGAGCCGTTCGGGGCTCCCGTACGTCATAGAGGTATGAAGATCTGGCGAATCGTGCTTCTGCCGGCGCTCGCGCTGGCCGTCACGGCCTCCGCGCTGCCCGCCGAGGCGGTGACCACGCAGCGGAAGGTGCTGGTCGACCTGCGCGAGGAGGGCGGCTTCGCGGGGCTGCTGAACCGCGTGACGGTCTACACCGACGGCTGCTTCCGGCTCAGCCGCCGCACCGGCCCGGTGGTGACCAGGTGCCTCACGGCCAGGGAAGACCGCCGGCTGCGCGGCTACCTGAAGGAGCTGCGGATCGGCCGGTCCGAACGCCCGCCGCAGGGCGCGGACTTCCTCAAGTACACGCTGACCCACAAGGGCCACCACGCCACGCGGTACACGCTGCCCCGCACGTGGAAGCCGGTGGTGGCGCATCTGGACAAGGTCCTCGTCAAGTACTGGGCTCCGGACTGACCGGAAACCTCTCCATCAAGCGATTGACCAAGGGGGCGGGACGGAACTACGGTCGGTCGTATGACACCTGCCGACAGCGGACAGCCGGCCGTGATCCTCAAGGCGGCCACCCAGCTCTTCGCCGCGCTCGGCTACGACGGCACCTCGACGCGCCAGATCGCCGACGCGGCGGGGATGAACATCGCCACCGTCAACTACCACGTGGGCGGCAAGCGGGAGCTGTACCTGGCCGTCATGGAACGCGCGCACCGGGCGGAGAAGGCGGCGCTGGACAAGGCGCTGGCCCATCTGCCCGGTGACGACCCGGTCGCCTCCATCCACCGCCTGGTGGACGACTACCTCGACTTCTGCGCGGACAACCCGGAGATCCCCGCGCTGTGGATGCACCGCTGGCTCTCCGACGCCGGCGACATCACCGAGCTGGAACGCCAGTACGTCCAGCCGCTGATCGCCGCCGTCACCGGCGCGCTGCGCCCGGCCGTCGAGGCCGGCGTCATCGACGGCACCGTCGACCTGGAGTACGCCATGTGGACGGTCATCTGGTCGATCCACGGCTTCGCCAAGGGCGGCGTGCTCGACGCCGACGGCCGCCGCAGGGGTGCGGGCGACCGGGCCGCGCTCCGCCGCTTCCGTGCCCACCTGCACCTCACCCTCCACCGCACCCTCGCCCTCCCCGGCCCCCTCGCCCTCCCGGACTCCCCGGAGGGACCCCCGTCCGGCGACGCGGGACGCCACCTTCCCGGCGACCCCCGATGACCGGTGCCCGGCCCTCCGGGACGGTCCCGGCGGTCACCGGCCGGCTGAGCCGCGGACGGCTGCTCGGCTACGGCGTCGGCTCGGTCGGCACCGGCGTGTTCTCCGCCGTGCCCGGCCTGCTGCTGCTCTACTACCTGACCGACATGCTCGGCGTGCCCGCCGCCGTCGCGGGCGCCGTCCTGGTCGCGCCGAAGATCTGGGACGTGCTGCTCAACCCGCTCGTCGGGGCCGCCAGCGACCGCGAGGCCGTGCGCACCGGCCGCCGGACCCGGCTGCTGGCGCTCGGCGCGGCCACGCTGCCGGTGGCGTTCGCGCTGATGTTCGCCGTGCCGGGCGGCCTCTCCGGGGCCGCGTGGTCCGGGGTGGCGTTCCTGCTGGCCGCGACCGCCTTCGCGAGCTTCCAGGTGCCGTACGTGGCGCTGCCGGCCGAGATGTCGGCGAGCCCGGCCGAGCGGACCAGGATCATGTCCTGGCGGGTGGTCTGCCTGACCGTCGGCATCCTGGTCGCGGGCGGCCTGGCCCCCGCCGTGGTGGACCTGGCGGGCGGCGGCCGGCCGGGGTACGCGGTCATGGGCGTCGCGATCGGCCTGGTCATGGCCGCCGCCCTGGTGGCCGCCACGCTGGGCACGCGGTGGGTGTCGTCGCGTCCGGGGCCCCGGCAGCTCGGCCCGGCGGCGGCCTTCCGGCTGGCCCGGGGCAACCGGCCGTTCTTCGCGCTGCTGGCGGCGTTCGTCACGCAGGCGCTCGGGGTGGCGGTGATGCTGGCGGGAGCCCCGTACGTGGCCTCGTACCGGCTGGGCGACTACGGGCTGACCTCGGCGATGTTCGTCTGCCTGGTGGGCCCGAGCATGCTCGCCGTGCCGGCCTGGGCCCGGCTGGCCCGCGCGTACGGGACCGTGCGCTGCTACCTGGCCGCCTCGGCCGGGTTCGCCGCCGTGGCGCTCGCCCTGGTCCCCGCCATCGCGGCGGGCAGCCTGGTCGCCACGCTGGCGCTGACCGCGCTGGCCGGGGTCTGCTACGCCGCGCTGCAACTGCTGCCGCTGTCGCTGCTGCCCGACACCGTGCACGCCGACGCCGCCCGTACCGGCCACGCCCAGGCCGGCGCATTCACCGGCCTGTGGACGGCCGGCGAGACCGCCGGGCTCGCGCTCGGCCCCGGCCTGTTCGCGCTGGTCCTGACGGTGTCGCGGTTCGTCTCCGCGCCCGTCGAGTCGCCCGTCGAGTCGCCCGTCGCCCAGCCGGCCGGCGCGCTGACCGGGCTGCTGCTCGGCTTCACCGCGCTGCCCGCCCTGCTCATGCTGATCAGCCTGCCGTTCGTCGTCCGCTACGGCAGGCTCGCCACCGCCACCACCCCCGTCCTCGCCAAGGAGAACGTGTGACCCTCCCCCCGTCCGGAAGAACCGCCGAGGACCTGCTGTCCGAGGTGGCCAGGATGAAGCAGCACGACCTGCCGGTGCGGGGCGGGCAGGTGACCGCGTACGTCTACGACACCGGCCGGCCCGAGGTGCACGAGGCGGCGGCCCGCGCGTACGCCGAGATGCTGGAGGTCAACTGCCTGGACCCGACGGCGTTCCCGAGCATCGTGGAGATGGAGAAGCAGGTCGTGGGCGCGGTCGCCGAGCTGCTCGGCGGCGGCCACGGCGTCTTCACCAGCGGCGGCACCGAGTCGATCATGCTGGCCGTCAAGGCGGCGCGGGACGCCGCCGGGCGGCCCGGCGCCAACCTCGTGCTGCCGGTGACCGCCCATCCGGCCTTCCACAAGGCGGCCCACTACCTGGGCCTGCGGGTCAAGGCCGTGCCGGTGGACCTGGAGACGTACAAGGTGCGGGTGGCGGACGTCGCGGCGGCGATCGACGAGGACACGGTCCTGGTGGTGGTCTCGGCGCCGTCGTACCCGCAGGGCGTGATCGACCCGGTCGCGGAGGTCGCCGCCGTGGCGGCCGAGGCGGGCGTGGCCTGTCACGTGGACGCGTGCGTGGGCGGCTGGCTGCTGCCGTGGCTGCGGGAGGCGGGGGCCGACGTGCCGCCGTTCGACCTGTCGGTGCCGGGGGTCACCTCGCTCTCCTGCGACCTGCACAAGTTCGGCTACGCGCCGAAGGGCGCCTCGGTGGTGCTGTTCGCCGACCCGGCGACGCGGCGCAGGGCGTACTTCGCCTCGGCCGCCTGGCCCGGTTACACGATCATCAACGCCACCGTCCAGAGCTCCAGGTCGGCCGGGCCGCTCGGCGGCGCGTGGGCCACGCTCCAGGCGCTCGGCCGGGAGGGGTACGTGGAGCTCGGCCGCGCCACCCTCAAGGCGGCGGCCCGGCTCAGGGAGGGCATCGCCGCGATCCCGGGCCTGCGGGTCCTGGGCGCGCCCGAGTCGTCGCTGGTGGCCTTCGCCGGGGACGACCTCGACGTGTTCGTGCTGGCCGACGCGGCCCGCGAGCGCGGCTGGTTCCTGCAACCGCAGCTCTCCTACGCCGGGATCCCCGCGAACCTGCACGTCACGGTCACCGGCGTGACGCTGAACGGCGTGGAGGCGATGCTCAGGGTGATCGCCGACGCGGCTGCGGAGGCCCGCCGTCGCGGCCCCGCGTCGGTGCCGGACGGCCTGGTGGAACTGATCATCGGCCTCGACCTGGACGCCCTGGACGACGCGACCTTCGCCGAACTGGCCGCCTCGGTGGGCGTGGACCTGCGTCCGGGCGCGGGCCAGCCGGGGATGGCGACGGTCAACGCCGTCCTCGACGCCCTGCCCGCCGAGACCCGGGAAGCCCTGCTCCTCCGCTTCCTCTCGGTGATCTACGGCTCCTGACAGGGCAGGTCGAACTCCCCCTTGGCGGCCCCGTCGAGAAAGGCCAGCCATTCGTCCCGGGTGAAGGCCAGAATCGGGCCTTCACCCCGGTCCTTGGTGTCCCTGACGAGCACGCTGTCATCCGCCCGCCGCATCACCTCGACACAGCTCCCGCCGTTGTCGCCCGACGCCGTGGCCTTGGTCCATTCGCCCGTACGGAGACCGCTCGCCTCACTCATAGCTCTCCATCACTTCGCGGATGATCACGCGGCTCCTGTCCACGGGATACGCCATGCCGGACAGGGCCTCCCATCGCACAATAAGCGCTTGCACCGTACTGGCGCGATTGGTCACCCGCCCTTCCTCGGCGCTTTCCAGGTAGGCGTGATCGGGTCCTCCGTCCAGGAGCGTCGCCACCTCGAAGGCTCCGAGACAGCCCACGGTGAGCCCCGCCTTCAACGGGACGATCCGCAGCGTGACATAGGGCGGGTTGAGCACATCGAGCAGCTTGGCGAGTTGCTCTCGCATCACCTCCGGACCGCCGACCGGCCGGTGCAGGACGCTCTCATCGACGAGGGCCGAGTACATGGGCGGGGACAGGCTGGCGAAGACGCTTTGCCTGTGGAGACGGAACTGCACGGCCCGCTCTGCTTCCTGCTCCGTGGCTCCCGGTGCTCCGAGGAACACCCGCCTGGCGTAGCTCTCCGTCTGCAGCAGGCCGGGGATCAGCAGGGGCTCGGACGTCCTGATGGTGTGGGCCGCCGCCTCGACCTTCGGCCACTCGCGGAACCAGCGCGGGCCGAGCGCGCCGTGGATCTGCGGCAGCAGCTCCGTCAGCTGGCCCTTGAGGCCGAGGGCTTTTTCCACTTCGCGGGTGAAGTCCTCGCTCGGCTTACGCAGGAGGCGTTCCACGTGCCCGACCGCGCTCTCGCTGTAGGCCAGCCGGTCCGCCAGACGCTCCTGGCTCAACCCGTGGTCCGTACGGAAGGCACGCAGGCGTCTGGCGTACTCGGCCCACGCTTCCGCTTCCTCTTCCTTCGGCATGTCACGCCCTTCCCACAACCGTTCACGCAGAGGCATGGCGTACTCACTGTAAGGAACTGTACGGCCGATCACAGGGGCTGGTCAGCCGAATCAACCGCATCCTGAGAACCCGCGTACACGCGACCTCGGCCTGTACGCCCATCCCGGAGGAGATCATGTCCAGTTCCCTGCATGCGGGCGTCAAGGTGTGGACGGTCGGCGAGCTCGACGACCCGGCGATGCTGCCCCGGCTGGCGCGTACCGAACTGGCGGCGTGGCTGGGGGCGGATCACCAAGCCCTGGACGACCTGCGGCTGATCGCCTCGGAGCTGGTCACGAACGCGTTGCAGCACGCGGCGGCACAGTGGGTCCGGCTGTCCCTCGCCCCCGAGGCGGGGTTCTGGCGGCTGGCCGTGACCGATCCGGGCCGGAACGGCCTGGTTCCGCGTCCCCGCGTGCCGGCGGACACGGACGCGTCGGGACGCGGACTCCGGCTGGTGCACGAGCTGACCACCGGACTGTGGGGGACCTACCAGGACAGGGCCGGGGAGCGGGTCGTGTGGGCGTTGCTGCGCCGGTAGCCGAGTTTCGATACCCGGGTTGCGTAATACTGCCGTGCGGGATTACGCTACTCAGGTAGCGAAAAGGAGGCAGGGCATGGTGGGACGGCCGCGCAGGAGTGACGTCGACGAGGGTGTGCTCAGGGCCGCCACCGAGCTGCTGCTCGCGCGCGGCTACGCCGGCCTGTCCCCCGACGAGGTCGCCGAGCGGGCCGGCATCGCCAAGACCACGCTCTACCGCCGCTGGCCGACCAAGGACCACCTGGCCCTGGCCGTCGTCAACCGGCTCCAGGACCACGACGAGATCACCGACACCGGCGACATCCGCCGCGACCTGCCCGCGTACCTGGAGAAGATCGCGGCGGGGCTCAACCGGATGCGCGCGGCGGGCCGCGCGCCCGGCGACGACGACGGGTCGGCGGGCACGGTGGCCGAGCTCGTGGCCGCTGCCGCCCGCCACGCCGACGTCGGCGAGCTGGAGCGGCAGATGTACGCCCGCCGCAACACCCTGGCCCGCGCCCTGCTCGAACGGGCCAGGGACCGCGGCCAGCTACGCGCCGACCTCGACGTTGAGGCCCTGTTCGACCAGCTCGCCGGGGCCCTGTACTACCGCGTCCTGATCACCGGCCTCCCCGTCGGCCGCGCCTACGCCGAACGCCTCGTGGAGACAGCACTCCGCGGCGCCCTCTCCGAGAACGGATAACACCATGTCGCTCATCGACCCCCGCAGCACCGCCGTCATCCGCTCCGTCGACGCCGAGGTCATCGGCGGCCCGCCCAGCACGGGCCGCATGCTGCTCGACTCCAGCGCCACCGGCGGCGCCCTGAGCACCGTGCGCATCACGCTCGGCGCGGGCGCCGACGGCGCCGTGCCGCACACCCACACCACCGCCTCGGAGATGTTCTACGTCCTCGACGGCCGGGCGCAGGTGCTGGCCGGCGACGAGGTGATCACGCTGGAGCAGGGCGACGTCGCCGTCGTCCCGCCCCACGTGGCCCACGCCTTCGCCGCGGCCCCCGGCGCCGAGGCCGACCTGCTGATCGTCATCACGCCGGGCGTCGAGCGGTTCGAGTACTTCCGCCTGCTGGCCCGGCTCAAGACCGGCGAGGCCACGCTCGAAGAGCTGCTGGCCTCGCAGGACCGCTTCGACAACCACTTCATCGACAGCCCCGCCTGGGCGAAGGCCCGCTCCTGAGGCGTCAGACCTTGGTGATGCGCACGGCGTCGGCGATCACGTAGCCGGTCGCCGAGGTCCACCGGCTCACCCCGACCACGTTGTACGTCCCGGCCGCCAGCGTGTACGTGCCCAGCACCCGCCACGCCCCGCCGCCGGTGCGCTGGTCCACGTTGACCGTCTGGTTGCCGCCCGAGGCCGCCACGATGTGCGGCGCGGAGCCGTTGTAGCCCGCGTTGGCCGGGTACCAGACCTCCACCCGGTAGCTGCCCGCGCTCGGGATCGCCGCCCGGAACCAGGCCGGGTCGCTGGCCGCGACCGGGTCGGCGAAGCGGTAGTCGGCGCCGTTGGCCTGGGTGGAGTAGCTGGAGGTGCCCCAGGAGGAGGAGGCCGTGAAACCGGCGTCGGCGTTGTCGATCACGACGCTGAAGCCGCCCGTGCCGCCTGCCGCCCGGCCCGCGCTCGGCGCGCTCTCCTGGTGGGTCCTGCTCAGCGCGGTCACGTAGTAGGTGGACGCCCCGCCGCCGGGGTCGGTGAACGACTTCTGCCTGGTCGTGCCGATCAGGTTGCGGGCGTCGGCGAAGAAGCACGGATCGGCCGAGGGCGGGGTGCCGGCCACGCGGTAGACCGCGTACGCCGTGCCGGAGCCGGTCCAGGTGAGCTGGACGCCGTTCGAGCCCGCGGTGGCCGCGGTGATCGCCGGCGCGGCGGGCGCGGCCCCGGAGCCCCGGGCGGGCAGCAGGGCGGGCTTGGCGTAGTGGTCGGTGACCAGCTTGGTGATCGCCCCGATCCGGTCGGCCTTGACGTCCTTGGCGCTGAAGTACACGTCACCGGCGATCTCGGGATGTTTCCTGTTGTCGTACAGGTGGTCGCTCAGCTCGGCCGGGTCCTGCCAGGCGGCCTCCTGGCCCGAGGCGCCGGCCCGATAGGCGGCCTGTCCCACGACGAGCTGCACGCCGGTGCCGCGCACGACGTCCGACCACCACGCGGTCAGCACCTCGTAGGCGGCCGTGGAGAACCCGATGTGCCAGTAGATCTGCGGCGCGAGGTAGTCGATCCAGCCCTGCTTGACCCACTGCCGGCTGTCGGCGTAGATCGCGTCGTAGGACTGGAGGCCGGAGGTGCGCGAGCCGAGCGGGTCGGTCGAGGAGTTGCGCCAGATCCCGAAGGGGCTGATCCCGAACGACACCCACGACTTGGCGGTGTGGATGCGCTGGCCGAGCTCGCGGACGAGCAGGTTGACGTTGTCCCGCCGCCAGTCGGCGATGTTCGGGAACGCGCCGCCGTACTGGGCGTAGGCGGCCGAGTCCGGGATGGCCTGGCCGCTGACGGGATAGGGGTAGAAGTAGTCGTCGAGGTGCACGCCGTCCACGTCGTAGCGGGTGACGGCGTCCATGATCGCGTCCTCGATGAAGTCGCGTACCGCCGGGATGCCCGGGTTGTAGTAGAGCTTCCCGCCGTAGGCGAAGCGCCAGTCGGGGTGCTGCCGGGCGGGGTGCGTGGAGATCAGCTTGGTCGGGTCGTCGTTGTTGGCGACCCGGTACGGGTTGAACCAGGCATGGAACTCCAGGTTCCGCGCGTGGGCCTCGCCGACCATGAACGCCAGCGGGTCGTAGCCGGGGTTCGTCCCCTGGGTGCCGGTCAGCCATTGCGACCACGGCTCGTACGGGGACGGCCAGAACGCGTCCGCCGTCGGCCTGACCTGCACGATCACGGCGTTCATGCGCTTGGCGACGGCCAGGTCGAGCCAGGCGCGGAACTCGGCCTGCTGGGCGGAGACGCTGAGCCCGGTACGGCTCGGCCAGTCGATGTTGGCGACCGAGGAGATCCACATCGCCCGGAGCTGCCGCTTGGGCGTCGCGGGATCGGTCGCGCAGGCTGCGGAGGCGGAGACGGGGGCTGCGGAGACGGGAGCGGAGGCCACGATGGCGACGACGACGGTGACGACTGCGGCGGTGAGCGCCGCCAGGACGGTACGCAGGAGCGCGGTCACGAAAGGAAGTTTCAGTCCCCTGATCGCAGAGCGCAATAGTTTTCAGGGGCCCAACTTTCGCGCCGCCTCCTGGACGGCGGGCGGAAAGTTTCACCTAACACGTCTGTAATGTCAATTATCGACATTGTGTCAGGGGTGACATACCTTGGGCCGCATTCGGCGGCCAAACGCGGGCCGCGGACACGCGCCCGCGTTCCACCCGTCACCCCCCAACGAGGAGCACCCCCATGATTCTCGCCCGCACGCGATTAGCTGCCCTCGCCACCTCCGCCCTGACCGTCGCCCTGATCGCCGCGGGCCAGCCCGCCGCCCAGGCCGCCAGGGAGCCCGCGCTGCCGGCGGCGTTCGCCAAGGCCGCCTCGGCCAGCGACGTGCCCCGCGACCTGCTGGTCGCGCTCGCCTACGCCGAGACCCACCTCGACGACCACCAGGGCAAGCCCAGCGCCAGCGGCGGCTACGGCCTGATGCACCTGGTCAGCAACCCCACGACCCACGCGCTGGAGAAGGCCGCCGAGCTCACCAGCCTGCCGGTCGAGAAGCTGCGCTCCGACAACGCCGCCAACATCCTCGGCGGCGCCGCCCTGCTCCGCTCCTACGCCGACGAGCTCGGCCTCGACGACGCCGGACGCAAGGACGCCGGCCGCTGGTACCAGGCCGTCGCCAAGTACGGCAACGCCTCCTCGCCGGAGATCGCCCGGCTGTACGCCGACTCGGTCTACGAGCAGCTCGGCCTCGGCATCACGGCCCGGGGCGTGACGGTCAAGCCCCAGGAGGTCACCGCCGACCGCGGCGACTACGCCAAGGCCCGCGACCTGAGCGCCCAAGGCGACGTCGGCGTGCTCAGCACCGACTACGGCCCGGCCGCCTGGGTCCCGGCCAGCTCCAGCAACTACACCGCCTCCAGCCGGCCGTCGAGCTACGCGATCGACCGCGTGGTCATCCACGTGACGCAGGGCTCGTACGCCGGGACGATCTCCTGGTTCCAGAACTCGGCCGCGCAGGTCTCGGCGCACTACGTCGTGAAGTCGTCCAGCGGCGCCATCACCCAGATGGTCCGCGAGAAGGACGTCGCCTGGCACGCCGGCAACTGGACGTACAACACCAGGTCGATCGGCATCGAGCACGAGGGCTACGTCAGCGAGTCCTCGTGGTTCACCGACGCCATGTACCGGGCGTCGGCGGCCCTGACCAAGGCCATCTGCGACAAGTACGGCATCCCGAAGGACCGCTCCCACATCATCGGGCACAACGAGGTTCCCGGGGCCGACCACACCGACCCGGGGCCGTACTGGAACTGGACCACGTACATGAACTACGTGACCGGCGGCGGCACGCCCTCGTGGTCCACCACGGTGGACAACGCCACCTCCGGCAAGTTCACCGCCAGCGCCAACTGGGGCACCTCCGCCTACTCCAGCCAGCGTTACGGCGCCGACTACCGCTTCGCCGACCCGGTCGCCTCCAGCGACCCGGCCTGGTACCAGGCCGCGATCCCCAGCGCGGGCACGTACAAGGTGGAGGTCTGGTACCCCTCCGATCCCGGCTACAACAGCTCGGCGCCGTACATCGTGGCGGCCTCGGGCGGCAACCAGACCGTCTACGTCGATCAGCGCTCCGGCGGCGGAGGCTGGCGCAGCATCGGCACGTTCTCGCTGAACGCCGGCACCTACAACGCCGTCGGCATCAGCCGGTGGACCGCCGGCACAGGCCTCGTCATCGCCGACGCCGTCCGGATCAGCAAGGTCTGACGGGCCCGGAGAGCCCGAACCCGCGAAGCCGGCTCACACCCTCTCCCCCGGGGGTGTGAGCCATTTCACTTTGCCAATCATGTAATCGATTTCATAAGCTGCCGTGTAATCGATTACACGGAGGAACGATGGCAAGGATCAAGGACGTCGCCGCGCAGGCCGGTGTCTCCGTCGCCACGGTCTCCCGCGTGCTCAACGACAACCCCTCGGTCAACGAGGAGACCCGGCGCCGGGTTTACGACGCGATGAGCGCGCTCAACTACGTGCCGAACGCCGTCGCCCGCTCCCTGCGCACCACCGCGACCAGGACGATCGGCCTGATCATCGGCGACGTCCTGAACCCGTTCTTCACCGAGCTGGCCAGGAGCGTCGAGGACGAGGCCAGGCGCGAGGGCTTCACGGTCGTCATGGGCAACGCCGACGAGCGCGCCGACCAGCAGGACCACTACGTGCGCACGCTGCTGGAGCAGCGCGTCGACGGGCTGCTGATCTGCCCGACCGCCGAGGTCACGCCGCTGGTGCAGCAGCTCGCCGAGGCCGGCCGGCCGGTGGTGTTCCTCGACCGCACGATCTCCGGGCTCGACGTGCCCTCCGTGCGCTCCGACGGCGCCGCCGCCATCGCCGAGCTGGTCCGCCACCTGCGCGAGCAGGGCCACCGCCGGATCGCGCTGGCCTCCGGCCCGGCCACCCTGTCCACCGGCCGCGAGCGCACGGCCGCCTTCGCCGCCGCGATGGCCGCCGAGGGCCTGGAGGTGCGCCCCGAGTACGTGCGCCCCGGCGACTTCCGCGAGGGCAGCGGCCGGCGCATCACCGCCGAGCTGCTCGACCTGCCCGAGCCGCCCGAGGCGATCTTCTTCGGCGACAACCTGATGACGCTCGGCGGGCTGGAGGAGATCCAGGCGAGGGGCCTGCGCATCCCCGCCGACGTGGCCGTCGCCTCCTTCGACGACGTGACCTGGTTCAAGCACACCGCCCCGCCGATCACCGCCATCGCCCAGCCGACGGCCGAGATGGGGCGCCTGGCCGTGCGGCTCGTGATCGGCCGGATCCAGAGCGGGCAGGCGGCCGACTCGCACGTCCTGCCGGCGCGCCTGGTGATTCGCCGATCATGCGAGCGGAAAGGGATCATGGAGTGAGCGCGGAGATACTCAAGGCCGAGGGCCTGCGCAAGGTCTTCCCCGGCGTCGTCGCACTCGACGGGGTCGATCTGAGCCTGCGCGCCGGCGAGGTGCACGTCCTGCTCGGCGAGAACGGCGCGGGCAAGAGCACGCTGATCAAGATCCTGTCGGGCGCGTACCGGCCGGACGGCGGGCAGGTCACCGTCGACGGGCAGCCGGTCGACATCCGGACGGCCGGCGACGCCCAGCGGCTCGGCATCGCCACCATCTACCAGGAGTTCAACCTGGTCCCCCAGCTCACCGTCGCCGAGAACCTGGCGCTCGGCCGCCCGCCGCGCCGGTTCGGGCTGGTGGACAAGAAGCGCATGGAACGGCAGGCCAAGGCGCTGCTCGACCGCGTCGGCGTGGACGTCGACCCGGCGACGCCGATCTC
Organism: Nonomuraea sp. NPDC049646; assembly: GCF_044465525.1. Classification (NCBI taxonomy): domain Bacteria; kingdom Bacillati; phylum Actinomycetota; class Actinomycetes; order Streptosporangiales; family Streptosporangiaceae; genus Nonomuraea; species Nonomuraea sp. NPDC049646. The sequence continues at coordinate 392,353 of NZ_JBITLU010000009.1, read as the reverse complement.
CCGGCTCGGCATCGCCCGCATGCAGATGGTGGAGATCGCCAAGGCGCTCGCGCTCGACGCCCGCGTGCTCATCATGGACGAGCCCACCGCCGTGCTCACCTCCGGCGAGGTCGCCAAGCTGTTCACGATCGTCCGCCAGCTCCGCGACGAGGGCGTCTCGATCGTGTTCATCACCCACCACCTGGAGGAGATCGCCGAGATCGGCGACCGGGTGACCGTGCTGCGCGACGGCAGGTCCGTCACCGAGATCCCCGCGGACACCGCCCAGGACGAGCTGGTCAGGCTCATGGTGGGCCGCCCGATCGACCAGCAGTTCCCGCGGCAGGCCACCGAGCGCGGCGAGGCCCTGCTCAAGGTCTCCGGCCTCGGCCGCAGGGGCGTCTTCGACGACGTCTCGTTCGAGGTGCGCGCGGGCGAGGTGGTCGGGGTCGCCGGGCTGGTCGGCGCCGGCCGCACCGAGGTCGCGCGGGCCGTCTTCGGCGCCGACCGCTACGACGCCGGCGAGGTGGTCGTCCGCGGCACGCGCCTGGCGCCCGGCGACGTGCACGCCGCCATGGAGGCCGGGCTCGGCCTGGTCCCCGAGGACCGCAAGGGCCAGGGCCTGGTGCTCGGCGCGGACGTGGCCGAGAACCTGGGCCTGGTCACCATGCGCGCCGCCACCCGCGCCGGCTTCGTCGACCGCGCCGGCCAGCGGAAGGCCGCCGGGAAGGTGGCCGAGCAGCTCGGCATCCGGATGACCGGCCTGGACCAGGAGGTCCGCACGCTGTCGGGCGGCAACCAGCAGAAGGTCGTCATCGGCAAGTGGCTGGTCGCCGACGCGGGCGTGCTCATCCTCGACGAGCCGACCCGCGGCATCGACGTGGGGGCCAAGGTCGAGATCTACCAGCTCATCAACGCGCTCACCGCCTCCGGGCACGCCGTGCTCATGATCTCCAGCGATCTGCCGGAGGTGCTCGGCATGAGCGACCGCATTCTGGTCATGGCCCGCGGCAGGCTCGTCGGCGAGCTGCCCGCGGCCGGGGCCACGCAAGACGACGTCATGGCCCTCGCGGTCACGGATGTGGAGGGTCCCCGTGCCAAGTAGCACCGTTCCGAACAAGCTCACCGGCCGCCGGTCGCCCGCCGCGGCCTGGTTCGCCGAGAACGGCGCGCTCGCCGCGCTCGTCGTGCTGGTCGTGGCGCTGTCGTTGTTGTCCTCCGACTTCCTCAGCGTGACGAACCTGCTCAACGTCGGCGTCCAGGCGGCCGTCACCGCGATCCTGGCCTTCGGGGCCACGTTCGTGATCGTCACCGGCGGCATCGACCTGTCCGTCGGCTCGGTCGCCGCGCTGTCGGCGATCGTGCTGGCCTGGACGGCCACCAGCGCCGGGCTGCCGTGGCCGGTCGCCGTCGTGGTCTCGCTGGCCGTCGGCGTCGTGTGCGGCCTGGTCAACGCCGCCCTGATCGCGTACGGCAAGCTGCCGCCGTTCATCGCCACGCTGGCCATGCTGGGCATCGCCCGCGGCCTGGCGCTGGTCATCTCGCAGGGCAGCCCGATCGCGATGCCCGACTCGGTCTCGCACCTGGGCGACACGCTCGGCGACTACCTGCCGATCCCGGTGCTGGTGATGCTGGTCATGGGCGTGATCGCGGCCGTGGTGCTCAACCGCACGTACCCGGGCCGGGCCATGTACGCCATCGGCGGCAACGAGGAGGCCGCCCGGCTGTCCGGCATCAAGGTCAACCGGCAGAAGCTCATCACGTACGCGCTGTCCGGCGTCTTCGCGGCGGTGGCCGGCATCGTCCTGGCCAGCCGGCTGGCCTCGGCCCAGCCACAGGCCGCGGCGGGCTACGAACTGGACGCGATCGCGGCCGTCGTCATCGGCGGCGCGAGCCTGTCCGGCGGCAAGGGCAGGGCGCTCGGCACCTTCGTCGGCGCGCTCATCCTCGCCGTGCTGCGCAACGGGCTGAACCTGCTGTCCGTCTCGGCGTTCTGGCAGCAGGTCGTGATCGGCGTGGTGATCGCGCTCGCGGTCCTCGTCGACACCCTGCGGCGCAGGGGAACGAACTAGGAAAAGGAAGTAAAGATCATGCGGATTCCCGCGATTGTCATGGCCGGCGCCGCGCTCACGCTCGGCCTGGCCGCGTGCGGCTCCTCCGGCTCCTCCGGCGACGGCGGCTCCGGTGGCACGTCCTCGGGGGGCGGGGACATCAAGATCGGCATGTCGGTGTCGACCCTGAACAACCCCTACTTCGTGCAGCTGCGCAGCGGCGCGGAGGCGGAGGCCAAGAAGGAGGGCGTCACGCTGACCGTCACCGACGCCCAGAACGACGCCTCCCAGCAGGTGAACCAGGTCCAGAACTTCACCAGCCAGAACATGAAGGCGATCATCATCAACCCGGTCGACTCCGACGCGGCGGCCCCGGCGGTCAAGGCGGCGGACCGGGTCAAGATCCCGGTGATCGCGGCCGACCGCGGCGTCAACGGCGCGGAGGTGGCCCAGACCGTGGCCTCCGACAACGTCGCCGGCGGCAAGCTGGCCGCCCAGGAGCTGGCCAAGCAGCTCGGCGAGAAGGGCAGCGTGGTCGTGCTCCAGGGCACGGCGGGCACGTCCGCCTCGCGTGACCGGGGCCAGGGCTTCGCCGACGGCATCGCCGCGTACCCGAACATCAAGGTCGTGGCCAAGCAGCCGGCCGACTTCGACCGCACCAAGGGCCTGGACGTCATGACCAACATGCTCCAGTCGAACCCCGGCATCACCGGCGTCTTCGCCGAGAACGACGAGATGGCGCTGGGCGCGATCAAGGCCCTGGGCGCCAAGGCCGGCCAGCAGGTCAAGGTCGTCGGCTTCGACGGCACTCCCGACGGCCTGAAGGCGGTGCAGGCGGGCACGCTGGCCGCCAGCGTCGCCCAGCAGCCGTCGCTGCTCGGCCGGCAGGCGGTGCAGGCCGCGGTCAAGGCCGCCAAGGGCGAGACCATCGACAAGACGGTGGCCGTGCCCGTCAAGGTGGCGACCAAGGAGAACGTCGCGGACTTCCAGTGAAACGCGCGGGGATTCTGAACGCCGAGCTGGCGGGGGCCATGGCCCGGCTCGGCCACACCGACCAGGTGCTGGTCTGTGACAGCGGGATGCCCGTGCCGCCCGGCGTGCGGGTCGTCGACCTGGCCTTCCTGCCGGGCATCCCGTCCTTCGCCGACGTGCTCGGCGGGCTGCTCGCCGAGCTCGTCGTCGAGGGGGCCACGGCGGCCGAGGAGGTGCGCGCGGGCAACCCCGGCTGCGCCGAGCTGCTCGCGGCCCGGCTGCCGGGGCTGGCCTACGTGCCGCACGAGGAGCTGAAGCGGCTGTCGGCGGGGGTGCGGCTGGCCGTGCGCACCGGAGAGGCCACGCCGTACGCGAACGTGATCCTGCGGTGCGGGGTGGCGTTCTAGGGACGCCTGCCCCGGGCCACTGGGAAGCGGGCGGAGGAAGATCTACTCTGGCGTCGAGGGAGGCGCCATGACCCACGAGGCAGCAGAGCCGGACCCCGCCCAACTCCGTCGCGTCGCCATGGCGAGCGCGGTCGGCACCACGATCGAGTGGTACGACTACTTCATCTACTCCACGGCCGCCGCGCTGGTCTTCGGCTCCCAGTTCTTCTCCCCGCTCTCGCCCGCGTCGGGCACCCTGGCCGCGTTCGCCACGCTCGGCGTCGGGTTCCTGGCCCGGCCCGTGGGCGGCCTGGTGTGGGGGCACTTCGGCGACCGGCTCGGGCGCAAGGCGATGCTGGTCGCGTCCCTGCTGCTGATGGGCGTGGCCACGGTCGGCGTCGGGCTGCTGCCCACCTACCACCAGATCGGGGTGCTGGCCCCGATCCTGCTGCTGGTCCTGCGGCTGCTCCAGGGGCTCAGCGCCGGCGGCGAGTGGGGCGGCGCGGCGCTGCTCGCCGTCGAGCACGCCCCGCCGGGAAAGCGCGGCCGTTACGGGCTGTACTCCCAGGTGGGCGTGCCCGCCGGGCTGATCCTGGCGCAACTGGTGTACGTCGCGGTGACGGCCGGGCTGTCGGAGGCCCAGTTCGCGAGCTGGGGCTGGCGGCTGCCGTTCCTGTTCAGCGTCGTGCTGGTCGCGGTCGGGCTGTTCATCAGGCTGCGGGTGGCCGAGACGCCGGTGTTCCGGGCGCTCGCCGCCGAGCAGGCGCGCAGCAGGCGGCCCGTCCTCGACGTCTTCCGCGAGCGGCCGCGGGCGCTGCTGCTCGCCTCGGCCAGCTTCGTCGCCAACACCGCGATCGGCTACGTCTTCCTCGCCTACCTGCTGTCCTACGGCACCCAGGTGCTGAAGGTGAGCAGGAACCTCATGCTCGTCGTGGTGATCATCGGCAGCCTGACCTGGCTGGCCGGGATCGTGGCCACGGCGATCTGGTCCGACCGGATCGGCCGCAAGCCGGTCTACCTGGCCGGCTCGGTGCTCCTCGTGGTGTGGGCCGTGCCGTTCTTCCTGCTGGTGGACACCAGGGCGGCGGCGCTGATGGTGGTCGCCGTGGTGGTGCTCAACGTGGGGCTCGCCGCGACGTACGGGCCGCAGTCGGCGCTGTTCGCCGAGATGTTCGAGCCCCGCTACCGCTACAGCGGGGTCTCCTTCTCGTACGCCGTCGGCGCGCTGCTCGGCGGCGGGTTCGCCCCGCTGGTCGCGACCGCCCTGCACGAGGCGACCGGCACGTCGTTGTCGGTGTCGGCGTACATGGCCGGGGTCGGGCTGATCAGCCTGGTGGCGGTGCTGGCCATGAAGGAGACCCGCCCGCCCGTGGCCGCCGGCTGAGTCAGGCCGTGGCGCCGCCGTCGATGACGTGGTCCTGGCCGACGACGAAGCTGGACTCCGGCGAGGACAGCCACAGCGCCGCCGCGGCGATCTCCTCCGGGGCGGCGACGCGGCCGATGGGCAGGGCGTGCCGCATGCGCTCGTCGCGCTCGGCGGGCGTCTCGCCGGGACGCGTGGACATGGGCGAGTCGATGGGACCGGGGCTGACGGCGTTGACGCGGACGCCGTCGGCGATGTGGTCGCGGGCGGCGGTGCGGGTCAGGTGGCTCACCGCGGCCTTGGAGGCGGCGTAGGCGGCGGCCCCGGGCAGGCGCCAGTGGGCGCCGAGGTTGCTGGCCACGTTGACGATCACGCCGCCGCCGTGCTCGCGCATGTAGGCGATCTCGTGCTTCATCGACAGGAACACGCCCTTGAGGTTGACCGCGAGCACGGTGTCCCAGGTGTCCTCGTCGTAGTCGGCCACCGGGGCCAGCATGCCGAAGACGCCGGCGGCGTTCAGCGCCACGTCGAGCCCGCCGTAGCGGGTGACGGCGGCCTCCACCATGGCGGCGACGGAGGCCGAGTCGGTGACGTCCGCGGTGAAGCCGCTGGCCCGGCCGCCCGCCGCCTCGATCTCCTTGACCACCGCGCCGAGCCGCGCGGCGTCCCGCCCGGCGGCCAGCACGGACGCGCCCTTCCTGGCGTACGCCAGCGCGGCGGCCCGGCCCACGACCCCGGTGGCCCCGGTGACGAGCACGACTTTTCCTTCGAACACGACAAGCTCCTAGAACGATCGGTCTCAAATTTGCACGGCAATCATGGCCTGTTCGACCGCGTCGCGCAGGCGGCGCGGGTCCGGGTCGGCCCGCCCGAGCACGCGCAGGCCCTGGAGCAGCACGAGCAGGAACCTGGCCAGCGCGTGGGGGTCCTTCGACTCGGGGATCTCCCCCTGGGCGCGGGCGCGCACCAGCGCGGCGGCCAGCGCGGTCTCCAGCTCCGCCCAGCTCGCCGTCACCCGGCGGGCCAGCTCGGCGTCGCGCGAGGCGAACTCCACGGCCGTGTTGACGACCATGCAGCCGCGCCGCAGCTCGTCGGCCAGGATCTCGGCCACGTACGCGTCGAGGAAGGCGCGGACGGCCGGCACCGCGGGCCCCGGCTGGGCCAGCGGCTCGACCACGTCGCGCCGGGCCAGGTAGCGCTCCAGCGCCTTGACGTAGAGCTCCCGCTTGCCGCCGAAGGTGCCGTAGATGCTGGCCCGCGCCAGCCCCAGCCGCTCGACCAGGTCGGCCATCGAGGTCGCCTCGTAACCGCGCTCCCAGAACAGGTCGAGCGCCCGGTCGAGCGCGACCTCGGGATCGAACTCCTTGCTCCGTGCCACGCGGCGAAGCTACCACATTCGAGAACGAACGGTCTAATTAGAAGAGCCTCTACGGTTCGCGGAACTCCGGGGTCTGGCCGTCGTCCGGCCGGGTCTGGGGCGGGTTGAGGGATTCGAGCGGCGTGTCGTCGGCGACAGCCCGCTCCGCGGCCGCGGTCTCCTCCACCGGCCGCTGCCGCGGGATGCTCAGCAGGCCCAGGCTGTCCTGCTCGCCGCGCCGCCTGATCACGTCGTTGATCGCCTCGGCCATCTCCTCCCTGGAGTAGCTGCCCTCGGGCAGCTCGTTGAGATGGGCCAGCATGTCGGCGGGGATGTGCACGTGCGCGGAGACCCGGGCGTACACCTCGCGCATCGCCACCCGGTCCCGTCCCCGGAACGCCTCGTCCAGGGCTTCCTGCAGTTCGTCCAGCACGGCCTGGTCAGTCATCTCGATATCCCTTCAGTAGGTCTTCGGCCTGTTCTGTCACGTCGTCCACCGAGACGTCGGCGACCCACGTCCCGTCGTGCTCGCAGCGTTCGGCCTCCACGTCCACGCCGCTCGCGCCGCAGGTCGGGCACCGGGTGGTCCAGGAGATCAGCGGCCGGTGCGCGGTCCTGCTGAGCGGCCCCGCGTTGATCACGTTGACGCACGAGTAGACGGCGACCGTGGGCGTGCCGACGGCCGCGGCGAGGTGGCGCGGGCCGGTGTCGTTGGCGACCACCAGGGCGCAGCGCTCGTACAGGGCGGCCAGGCCGCCGAGGGTGAGCGTGCCGACGACGGGGATCACCGGGTGCGCGCGCCCGCGCATCGCCGCGACCGTCGCCTCCACCAGGTCCTTCTCGGCCCAGCTCCCGGTCACCGCGACGGGCCGGGCCAGCCGGTCGGCCACCTCGGCGAAACGTTCTGGGGGCCAGCGCCGCCGCGGGTCCGTCGCCCCCGGATGCAGCGCGACCAGCCCGGCCGGCGGCTCGCCGAACGACTCGGCCAGCTCCGCCCGGTCGCGGGCGGTGACGGCCACCAGCGGTTCGAGCCGCTCGGCGACCCCGCCGACCAGCTCGGCGACCTGGAGGAAGCGCAGCGTCTCGTGCTGGAAGTACGTGTAGGGCACCCACCGGTCCAGTTGCTCGGCGTCCGGGGAACGCAGCCCGGCGGTCACCCGGGCCCCGAGCGAGCGCAGGAACGGGTTGGAGAAGCGCCCGCCGCCGTGGATCTGCACCGCCAGGTCGAACGCCCGTTCCCGCAGCTCGGCGCGGGCCCCGCCGGGCACCGGGTAGCCGGTCTCGGACGTCGAGACGCCCGTGATCGGCGGCAGCGCCACCACGTCGTCCACCGGTCCCGGCCGCCCGGACAGGAACTCGGCGTGCCACGGCGTGCCCAGCAGGGTGAGCCGGGCGTCGGGGTAGGCCAGCTTGATCGCCTCGATGGCCGGCAGCGCGACCAGGTAGTCGCCGATCGCGTTGGCCCGCAGGACGGCGATGCTCCGCACGCCCTCGACCAGGCCGGGCCGGGCCGTCATGGGGTCCCCGGCATGTAGTCGTAGCATTCCGCGCTCCTGTCCGCGACAGTGGCCGGCAGCTCCAGGTGGCAGGCCCGCCTGGAGCGGCAGCCCGGTGTCCGAAGGGCCGTACATAGCGGCCCGGCTACCCGGCAGGGATGGCCCATAACTTCGGTTCCGGACGAACCTAATTGAGCTGATATGCGTTTGAGCTGGGCTTTTACAGGTACTCGCCCTCTATGGGCACCCTGAGGGAAGAGACGGTCAGCGCGGTCGTCGTCGGCGACGTCATGCTCGACTCGTGGCTGCACGGCTCGGCCAAGCGGCTGGCCCAGGAGGCGCCGGTGCCCGTGATGAGCCTGGAGGCGGTCGAGGACGCGCCGGGCGGGGCCGGCAACACCGCGGCCAACCTGGCGGCGCTCGGGGCCCGCGTCCGGCTCGTCGGCGTGGTGGGCGACGACGCCTGCGGCGACCAGCTCGTCCAGGCGTTGCGGCTGCTCGGCGTGGAGACGGACCTGCAGGCGGTGCCGGGACGGCGTACCGCGCACAAGCGGCGGCTGGTCACCAGCGGCCAGCTCACCGCCCGCTACGACGAGGAGGACCTCGACGTCATCCCGCCCGAGGCAGAACGCGCGCTGCTGGCCCGCGTCTCCGCGGCCGTGGCCGGCGCGGACGTCGTCGTGGCCTGCGACTACGGCGGCGGCGTGTTCACCCCGGCGGTGCGCCGGGCGCTGGCCGGGCTGCCGCTGCTCGTCGTGGACGCGCACGCGGTCGCGCCCTGGGTCGAGTGCGCGCCGGCGGCGGTGCTGCCCAACTACGCCGAGGTGGTGAGCCTGCTCGGCGAGGTGGACGCCGCGGCCGACCGGCCGGCGTACCTGATGGCGCGCTCCGCGCAGATCCTGGCCGCCACCGGGGCCGGGATCGTGGTGACCACCCTGGACGGCGAGGGCACGCTGCTGCACCGGGCCGGCTGCCCGCCGTACCGGACCTACGCCCGGCCCGCGCCGCAGCACATGGCGACCGGCGCGGGCGACACCTACACCGCGGCCTTCTCGCTGTGGCTGGCCGCCGGCGCGACGCCGGAGGAGGCCGCCGAGGCGGGCCAGGCCGCGGCCGGCGTGGTCGTCCGCCGTTCCGGCACGTCCATCTGCACCCGTTACGAGCTGCTGCGCGCCCTGCGCCGCCAGGAGGGCACCGTGCAGGCGGCCGAGCGCCTGGCCCAGCTCCTGGACGAGCACCGGCGCAGGGGCGAGCGCATCGTGTTCACCAACGGCTGCTTCGACGTGCTGCACCGGGGCCACGTCAGCTACCTGGAGCAGGCCGGGCAGCTCGGGGACGTGCTCGTGGTCGCGGTCAACAGCGACGCCAGCGTCACCCGGCTCAAGGGCCCGGGACGCCCGCTCAACCCGTGCGAGGACCGCATGTCGGTGCTGGCCGCCCTGAACGACGTGGACTACGTGACCGAGTTCGACGAGGACACCCCGGAACGCCTGCTCAGGCTCATCAGGCCGGAGATCTACGTCAAGGGCGGCGACTACACGCCGGAGATGCTGCCGGAGGCGCCGCTGGTGCGCTCGCTCGGCGGCGAGGTGCTGGTGCTCGACTACCTGCCCGACCGCTCGACGACCGCCATCATCGGCCGCATGCGCTCGGTGCCCGGCGAGCCGGACGGGTTCGGGCCCGTCCCCCCGGCGCGTCCGTCACGAGCGGACGGGGTCAGGCCCGTTCCGCCAGCAGGTCCATGACGAGCGAGCGCACCATCCGCACCGCCTCCTCGACCGCCCCGCGCACCGGCTCGCTCAGCTCCACCAGCACGTCGTCGGTGACCAGCCGGGCCGGCTCGCAGCACAGGACGAGCACCCGCGCGGGCACCCGGCCGAGCTCGCGCGCCATGCGCAGCACCTTGACCGGGTCGAGGCCGTGGCTCTCGGCCGCGATGCCGCCGGGGCCGCCCGGACCGGGCATGTCCGGTTCGAGCAGGGTGAGCGTGCCCGGCGGCTCGCCGCGCGGCGCGGCGTCCACGAGGATCGCGGCCTCGTAGTCGCGCTGGAGCGCGTAGGCCAGGTCGAGGCCGCGGCTGCCGAAGTCGAGCACGTCGGCGGGCAGGTCGTCGTCGGCCAGGCGGCGCACGACCTCGACGCCGAAGCCGTCGTCGCCGAGGAAGACGTTGCCGATCCCGGCCACCAGCACGCGCGGGCGGCAGCCCCCTCCGACGGGTTCGAGCTCCTCGGCCGAGTAGAAGAACCGGTGGCAGGGCAGCCTGGACTCGCCCAGGTCGCGCAGCGGGTCGCCGGCGAGGGTGACGCCGACGTGGAAGCCGCCGTCGTCGTCCCGCTCGACGCTCTCGATCACCGCGAGGCGGCCGTTGAGCGCGAGGTCGAGGATGTCGGCGCGGCTCTTCGGGCGCAGGCGCACCCGGCTGCCCGGGGCCAGCCGCACGCCGTCGACGATCGCCTCGGCCGGGGCCGGCCGTTCCGTCGGGTACCGAGTGTCCATGTCACGTCTCCCGCATGGTGCCGTGCAGGCGCATGAGCTCTTCCGGGGTGAGCGCGGCGCAGTGGTCGAGGAGCTGGTCGATCTCCGTGGCGTCGAACGTGCCGCTCTCGGGCGCGACCTTGGGATGGTCGTAGAGGATGACCGGGGCCGACAGCATCGTGTGCCGGTCGCCCTCCTCGCCGACCAGCACCGGCCAGGTGCCGATGTTGTGGCAGCCCGCGGCCAGCGCGCGCAGCCCGTCGGGCGGCTCCGTCAGCGAGACGAACCGGCCGCCCGGCGAGCTCACGACCGTGTGCGCGGAGATCAGGGTGTGCTTCATGGCCTCCGCGCGCGAGTCGCCCTGCCACGGGCTGGTGTTAGCCACCCGGACGGTGAGCCGGAACAGGCCCTCGCGCAGCCGCTCGGCGAACACCTCGGCCCGGCCGCTCAGCGCCTCCCAGCCGCGCAGCAGCACGCCCTCGCCGTCGAGCCATTCGGCGCGCTGGCCCGGCGGCACGTGGATCTCCATTCCGGCCGGGCGGGCCAGCAGGTCGGCCAGGCGCAGCCCCGTCTCGGCCACCTCGCGCTCCTTGGCCTCCTCCCGGGGCAGGTGGCGGGCGCCGCCGACGGTCAGCTCCGGCACGCAGACCAGCTCGCCCTCGCGCTGGACGGCCACCTCGCAGGTGACCAGGTGCAGGAAGCGCACGTGCACGTCCACGACGTCGTCGCCGCCGGCCTCCAGCAGGCACTGGGTCTGGGTCAGCCACGGGTTACCCTCGTGCGCCCGGCCGTAGGACTCGGGGTGCACGCCGCCGAACGTCCAGCGCCGCCGGTCGGGCGGGGCGGAGTGGCGGCTGGGCCACAGCAGGTAGCCCCCGTAGAGGACGGCTCGGGCGATGCGCCTCACGTGGTCCATCTGCCGGCCCCCACGCCGGGCGCCGACCGGACGATCTCGACCTGCTCGACCTCGGGGGCCGCGTCGCGCACCGCCCGGCGCGCCGCGTCCGCCGCGTTCCCGTCGTCGTCCGGAAGGCGCAGGCGGACGAGGTCGCCCTCGACGTCGATCACCTCGGCGCCGGTGCCGCGCAGCGCGTCCTCGACCCGGGTCCGCACGTCGATCGGGTGGAGGTCGTGCAGCAGCAGCAGGTGGGCCACCACGTCGTCGGCGGCCAGCCGGGCGGCCAGGTCGTCGTCGGCCGCCGCCATGATCCGCGTCAGGCCCTCGCCGTAGAGGTCGAGCAGGGCCTGGGCCAGCTCGACGGCGGGCGGTTCGGCCCGTTCGAGCAGGCTCTCGATCCTGCCGATGCGTGCGTTCAGCGACATGACGCCTCCAGGACGGTCACGCCGTCAGGAAACCAGTCGTATTTAGCGGCATTCATCGGCCTTAAGCCCCCCAAGTGGCCATTGCAGAGGTTCAGCGATGGCGTCGTTCGGTATCCGATCAGTACCTCTACGTAGCGGGCATACCGCGTCGACGAAGGCGGCAAACCATGACCCGGACCCTGCGCGCCCGCGGCGCTAGACCAGACGGACCGGCCCGGCGTCGATCGGCACCCGGAACAGCGCGTACGGGTACCGCCGCCGGTCGTGCCCCTCCTGGAACCTGGCCTGCCGGTGCAGCTGGTTGGCCGTCACGTACAGGTGGCCGTCGGCCACCGACAGCGTGTCCGGCCACAGCAGGCGGGCGTCGTGGACCAGGGTGTCGATCGTGCCGTCGGGCGCCCGGCGCAGCACCGCGTTGTGCTCCCAGTCGGTCAGGTAGATGTGCCCGGCGTCGTCGGCCTCCAGGCCGTCGGCCGAGCCGCCCTTGTCGCCCTCGTCCCTGACCGTCGCCGCCACTTCTGCGTCGTCCAGCGCGCGGTCGACCAGGGCGTCCGTGGACACGCTGTACCAGCGGCGGGAGAGCAGCGGGCAGTACCAGAGCCGCTCGCCGCCGGCCGGGAGCGCGATGCCGTCGGCCCCCATCAGGACGGGCGACGGCGGCCCGTCCTGCGGCCGCTCCAGGAACGGCCTGCCCTCCACGACCGGCACGAAGTCCGGCGGCCGCTCCGCCTTGGTGCTCGGGTGGTCGTGCAGCCGGCGCCACGCCTGCCCGCTGGCCAGATCGACCACGATGATCCCGTTGGGCCCCTTGTCGGCGGAGTCGGTGAGGTAGGCGACCCCTTTGCGCAGGTCGAAGCGCACGTCGTTGAGATAGGACGTCTCCAGGGCGACACCGCGGTCGAACATGATGACCTTGACCACGGTGTCGGTCTCCAGGTCCACGCAGACGAGCTTGGGCCCGCCCTTCCTGGTGGGCCGGAACATCGGGCTGCCGGTGTCGAGGATCCACAGCCGGTCAATGGGATCGACGACCACGCTCTGCACCGAGACCAGCCACTTCGACGGCTCGTCTGCCTCGGTGTTCCACTCCTGGTCGGGGTAGGGGACGGCCTTGCCGTCCCGCAGCTCGACCACGGTCGCCGGCACGTCGTCACCCCATTTGGGGAAGTTCACGAATATCCGGCCGGCCCGGGAGACCGTGACGCCGGTCGGCATCGGGCCGGACTCGAAGGCGTGCACGAGCTCCAGCTTCCCGATGGGCTCATCGACCGGCTGAACGCCGTCGCGGCCGTTCCCCTTCGCCATGTCCCCCCCGTTCCCGGCCCCCCGTTCCCGGACCCGCGGGGCATCTGCCCAGCTCAGGCCGGGAGAAACAGCGCCCTCTCCAGCCAGGGCCGCAGGACGGGCAGCACGTTCGCCGCCTGCATGGCCCCGGCGTGGTCGAGCCCGTCGAGCACCTCGACGTCCCAGCCCAGCGCCTCGATGGCGGCCCGCTCGCGGACCACCGGGCCGGCGATGCTGACGTGGGCGCCGCCCCACCGCTCGCCGTAGGCAATCTCGTCGGCGGACCCGACGAAGCACAGGCGGGGGCAGGACAGGCGCACCCGGCTGTCGTCGAACCCGCGCAGCGCCCGGTACAGGGTGGCGAACTGCCTGGCCTGGCCCTCGCTCAGGGTCACCTCGGTGGACGACCAGTCGCCCGGCTCGCCCGTCCCCGCGGCCGGCGGCGTGGCGGTCTTCGGCTCGACGGCCATCCGGTACGTGGCCTCGGTGACCTTCAGCATCTCGGCGTAGGGCCCGCCGAGCGGCGGGTAGCCGCCCATGACCAGCGCCGAGAGCCGGTCGGTGCGCAGGGCGAGCTGGAGCCCGCTGAGCGCCAGCCAGGAGTAGCCGTAATAGGCGAACCGGTCGGCCCCCGCCGCGTCGGCCACCGACAAGATGTCGGCCGCCACGTTGTCGGGGGTGAGCGTGTCCGGCTTGGGATGGGCGAGGACGTGGCCCTCGTAGTCGAAGGCCACGACGCGGAAGCCGTCGGACAGGCCGTCGATGAGCGAGCGGCCGAGCGCGGGGTCGGCCCCCCACTTCCGCATCTCCTCGGCCGCCTCGCCCTCGATCGGCTTGGGGTTGACGGCCAGGAGCACCACCGGGCCCGAGCCGTGGACCTCTGCCTCGATGGTGCTTCCGTCGTGCAGCGTCGCCGTGGTCACCGGCGGCCTCCCTGAATTCGATACACCATAAACTGTTGTCCTCGGCGAGGATAGCTTATGGCGTAAAGAGTCGCAAAGGGCTGGGCATCGGCACGCAGCGCATGTCCGCGCCGTCCGCCTCCAGCCAGCGCAGCAGCAGGTTGGCCTTGGCGGGCACGGACGCGGCGGCGAGCAGGTCGCGCAGCTCCTCGGGTTCGCCGTGGTCCTCGGCGCAGCCGGCGAACACCGATCTCGCCTCGGTCCACAGCTCGGTCCACAGCTCGGCGCGCAGCTCCGGATGCCGCTCGGCCACGGCTCCGGCGATCTCGCACAGGTTGTTGACGACCAGGCAGTACAGCAGCCGTTCCCAGCCGTAGGCGGGGCTCACGACGGGCGTGCGGGCGCCGGGCAGGCTGTGGCGGTCCGCGGTCAGCTTGACCCCCTCGTGGTCGCGGAAGATCGCCTGGCCGGGCAGGCCCCGCGCGTCCACGCCGATGAGCACGTTCTGCAGGTGGCATTCGAGCACCACGCCGTGGCGGAAGTAGGCGTGCAGGACCGGCGGCACGACGTGGTCGAGGTAGCGCCGCCACCACCCGAGCGCCTGGCCGGCGTCGAGGCCGTCCAGCGGGTTGCCGGGGAAGCCCTCGCTGACCCCGGCGGCCAGCAGCGCCGTCAGCCCCGGCCGCAGGTGCCCGCCGAGCCCGTCGCGGACGATCACCGCCAGCGCCTCGCCGCCGTCCCCGCCCAGCTCCAGGCTGCGGTAACCGCGGTCGCCGAGGACGGCGGGCCGCGGCCGGTGCTCGGGCAGGTCGTCGAAGGCCGCGCCCAGCAGGTCGTCGATCAGGCCCAGCCAGCGCAGGTCGTGCAGCCACAGGCGGCGGATGTCGTTGGTGATCCGCACGTCCAGGCTGAACTTGCAGAACAGGTCGGCCTCCGGCAGGTACACCGTGCGGATCGAGGCCGTCGCCACCGCCCGTTCGGGCGTGAGGCCGAGGTGGCGCTGCTCCCTGAGCCCGCCCAGCAGCTCCACCTGCCAGGGGTGGGCGGGCAGCAGCGTCAGGCCGTCGGGGGCGGGCGGGCCCAGCCGGTCGAGCGCGCTCGCGTCGCCCTGCTCGACCAGCGCCTCGGCGGGCACCCCGAGCAGCGGCAGCGCGAAGCTCGCGCGCGCCTCCGGCGAGTAGGGCAGCCAGGCGTCCGGGCCCGATCCGCCGCGTGCCTTGGGGGCCGGGTGGTAGCGGTGACCGGCGACGAGCGCCTGCTCCGAGCGCAGGTACAGGTCGGCGGGCGGGGTGGTGGCGCGCTGGGCCGACAGCAGCGCGGCCATGACGTCCCTGCTCTCCATGATCTCCTTGGCCAGGGACGGGTTGGCGTGGCCGGTGCGCGCCCGCAGCTCGTCCTCGGTGAGCGCCACCAGGCCGGCCAGGGAGAGCGGGCGCGGGCCGCCGGGGGTGCGCAGGGCGGGCGCGCCGGGGTACCGTCCGGGGCGGACGTGCAGGACGTGCCCGGTCGCGGGCAGCACCCATACGCCGTCCTCGGCGGTCGCGGGTTCGGCCACCTCGCGGAGCAGGCAGTTGAGCAGGGCCGTCACCGCGAGGGCCGTGGCCTCGTCCGCGGCCTGGTGGTCTCGCGCCTCGGGTGCCGGACCGGCCGGTGGGAGGAGGCCGTCGATATATGCCATGGCGACCTGTCCTACCCTTTTGTACCGATCAGTGTCCACAGGGTTCCTACCTGGGCATGTTCCTGGATACGGGGGGGTTCATGCGGCATACTGCGGCGCGGTTCGCGAGGGAGCTGGCCGCGGTGCGCCCGGACCTCACGCCCGGCTACGCCGCGGCCCTGCCGGGGGCGCGGGCCGCCGTCATGGGACGGCTGTGGCGGGGCCTGCTCTGCGAGCCCCTGCCCGGCCTCGCCGAGCCGGTCGCCGTAGGAGGCGACCTGCGCGTACGGCTCTCGGACGGGCGCGAGCTGACCGGACGGCACCGGCTGCCCTACGACCTGGCCGACGAGCCGGAGCTGCGGCTGGACGGCGTCCCGTACCCGGACCCGGCCGAGCTGCTGGCGGCGCTCGGCCTGCCCGGCGCGCAGGGGCTGGTCGCCGACCTGGACAACAGCGTCGCCTCCCTGGCGTTGTCGCGGGCGGGCGCGGCCTTCCCGCTGCGCGAGCCGGGCCCGGAGCGGTACGAGCAGAGCGTGGTCGACGGCCATCCCTACCATCCGGGCTGCCGCAACCGGCCGGGGGTGTCGGTGGCCGAGCAACTGGCGTACATGCCGGAGCACCGGCCCGTCGTCGCGCTCGACCTGGTCGCGGTGCCCGCCGCCGAATGCCTGGTCACCGGGCCGTGGCCGGGCTCGCTCATGGACGGCGACCGGCTGCTGCTGCCCGTCCACCCCTGGCAGACCCGGCACGTGCTGGCCGGGCTGGGGGTGCGCCCGTACGCGGCCGGGGCGTTGCCGTGCCATCCGCTGATGTCCGTACGGACCCTCGCCCCCCTGGACGGCGGCCCGCACCTCAAGACGGCGTTCACCACCCGGATGACCTCCGGCGTCAGGGACATCTCCCCCGGCTCGGTGCGCGACTGCGTCCCCCTGTCGGACCTGCTCACCGCCCTGTCGGCGCGGCTCGGCGGCCGTCCGCGCATCGCCCGCTACCTGTCCGGGGCCGCGGGGGCCGTGCGCGGCGAGCACACCGCCGACCTGTCCGTCATGCTGCGCGATCCGACGCCCCGCGTGCCCGGCCACACCGTGCTGCCCGTCGCCGCCCTCACCGCCCCCGCCCAGTGGGACGCGCCGCGCGGCGAGGAGGCCGGCGAGTGGCTGGCGGCCTTCGCCGGCGTGGCGACGGCGGCGGCGCTCGGCCTGCTGGCCCTGGGGGTGGCGCTGGAGGCCCACGGCCAGAACCTGCTGGTCGTGCTGGACCGGCGGGGCCGCCCGGTCGAGCTGGTCTACCGCGACCTGGCCGACGTCCGGATCAGCCCGGCCCGGCTGGCCCGCAACGGCTTCGGGACGCCGCCGGTCAGCCCCCGGCTGCTCAGCGACGACCCCGGCGTCCTGCACGCCAAGCTGTTCGGCTCGCTCGTCGGCACCACGTTCGGCAGCCTCGTCTCCCTGCTGGGAGAGGGCGACCGTACCGAGGAGTCACGCCTGTGGGCGGTCGTGGCGCGGGCCGCGCGGCGGGCCTTCGACGCGCTCCCCGACACCGCCGACGTGCGCGCCGACCGCGCGGCCCTGTTAGGCGAGCGGATCCGGGTGAAGGCCCACCTGCTCGCCCAGCTCGCGGGCGCCCCGCCCGGCGACAGCTGGACGACGCTGCCCAACCCCCTCACCCAAGGAGCCTCCTGGGCCCTCGCTCACGCACGGTGAGCGCCTGGCTCTTTTCCCGCAGGAGGAGGAATATGGGGCATGCAGCCGGACCCTGCGGCGCGTCGATCAACGATCACGCAGAGTTCAGGGAAGGAGCGAATCCGATGATGCAGCTCTCCGTACGGCTCGTGCCCGTGGGCGACACCACCCTGGTGGTCGCCCTGGCGGGCGAGCTCGACTCGACGACCAGCCCCATCCTGGCCGCCTTCCTCGACCCCCTGCCGCGCTCGCGGGTGAAACACGTGATCGTCGCGGCGGGCGACCTGTGGTTCTGCGACCTGAACGGCCTCGAACAGCTCGCGATCACCCACCGGGCCATGCAGGAGAAGGGCGGCCACCTGGCCGTCGCCGAGGCCCAGCCCGCGCTGTGCCGCCTCATCGCGCTCATGACCGAGCACGGCGGCACCGCGATCCCCCTGTTCAGCACGATGCCCGACGCCCTGGCCGGGACCGGCGTCGAGATCTACGAGCAGACCGGCCCGCCCAGGCCGGTCAGCCGCCACCTGGCCTGCTTCCGCCGGGCCCGCGACCCCCGCTCCGAGCAGCACCACGGCACCCGCCGGCTGCGGCCGCAGGAGACGCCCATCACCCCCGACCGCCAGGAGAACCTGCCGCCGCCCGGCCGCTGGTCCGCGATCGTCGGCCGGCTGCGCTCGGCCAACGCCGACCTGCGACGCGCGAACGACGAGCTGCGCTCGGCCAACGCCGAGCTGCGCCACGCCAACGACGCGCTCACCGCCCGCGCCGCCGAGCTGCGCCGCGCCAACGACGCGCTGGTCGCCCGCACGGCCGAGCTCGACGAGGTCGGCCGGATCACCGCCTCGCTGGTCCACGGGCTGGGCGACGCGGCGGTGGTGCTCGACGCCGACATGCGGGTGCTCATCTGGGGGGCGGGGGCCGAGGAGTTGTGGGGGGTGCGGGCCGGGGAGGCGGTGGGCCGTCCGCTGGCCTCGCTGGGCACGGGGTTGCCGGTGGAGCGGATCGTCCCGCTCGTGCGCGACGCGCCGGCCGGGGGCACGAGCCGGGCCGGAGCCAGGAGGGTCGCGCTCGACGCGGTCAACGGCCGGGGCCGGCCGACGCAGCTCACCGTCGAGCTGTCGCGCCTGCGTCCCGGCGACGACTCGGGGCACGGCCTGATCATCGCCATGAAGGTGCCGCGCCCCGGCGACTCACATGATCGCTAGCTGGCCGCCGTCGATCACCAGCTCGGTGCCGTGGACGAACGCGGCGTCGTCGGAGGCGAGGAAGGCGTAGGCGGCGGCGACCTCCTCGGCGAGCCCGGCCCGGCCCAGCGGGATGTGGTCGCGCTCGTAGGCGGAGACGAAGTCGTCGGCGAGCCCCGACGAGATCGAGGCGTTCAGCGGGGTGCGGATGTAGCCGGGGCACAGGGCGTTCACCCGGATGCCGTGCCCGCCGAGCTCGACGGCCATGGTCCTGGTCAGCAGCAGCACGCCGCCCTTGGAGGCGTTGTAGTGGGCGTAGTCGGCCTCGCCGCCGAGGCCGTTGGTCGAGGACATGTTCAGGATCACGCCGCCCGTCCCCCGTTCCACCAGGTGGCGGGCGACGGCCTGGGCCATCAGGAACATGCCGCGCAGGTTCACCGCGATGATCCGGTCCCAGTGGCCGGGGGTGATCTCCAGGAACGGCTCCCGCCAGGCGGTGCCGGCGTTGTTGATCAGCACGTCCACGCCGCCCAGGGCCTCGATCGCACCCGCGACCAGCCGTGCGACGTCCTCCTCCGAGCTGACGTCGCCGGTCAGCCCGCCCACGTCGCCGAGCGGCGCGAGCTCGGCGACGGTGCGCTCGACCTCGTCGCCGTCCAGGCCGGTGAGGACCACCCGCGAGCCCTCCTCCAGGAACCTGCGGGCGGTGGCGGCCCCGATGCCGCTGCTGCCCCCGCTGATCAGCACCCGCTTGCCGGCCAGTCCGCGCATGACGCCGTCCTTCCTCAACGTGCCGCGACGCGCAGACCTGTGGTGACCTGCCCGTTGGGTCATCAGAAAATAGCATTGATTCCGTATCCTGCACTGTCGTTCCGTTACACGGAACCGGAGACCGCGTCGGGGATCTCGGAACTGCATTCTGTGACCACATCAGGCGGGGGTGTCACGGCCGGACGACCGTGACACCTCCGCCGTGGCCCTAGCCCGGGACGGGCAGGGTCTTTGTCACTTGCACGGCTTGTACGGCGTGTCCTTCAGCGAGTAGTCCACGGCCTTCTTGATCGCGTTGATGCCGAGCTTGGCCGCCTTGGGGCAGAAGGACGACGGCGCCGTCTTGTACTCCACCTGGAACACCGGCTTGCCCGCCTTGACGAAGACGCTCAGCTCGCCGCACTCGTCGAACTGGAAGCACTCCTCGTTGACGGCGTAGTCGAAGCTGGACACCAGCTCGGCCGCCTGGCTGAGGTCGTTCTTGAGCGCCGCGGACAGGCCCTTGCGGTGGGCCAGGTCGGCCAGCGCCTTGTTGTAGACGAGCTGGGTGGCGGGGCTGACGGTCCAGCCGGTGACCGACTTGCCCTCTTCGTGGGCGTTGACGACGTCGAACTCGACCCCGTCGAAGCCGGCCTGGACGCACTTGTCGACCCGGGCCTCCATCATCTTCAGCAGGAAGTCCCGCTGGCCCTGGTCGTTGTTGATGTTGGCCCAGCGCTCGTTGGGGAACTCCGCGCTGAACGGCTTGCCGAGCAGGGAGTTGCCGTGGCTCTTGTGCCAGGCGACGAACTGCTGGTAGTCGGGCCGGTACTCCTCGATCGAGCCGGCGTCGACGTAGCAGACGGCCTTCGCGCCGCGGGCGTGGACGGCCTTCACCGCCGCGGTGTTGAGCGTGGTGTTGTTGCCCACCACGTCGCCGTCGGCGTACAGGTCGATGTCGAACACCGCCGGCCGGACGCAGGCGCCGCCCGACTGGGGGACCACGCAGATGTCGACGTTGACGCCGCCGGTGGCGGCGTACTTGGCGTTGCCCTGGAGCTGGTACTGCCAGCGGCTCTGCAGCGGCGGCCGCCACGGCCCCGCCTGCGCGGTCTGCGCGGCCTCCCCCGTCTGTGCCGTCTGGGCTGTCTGGGCCGCTTGGGCCGGTGCGGCGAGCGCCGCGAGCGGCGCGCAGCTCAGGGCCGCGACCGCGGCCAGCCGGGCTAAGAGAGTCATGGTTCGCACGTTCGCGCCCTCATTCCGTCTGGTGGAACTCTAGTCTGCATCGTGGATGCGTGACTATACTCGCCGCACGCAGCGGGCCGCCACGCCCGCCGTGCTCTGTGGAGGGAACCCCATGGCACGACTCATTCACCACATCCGCGAGACCGCCCGATGAGGCCCCGTACGACGCTGGCCGTCGTCGCCCTGGCTCTGGCCGCGGCGAGCTGCGGCGGCGGAGGACAGGAACGGGCGAGCGGCCCCGTCGAGATCACCATCTGGCACGGCCAGGAGGACGCCTCGGCGAAGTCGATCGAGAAACTGGTCGCCCGGTTCAACCAGAGTCACCCCGACGTCAAGGTCAGCACCGAGTCCGGCGGCGCGACCGCAGACGGCATGCTACCCAAGATCACTGCCGCGCTCACCTCGGACGCCTACCCCGACATCGCCTACCTGTACGGCTCCTGGGCCCCCAACGTGGCCAGGAACCCCAAGACCGCCGACCTCACCTCCCAGGTCAAGGACCCGGCCGTCGGCTGGGACGACTTCTGGGCCAACGAGCGCGAGGCGGTCACCGTCCAGGGCAAGGTCATCGGCTTCCCCGCCGTCGTGGACAACATGGTGGTCCTCTACAACAAGGAGCTGCTGGCCAAGGCTGGCGTCAAGGCCCCCGGCCCCGACTGGACCTGGGACGACTTCCGCGACATCGCCAGGAAGACCACCGACGCGCAGAAGGGCGTCTTCGGCACCACCTGGGCGATCAGCGGCGGCGAGGAGGCCGTCTGGGGGCTGTGGCCGCTGCTGTGGCAGGCGGGCGGCGACATCCTCACCCCCGACCACAAGAGGTCGGCGTTCAACTCCGCGGCCGGGCAGCAGGCGCTCGGCCTGGTCCGGAGCATGGCCGTGGACGACAAGTCGGTCTATCTCGACTCCAGCCCGGCCGAGAAGGGCCAGAAGCTGTTCGAGTCCGGACGGCTGGCCATGTTCCTCTCCGGCCCCTGGGTGCTGCCCGACCTCCAGGCGGCCAAGGTCGACTACGGCGTCGCGCGGCTGCCCGGCACCGGCGGCAACCACGAGACCGTCTCCGGCCCGGACAACTGGGTGGTCTTCGAGCACGACGAGCGCCGCGTCAAGGCGGCGACCACGTTCCTGAGCTGGCTGACGGCCGCGGAGCAGCAGCTCGTGTGGATGAGCGACACGGGCTCGCTGCCCATCAGGGAGTCGATCACCAAGCTGCCCGGCTACCAGCAGTATCTGCAGAAATATCCGGGCATCGAGGTGATCTCCGAGAACCTGGCCAACGCCAAGCGGGTCAGGCCGCCCACCACCAAGTACCCCCGCGTGTCGTCCTTCGTCGCCGAGGCCATCGCGCAGGCGCTGCTGGGCAGGGCCGACGCCAAGACCGCCCTGGACGAGGCCGCCGCCAAGTCCGACGCGGTGCTGGCGGTGCCGGGCTCATGAGCAGCGCCGCCGTCGGCGCGCCCGCCGCCCGGCACGCCAGGAGGACCCGCGGGCTCGGCGACCACGTCGCGGGCTGGTCGTTCGCGGGCCCCGCCACGCTGATCATCCTCGGGTTCGCGCTGGTGCCGATGGCGTGGGCGCTGGCGCTGTCGTTCACCGACTCCGACCTGATGAAGACGCCCGAGAACGTCGGCCTGGACAACTACCGGGCGCTGTTCCAGGACCCGGTGTTCTTCCAGGCCGTGCGCAACACCGGGCTGCTGCTGGTGCTCTACATCCCCGCCTCGCTGGTCTTCGGCCTGGTGGTGGCGGTGCTGCTGAACAGGAAGGTGCGCGGGATCGGGTTCTACCGGACCGCCTTCCTGGTTCCGTACGTGGCCTCGGCCACTTCGGCCGGCCTGCTCATGGGCTACATCTTCGACCGCGACTTCGGCCTGATGAACGGCGTGCTCGGCCGGCTCGGCCTGCCGCTCCAGGGCTTCCTGAGCAGCCCGTCCCAGGCCATGTACGTGCTCACGCTGATCTTCTTCTGGACCCGGTTCGGCTTCGCCGTGGTGATCTACCTGGCCGCCGTCCAGGAGATCGACAAGGCGGTGCTGGAGGCGGCCTCCATCGACGGCGCGGGCCGGTGGGCCACGTTCCGGCACATCATCGTCCCGTCCGTACGGCCGATCACGGTCTTCCTCGCGGTCTGGGGCGTGATCGACGCGCTGCAGTTCTTCGACCTGGTCATGACCACCACCCAGGGCGGCCCGGCCAGCGCGACCGTGACCATCGTCTACTACGTCTGGCAGCTCGCCTTCCGCTACTCGGCCGCCGGGTACGGCGCGGCCGTGGCGTACACGCTGTTCGCCGGGACGCTGCTGCTGATCGTCGTCGGCCTGGTGGTCGCGCGGCGGAGAGGGGCCGTGCGATGAGGCGACGCCTGCCCAGCAAGTGGCATCTGGTGCTCGCGCCGATGTCGGTGGTGACGCTGCTGCCGTTCGTGTGGCTGGTGCTCAGCTCGGTCATGACGCAGGCCGAGCTGAACAGGTTCCCGCCGCCGATCCTGCCGGAGGGCATCGACCTCGGCGGCTACCGCACGGTCATGGAGCGCTCCGACTTCCCCCGCTGGTTCCTCAACAGCGTGCTGGTGTCGAGCGCCATCGTGGCGGCCCAGGTCGTGCTCTGCAGCATGGCCGGGTACGCCTTCGCCCGGATCCGCTTCATCGGCTCCCGGCTGACGCTGGTCCTGATCATCGCGACCGCGCTGATCCCGTTCCAGCTCACCGTGATCCCGACGTTCCTGATGTTCAGCCGGGCCGGGCTGGTGGACACGCTCGGGGCGCTGGTCATCCCGCAGCTCAGCTCGTCGGTCGGGATCTACCTGATGACGTCGTTCTTCCAGTCCTTCCCGAGGGAGCTGGAGGAGGCGGCGCGGATCGACGGGTGCTCGCGGGTCGCGCTGTTCTTCCGGGTGGTGCTGCCGGTCGCCAAGCCGGCGCTGGCGGCGCTCGCCGTGATCACGTTCATCACCGCCTGGAACGACCTCTTCTGGCCGCTGGTGGTGATCAACTCCGAGGCGAACTACACCGTGCAGGCGGGGCTGACCACGTTCCAGGGCCAGCACCGGGCCGACTGGCCCGCGATCATGGCGGGCACGGTGCTGACCACGCTGCCGGTGCTGGCGGTGTTCCTGTTCGGCCAGCGCCGGTTCGTGCAGGCGCTGACCGGGGCGGTCAAGGGGTGAGGCCGCGGTAGGGGTTGGCGGGCAGGCCGGTGTGGGGGGTGCGGCAGCGCCACAGCTCCCCGCCGGCGCCGCCGTCCCAGGCGGTGGTCACGTAGAGCACGTCGAGGTCGGGGCCGCCGAATGCGCAGCTCGTCACGTTGGCCGCGGGGACCTCCACGGTGAGGTCCGTACGCCCGTCCGGCCGCAGCCGCACGACCGCCGCGCCGCCCCACAGCGCGACCCATACGTGGCCGGCGGCGTCCACCGTCAGG
Organism: Nonomuraea sp. NPDC049646; assembly: GCF_044465525.1. Lineage (NCBI taxonomy): Bacteria > Bacillati > Actinomycetota > Actinomycetes > Streptosporangiales > Streptosporangiaceae > Nonomuraea > Nonomuraea sp. NPDC049646. The sequence goes on along the minus strand of NZ_JBITLU010000009.1, from coordinate 368,830 downwards.
CCGTCGGGGCCCGGGAGGGCGGCGAACTCCCGGCGGGCGTCGAGCGTGCCGGTCGCCGGGTCGTAGTCGAAGACGTCGATCCGGTCGGTCGCGGTGTCCACGTAGTACATCAGGCGCTCGTCGGGGCTCCAGCCGACGCCGTTCGAGATCGTGACGCCGTCCAGCACCTTGTCGCACGTACGGTCCTGGGTCAGGCGGTAGAGCGAGCCCGCGCCGGGGGTGTCGTCCTCGGCCTTGGTGCCGGCGAAGAAGCGGCCCGCGCGGTCGCAGGCGCCGTCGTTCATCCGGTTGCCCTCGGGCTCCGGCGGCCGGGCGACCAGCTCGGTGCGGCCGTCCGCGTGCCGGGCGAAGCCGTCCCTGAGGGCCAGCATGAGGCCGCCGGAGGCGTGCGGCACGGCGACGCCGACCGGCTGCCCCAGCTCGATCGTCTCCCGCTCGTCGCCGGCCGGGTCCAGCCGGTGCACGTGGCCGGCGGGGATGTCGACCCACAGCAGGGTGCCCGTGGCGGCGTCCCACCTCGGGCCCTCCGCCAGGGCGGCACGGGGGACGGGGACCTTCTCCAGCTTCATGCCTTGCGTCCTTCTGATCCGTGATACGGAACGGGATTCCGCACTCCCTCCGACCGTAGCCGGTCGAGGTCCCCTTGAGGAGAGGGGGTGGAGGCGGGTGTTCGGGGGTGGGGTCAGACCTGGGCGGAGATGGCGCGGCGGAGGCCGAGGCCGACCTCTTCGAGGCGGGCGACCGACATGCGGTCCTTGATCGCGGTCACGCTCACCGCCGCCACCGGCGCGGTCTTGCCCAGGAAGACCGGCGCCGCCACGCACCGCACCCCCGGCTCGTTCTCCTCCAGGTCGAGCGCGTAGCCCCGCTGCCTGACCTGGTCGAGGTGGGTGGCCAGCTTGGCGGGGTTGGTGATCGTGTTCCTGGTCCTGGCCGACAGCGGCCCGTAGCGCTCGGCCCACGCCTTGACCGCCTCGTCCGTCGGGTACGTCCAGGCCAGCAGCGCCTTGCCGACGCCCGTGCAGTGGGCCGCGTTGCGCCCGCCGACCACCGAGGTCATGGTGATCGACCGCACCGCCTCGACCTTGTCCAGGTAGACGACCTCGCAGCCGTCGAGCATGGCCATGTGCACGGTCTCGGAGAACTCCTCGCTCAGCCGCAGCAGCAGCGGCCGGACGAGCGTGCGCAGGTCCATCGTCTCGTAGAACCGGAAGGCCGTGGCCAGCATCTCGGTGCCCAGGAAGTACGGCCCGCTCGGCTCCGGCTGGGCCGCGAAACCCCGGTGCTTCAACGCCCCGAGCAGGCGGTGGAGCGAGCTCTTCGGCAGCCGCAGCCGGGTGGCCAGCTCGTCGAGCGTCACTCCCCTGCTGTGTCTCCCGATCTCCTGCAGGATCAGCAGGGCACGATCGACGCTCCCCACAGGGGACTGGGTCTCAGCCACTGAACTCTCCCTCGCCTGTTCCGCTGATCGGAATGCTAGCGCGTAATGCGGAACAGTCCGCACACGCGGTCGCACAGTGGTCGTCTCAGCGTAGTCAGCACAGCCCTGTGTCAGCACAGAGCTCAGGGAAAGGAACGGGCGGCTACGCCCGGCGGGGGTCGAGCTCGGCGACCGGGACGCGCCGGAAGGCGATGCGCTCGTACGGCCCGAAGTCGCCGGTCTCGAACAGCAGCCCCACCGTGTCGCCGTCCACCCTGACCAGGTCGGAGTAGGCGGCGGGCAGGCCCGACACGGTGTGCACCGGATGCCAGGTGGCCCCGGCGTCGGTGCTCGCCCGTACCGTCATCAGGGCCCGCGCGTCGGGCGCGGCCGGGCCGGAGAACAGCAGCACGCCGGGCGGCTCGCACCACAGCACGCTGCCCTCCACCACCGGCCCCACCAGCCCGGCCTGCGGGCGGAAGGGCAGGTCGAGCCGCTGACCGCCGTCGGAGGAGCAGGCGTCGGCGCGGGTGCCCGGCGCGGCGGAGTCCGTCCTGGCGTTGAGGTAGAGGCGGCCGTCGGGCAGCTCGGTCGCGGTCGTCTCGTTGACGTTGACGTAGCCGTCGGGGTTGTCGTCCACGTAGCCGATGCGCCAGGTACGGCCGCCGTCGTCGCTGAGCAGCGCGTGGCCGCCGTTGTAGCGGCCCTCGGTGCCGTCGTCCGAGCCGGACGGGGGCAGGGAGTGGTTGCCCGGCACCACGACCCGCCCGCTCCGGAGCCGGACGGCGTGCCCGGGGCCGGTGGCGTACCAGCGCCACTCCGGCCGCCTGACCTGGGCGGTGATCTCGCGCGGGGCCGGCCAGGTGACCCCGTCGTCCGCGCTGACCTGGACGAACACCCGCCGCCCGGCGGCCGCCGGCACCTGGCCGCGTCTGATCTTCTCCTCCGTCGCCGACGGGCCCTGCCGGACGGTGACGAGCAGGATCCGGCCGTCGTCCAGCACCACGGGCGCGGGGTTGCCGACCGTGCCGCGGTTCGGCTCCGTGGCGACCACCTGGAGCGGGCCCCACGTCAGGCCACCGTCGGACGACCGCCTGAGCACCAGGTCGATGTGCCCCGAGTCGCCGGCGGACCCGCGCCGCCCCTCGGCGAAGGCGAGGAGCGTCCCGGCCCCGGTCACCGCGACCGCCGGGATGCGGAAGGTGTGATAGCCCTCGGTCGCCGCCCGGTACACCACCGACGTGGGGTAAGGAGTCATGCGCGAACGCTAGGCCCGGCAGGTGAACGTCTGCCGACCTCCGGCGGACGTCCCGATGCCAGCCCGGCGGCCAGGCAGGCCAGCGGGAGAGCCGGTACGACGTACCGCACGTCGTACCCGGTCAGGAAGGACGGCGCCACGACCAGCACGGCGGCGGCCACGCCGGGCAGCAGCGCGTCCGGCCGCCGCCGCAAGGCCGCCACCGCCAGCGCGCCTCCGAGCAGCGCCAGGAGCACCGGGTACGGCAGGTAGCCGAAGCGCTGGTAGGCCCGCAGCCAGCCCGCGTAGGGCTCGACGATCCGCAGGTCCGCCGGCCCGCCCTCGTACGCCCCGGCGATCCGCCGTACGGACGCGCGCAGCGGGCGCTCCTCGTAGGGGAACCAGTACGGATTGACCTTGCTGTTCGACGCCTTCCTGGCCGTGGTGCGCTCCCAGCGCAGCAGCCACCGCAGGTCGCGCCCGACGGCGGCCAGGTAGTCGCCGGGCTGGGCGAGGACGGCCTCGCGGGCGAAGCGGCCGGCCAGCGCGTTCCGGTCGCCTTGGACGGCGGCCAGGGTGGGCCCCCACATCCAGTGGGCGGGAGAGGGCCGCCCGGCCACCGGCGTCCGCGGGCAGAGGGGGGCCAGCTCGGGCTCCGGCCTGATGACCGAGCAGTCGGCGAAGGTCGTCGTGCGGGCCCACAGGAACAGGCCGTCGGCCTTGGTCAGGCCGAAGGTGCCGCTGGTGGCCCACATCCAGGAGGCGTACCCGAGCAGCGGCGCCGCGCCCGCCAGGACCAGGCAGACCAGCGCGCGCGGCCCGGGACGGCGCAGCAGCAGGCAGGCGGCGGCCACCACGAGGACGGCCACCCCGATCGTGCGGGTGACGGCGGCCAGCCCGAGCAGGACGCCGCCGGCGGCCGCCGTGACCGGGGTGAGCCGGCCCGACAGCGCCAGGATCCCGGCCGTGACCAGCACGGTGAACAGCGCGTCCGCCATGATCATGTGTTCCAGCAGGATCAGGAGCTCGTCGTACAGCAGCGGCGCGACGACGGCCGTCGCGCCCCAGCCGGGCAGGCCGCGCCGCCGCAGCAGGGCGTAGACGGCCACGGCGAGCGCCGGCCCGGACGCGTGCTGCACGGCGGCCACCAGCGCCAGGCTCTTCCCGGGCCCGAGCGCGGCCAGGAAGAGCGCGTACCCGAGCGGCCGGAACGTCCCGGGCACGGGGTCGCCGGCGGCCTCCAGATAGGAGAACGAGTCCGCCCAGAACCACAGCGCGGGCCGGTACCCCGCCATCGCGAGCAGCCGCAGCGCGACGGCGGGCACCAGCGCGACCAGCAGCGCCCGATGCCGCCTCAGGGCGTTTCCGGGCAGCACGAACACAGGAGACGGCGCCGGCATGGGGAAGCTCCTTCAGGAGGGTGCCGAGCGGGCTCCCCCGGACGGCGCGGGCATCTACCCGGTCTCTCCGTCGCGGGCCGGAAGGGTTCACGCGTGGCCACCTCGGGCGGCGCGAGCAGGGCATGAAAGAGTGCGAATCGAAGACGAGTGTGGGGAGGCAGCGTGGCTGAGGAGTTCGACGTCATCGTGATCGGGGCCGGTCCGGCGGGCGAGAACGTCGTCGCGCGGGCGGTGCGCGGCGGGTTGAGCGCCGCGATCGTCGAGGAGCGGCTGGCCGGCGGCGAGTGCTCCTACTGGGCGTGCATCCCGAGCAAGGCGCTGCTGCGCCCGGTCGACCTGGCCGGCGAGGTGTCCCGGGTGCCCGGGCTCTCGCTCGGGCCGATCGACGTGGCCGCGGTGCTCGCCCGGCGCGACGAGGCGGTCTCACGCTACGACGACTCCGGGCAGGTGAGCTGGGTCGAGGGCGTGCCGGCGGAGTTCGTCCGCGGCAGGGGGCGGCTCGACGGCGAGCGGCGGGTGGTCGTCACGACCCCCGACGGCGGCGAGCGGGTGCTCACGGCCCGGCAGGCGGTCGTGCTGGCCACCGGCAGCACGGCGGCGGTCCCGCCGGTGCCGGGCATGGCCGAGGCCAAGCCGTGGACCAGCCACGAGGTCACCGCCGCGACCAAGGTGCCCGAACGCCTGGTGGTGATCGGCGGCGGCGTGGTCGCCTGCGAGATGGCGCAGGCCATGCACGGGCTCGGCGCCCGGCAGACGACCGTGCTGGTGCGCGGCGGCGGGCTGCTCGCCAGGATCGAGCCGTTCGCGGGCGAGCTGGTGGCCCGGTCGTTCGCCGAGGCGGGCATCGACGTGCGCCTGCACACCGACGTGGTCAGGGTCGAGCGGCCCGAGCCGGGCGGCAAGGTGACCGTGCACCTGTCGGAGGGTCCGCCGCTGGAGGCCGACGAGCTGCTGGTGGCCACCGGCCGCAAGGTCGCCACGCGCGGGATCGGGCTGGACACGGTCGGCCTGCCCGACGACGCGCCCGTCGAGGTGGACGACAGCATGCGTGCCACCGGCGTGCCGGGCGGCTGGCTCTACGCCGTCGGCGACGTCAACGGGCGCGCGCTGCTCACCCACATGGGCAAGTACCAGGCCAGGATCTGCGGCGACGTGATCGCGGCGCGGGCGCACGGCGACGACCTGCCCGCCATGCGCGACGTCGCCGACGGCTTCGGCGCGCCGCAGGTGGTCTTCACCGACCCGCAGGTCTGCGCGGTCGGCCGTACGGAGGCCGAGGCCAGGGAGGCCGGCTTCCGGGTGCGCGCGGTGGAGTACGACCTCGGCTCGGTGTCGGGCGCGTACCTGCTGGGCGACGGCTACCGGGGCCACGCCAAGGCCGTGGTGGACGAGGACAGGAAGGTGCTGCTCGGCGTCACCTTCGCCGGTCCCGGCGTCGGCGAGCTGCTGCACGCCGCCACGATCGCGGTCACCGGCGAGGTGCCGCTCGACCGGCTCTGGCACGCCGTGCCGTCGTTCCCGACCGTGAGCGAGATCTGGCTGCGGCTGCTGGAGACCTACGGATTGTAGGAGGCCACGTCCGGCATCCCCCCGGGCCAGGGCGGGGGGACGGCGCCCACCGTCAGCTCCGCCACGGTCTCATCGACGCTGCCGCGCAGCTCGACGTGGGAGAGCAGGTCCGTCAGCCGCAGCACCGACAGCAGGTGCTCGGACGGGCTGACCACGATGATCCGCCCGCCCGGCTCCGCCTCCATCCGCTGGATCGCCGTGGCCAGCACGCCGATGGCCGAGGAGTCGTAGAAGACCAGGTCGGCCAGGTCGAAGACGAGGACGGGTCCCGGCGACCAGTCCCACACCGTGTCGATGTGGGCGCTGAACCTGACCCGTCCCGCGTGGTCGAGCTCGCCCGTGGCGCGCATGACCGTGCACTGCTGATGCCGGATCGTCTCGATGCTCAAACCGTTCCCGCCCACCCATGACAACTGCCCTCAGAGCGGCGTTATCACCGGTGATCACTATTTTCCGGGAAATGTCAGATGCTCACCGGCTCTAGTCTGACGTTCCGGACTCCAGCGTCGGCAGGACCCCCGGCACCCGCTCGATCACCACGAGGAACGGCGAGACCGTCGGGCTCGGCAGGACGAGCTCGGTGACGTTCCCGTGGACGGTCTGCCCGAAGGGCCCGGCCACGCCGTCCCTGAGGCTGTAGACGCGCTCCACCGTGGGGGCCGCCGTGCCGAGGAGCTTCTTGGTGGCGTGCCGCAGCCAGCGCAGCTCGCTGTTGACCCGCCGCCAGGTCGCCGGGATCATGCTGGCCGCCTCCGCCTTCGTGCCCAGCCGCAGCGTGATCCGCCCGCTGGCGCCGAAGGTGTCGCGCAGCACCGGGTTGACCACGAACATGCCCGACCGCAGGACGCGCACGCCCTGCCGGTTGACGTTGGCCAGGCCGCCGCCGCTGATCAGCGAGGACAGCTCGCAGCGGGAGCCGTCGAGCGTGTCGGGGTCGTAGTCGACGGCCGGCGGCTCCTCGAACACGATCTTGTTCAGCCGCAGCCCGGCCGCTCCGTCGTCCTGGACCCGGCCGGACAGGAACGTGCGCACCTCGTCGCAGACGCCGTCGCCCTCCATGATGTCCAGGGCCTCGACGCAGATCAGCCCGTCGTCCGGGATCTCCTCGGGGGTCAGGTCGAAGGCCACGCGGGCGTGCGGGTTGCGGCCGCGCAGCAGCACGCACTGGCGCAGGCGTCCCTGGGAACGGATCTGGACGCACCGGGGCGTCGTGAAGTCGGGGCCCGTCCTGCCGTTGTGCCAGCCGCTGACCGACCGCTCGTCCATGGACAGCGACATCTGCACCCGCAGCGGCCGCCCCTGCGCGGACACCTTGAAGCCGACCAGCCCAGACGTCTCGAACCTGCCCACGATCTGGCTGCCCCGGTGCAACCGGTCGATCACCTGCAGCGCGGGGAACCGCCCGCTGGTCACGTGGACGGGCGGGATCGCGGGCAGGATCACCGGGTCGAGCTCTGTGATGGGTCCTGTTCCGGTCATCGGGCGCTCCTCGCGGGGGTCAGTGTGGTCTTGGCCAGGTCCTGGAAGTCGAATCGGGTGAGTACGGGGTCGCGGCGCTCCCACATGCGGCGCACCGCGTCGAAGAGCGGGTCGCCGTCGGGCTCGGCGTGCCGCAGGGCGACCGCCAGGGCCCGCGGATAGTCGGGGCCGAGCTCCCAGCGCGGCAGGATCTGGGTCGGCACGTCGGCGCCGCAGCGGCGCAGCCACAGCCACAGGCGGGCGCGCTCGCGCTGCTCCGGGCCGAGGATCGTCTCCGCCTTGCCGTGCACGGCGACCGCCTCGCCGAGCCGGTCGCGCAGCTCCTCCGGCGTGCGCGCGAGGTGGGTGGCCCCGCATGCGGCGCCCTCCGACCAGCCGGCCTGGATGACGGGGACGCCGAAGGCGGGCAGGTCGCTGCCGCCGAACGTGACCGCGACGTCGGTCATGCTCCACAGGATGTTCGGCGACAGCAGGCCGGAGCGCAGGCGGTCGAGGAACAGCCAGTTGGCCGACTCCTCGGCGGCCGCGTACCGCTCGGTCTCCTCGAACAGCTCGGTGTCGCGGCCCGGCATGTGGCCGAAGACCGTGACCGTGGGCCGGCCGGGGTCCAGGCGCAGCCTGGAGCAGCCGTAGAGGCGGAGCTGGCGGCGTTCGGTGTCGGTGCGGACCTGGTAGCCCTCCTTGGCCCGCCAGGCCGTACGCTCGGCGCTCGGCCGGATCGCCTCCCTGTTGGGCCAGATCTGACGCTCGAAGAACTCCGCCACCCGGCCGGGCAGCTCCTCGCCGAAGGAGACCGGGGTCTGGTCCGGGAACAGCGCGTACGCCTGCAGCGACCCGGTGCCGTGCACGTGCACGACCGGGATGTCGGTGCGCACGCCGGGATCGACCCGGCTGGTGACGAGCGCGTCGGGCGGCCCGAGATCGGCGGCGGCCCCGAACGCCTCGGCCAGCGGCCGCCACCGCGGGTCGGTGAGCACGACCAGCCGGGCCGACAGCAGCCCGCACACGGCCTTGGCGACCAGGACGGTGCGCACCACCGCCCGGACGTCCTCGTCGAACGCCTCGGCCACCACGCAACCCGTGTCGCCCGCGCTGTCCCCCCAGTACGCCCTGGCGGCCGAGACCAGTTGATCGACCTGCTCCTCGTCGTCCACGACACGACGCATGAAACCCTCCACCAAGGCCAGGAAGAATCGCCCCGGTGAACGTTGCCAGACCCCCGCGCGCGCACCCGCGCGACAACACGCTTCTTTGCCCGGCGCTGCCCGAATCTCAGACGGCCTCGACCTGGTCGATGACGAAACGGCTGTTGGGGATGGCCGGAGCCCGCCACGACGGCATGCGCAGGTCCTGGGCCGGCACGCCGTACGTCATCCAGCGGGTCAGCGCGGTCACCGCCAGCTTCATCAGGTCCACGGTGATCCACTCGCCGGGGCACCGGTGGCCTTCGTAGTGGTCGCCGCCGCCCTGGGGGACGAAGTCGTACTCGCCGCCGTCCCATTCGGCGAACCGTTCCGGGCGGAACTCGCCTGGACGGTCCCACAGGCGCGGGTCGTGGTCGATGCCGTACAGGTCGAGCAGTGCCCGCCGGCCCTGCGGGAAGTGCTCGCCGTGCCAGGTGAACGGCCTGGCCACCTTGGCGGCGACGAACGGGAAGAACGGGTAGAACCGGCGTACCTCCTGGACGAAGTGCTCGACGAACTGCTCGTCGCCCTCGCGGACGCGCTCGTAGTACTCCGGGTGGGCGTGCAGGGCCATGGCCGCGAACGTCACGAACCTGGCCACCGCCACCGTGGGCCGCAGCACGTTGTGCAGCTCGACGGCCGCGCTCCTGGCCGGGAGCAGGGTGCCGTCGGGGTCGCGGTAGCCCGCGATCAGGCCGGTCACCGTGCCGGCGAAGCGGCCGGGCTCTTCCCGGGCGAGGCGGATCAGGCCGGACAGCCACAGGTCGCCCTTGATCCGGGCGTACCGGCCGCGCAGGTAGCGGGGGCCGAGCCCGCCGCCGCCCTCGATGGCCGCCTGGAGGGTGGCGGTGACCTCGGGCACCCGCGCGGGCGGCAGCGGCACGCCCGTCCAGTCGCAGACCGCCTGGCACAGCAGCCTGCTGACCTCCTCGTACAGGACGACCCGCGGCATGCCCTGCCAGGCGCGGATGCGCTCGCGCCAGCGCCGGCCGGCCAGCTCGGCCAGCCGGTCGCGGCCCTGCCGGCCCATCAGCGACATGAACATGGCCTTGCGCGCCCGGTGGGTCTCGCCGTCGAGGGCCTGCACGCCGTTCCTGCCGAACAGCGTCGCCTGGAGCCGCCGGGGGGCGGCGCCGTCCCGGACGAACAGCTCGGGGTCGTAGAAGACCTCGGCGGCCTGCGCGCCGGTCATGCAGATCGTCGGCTGGAGCAGCAGCCGCGTCTCGAAGACGTCGGAGCCGAGCCGCCGCGCCCGGTCGCCGATGAAGCGGTACGGGTCGAGCAGCAGGGTCAGGGTGTCGTCCAGGACCGGCCTCCGGCGCGGAGCGGTGACCGGCTCACGGACCCGCGCCTGCTCGCGTGGCAACACTCGGTGAGAAGTCATGACCACGCCCTATCCCCGCAGACCCACAGGAAACGAATTCGACGGGAAACCCGGCGAACCAAATCCCGTGCTTCGGCGTCTCACCCGGGGTAGAAGCATCCACCGCCGGCGCGCGCTTCGTCTTTTTTACAGAGAGCAGGTCATGGGCGGGTTTAGGATGCACCCAAAAGCCGAGATGGGGAGGTTTTTCCGCATGGGTTCCCGAATGTCGAGCATCGTGCGCCTGACCGGGGCTGCGATGGCCGCGGGAGTGGTGGCCGCGGCCATCGCGCTGCCGGCGGTCGGCGGCACCGGAGCGATGTTCGTCTCGGCGTCCGAGGAACTGAACATCAAACCGGAAGACCTCAAAGAACCGCCGCTCGCCGAGAAGACGACGGTCCTCGACGCCAAGGGCAACCAGATCGCCCAGTTCTACGAGGAGTACCGCGAGAACGTCTCGCTCGACGAGGTGGCCGACATCATGAAGACGGCCATCATCTCCATCGAGGACTACCGCTTCTACGAGCACGGCGCGATCGACATCGAGGGCACCGTGCGCGCCCTGGCCAAGAACCTCAGCAGGGGCGGCATCGCCCAGGGTGGCTCCTCCATCACCCAGCAGTACGTCAAGCAGGTGCTGCTCAACTCGGCCACCACCGAGAAGGAGAAGAACGCGGCCCTCGAAGCCAGCTACGCCCGCAAGCTCAAGGAGCTGCGCTACGCGATGGCGGTCGAGGAGAAGTACAGCAAGAACGAGATCCTCGGCAAGTACCTCAACATCGCCTACTTCGGCGCCGGCGCGTACGGCGTCGAGGCGGCGGCCAAGCGCTTCTTCGGCGTGTCGGCGGCCGAGCTGACGCTCCCCCAGGCGGCCACGCTGGCCGGCGCGGTCCAGGACCCGAACCGCACCGACCCCAACCTCGGCAAGGACTCGCGCGCCCAGCTGCTCAACCGGCGCAACGTGGTGCTCGACCGGATGCTGGAGCTCAAGAAGATCACGCCTGAGCAGCACCAGGAGGCCAGGGCCAAGAAGCTCGGCTACAAGGGCACCCCGCTGCCCGGCGGCTGCGGCGCCAGCCAGTACCCGTACTTCTGCATGTACGTGCGCAACGAGATCCTGAGCAACCCGGCCTTCGGCAAGACCAAGAAGGCCCGCACCCAGTTCCTCAACCGGGGCGGCCTGGAGATCAAGACCACGATCGACCCGAAGATGCAGAAGGCCGCCGAGGAGGCCATCAAGAAGCACGTCTACGCCTCCGACAACCCGGTCGCCTCCGAGGCCCTGGTCAAGCCGGGCACGGGCGAGATCAAGGCCATGGCCGCCAGCCGCAAGTACGGCAACTCCAAGCGCAAGCACGAGATGTCGTACAACGTGGTGGCCGACGCGGTGCACGGCGGCGGCGTCGGCTTCCAGGCCGGCTCGACGTTCAAGACGTTCACCCTGCTCACCGCGCTCAAGCAGGGCATGAAGATCAACGACGGCTTCAACGTGGGCAGCGGCTACACCGCCCCCAACTACTGGGCGTTCAAGAACTGCAAGGGCCAGAACGTCGGCGACCCGAGCCACACCGTCACCAACGACGAGGGCGGCGGCGGCTTCAAGTCGCTGGCCACCGGCACCTGGGGCTCGGTGAACACGTTCTTCATGACGCTGGAGCAGAAGGTCGGCCTCTGCAAGGTGGTCGAGACCGCCAAGTCGCTCGGCATCAAGCGCTCCGACGGCGGCAAGCTCCAGGAGTTCGAGACGTTCACGCTCGGCATCAACGAGATGGACCCGGTGACCGTGGCCACGGCCTACGCGGCGATCGGCGCGCGCGGCAAGTACTGCCCGCCGACGGCCATCACCCAGATCAAGGACCGCAACGGCAAGGTGACCGAGTACAAGCCGAAGTGCACCCAGGCGTTCGACCCGGAGGTCGCCGACGCGGCGGCGAACATCCTGTCCGGCGTCTTCACCAAGGGCACGATGCGCGGGGTCGGCGGCATCGGCCGCCCGGCGGCGGGCAAGACCGGCACCACCGACGACCAGGCCACCGCCTGGTTCGCCGGGTTCACCCCCGACCTGGCCGGCGCGGTCAGCATCGGCGACCCGCGCGGCTCGACGACCCACAAGCTGAACAGCATCACCATCGGCGGCAAGTACTACCCCTCGGTCTTCGGCGCCTCGATCCCCGGCCCGATCTGGAACGCCACCATGAAGGCCGCGCTCAAGGGCACCCCGGCGACGGCCTTCACCCCGGTCGACTCCTCCCGCTTCGGCGGCTGCGGCCAGGGCTGCGCCCCCCGCAGGGAGGAGCCCGACGACCGGGGCCAGGACCTCGTCGACGTCAACCCCAACCCCGACGGCGACTTCGGCCCCGGCCAGGGTTACCAGAACGGCGACGGCAACGGTCACGGCCGCGGCCGGGGCAGGCGCTAGAGACGGACGTCAGGGGTATCCGGCGCGTCCCGGATACCCCTAACGGATGGTCAATATGTCGTGATCCACCTGCGGCGGGAAAACCTCCGGCGGGAACCACCGCCCCCACCTGAGCAGATTCGGCGGGCGTCCGCACAACCGGACGCACCCCCTGCAAAGGCCCTATTAACAGCGGCGAAACATTGGTAACGTGGGAGCGCTCCCAGGATCTTTCCGCGAGGTGCTCCATGACCGAGCAGCCCACACTGGCACAGGTGGCGGCCGCTGCAGGGGTTTCCCCCGCGACCGCATCTCGAGTCCTCACGGGCTCGGTGCGGGTCAGTACCTCGACCCGCCGGCAAGTCTACGACGCCGTCTCCCGCATGGGCTACGTCCGACAACGCGCCCCCAGGGGCAGCGCCGCCAAGACGCTGACCGACGGCGTCACGGCGGTGATCTGCGACCATCTCCCCCGCCTGTTCTCCGAGCCCTACTACGCCAGGCTCCTGTCCGCCGCCGGAGCGGTGATCGCCGAGCACGGCACCCACCTCATGGTGACGACCGTGACGCCCACCTCCTCCACGCTGCCCGCGCTGTCGGGCGCCGTCCTCATCGTCGGCGCGCGGGAACGCCATCCGCTGGCCATCAAGCTGTCCACCGCCGGCATCCCGGTCCGCAACATCGGCCGGCCGCCCCACGACCTCAAGCTGCCCTACGCCGACGTGGACAACCTCGACGGCGGCCGGCAGGCGGCCGAGCACCTGCTGTTGCAGGGCCGCAGGAACGTGGCGGCCATCGGCGGCCCGCCCTCCCTGCCCGCCGCCCGCGACCGGCTCGAAGGGCTCGTCCGCACCCTGCGGTCGGCCGGCGCCCCCGACGTGCCCGTGGCCTACGGCGACTTCACCGCGGCCTCGGGCACGCACGCCATGCAGTGGCTGTTACGCCACGCGCCGGGCCTGGACGCCGTCTTCGTCGCCTCCGACCTGATGGCGGCCGGCGCGATCCAGGCCCTGCGCCGGGCCGGCCGCAAGGTGCCCGCGGACGTCGCCGTGATCGGCTTCGACGACGCCCCCGTGGCCCGGCACACCGTCCCGGCGCTGACCACCATCCGCCAGCCCGTCGAGGAGCTCGCCACGGTCGCCACCCGCCTGCTCCTGACCGGGGCGACGGGGATCGACCCCGTCCTCCCCACGGAACTGGTCATCCGTGAGTCAGCTTGAGCCGGGGGACGTGCTGGCCCGGCGGTACCTGCTGCTGGACCCGCTGGCCCACGGCGGCATGTCGGTCATCTGGCGTGCCTTCGACCAGTCGTTGCAGCGGCTGGTCGCGGTCAAGGTGCTGACCGCCTCCCTCCACACCGACCACGGCGAACGCGTCCGGGTGCGCAGCGAGGCCCGCGCCGCGGCCCGGTTCATCCACCGGGACTCGATCGAGATCTACGACTACGGCGAGACCGTCACCGCGAAGGGCGGCGTGGCCGCGTACGTGGTGATGCCCCTGCTCGACGGCACCCCGCTGGCCGAGCGCATCGCCGAGGGGCCGCTGCCGTGGACCGAGGCGGCGGCCATCGCCCTGCGGCTGGCCCGGGTGCTGATGGCCGGGCACGCCCGCGGCCTGGTCCACCGGGACGTCACCGCCGAGAACGTGCTGCTCACCGCCGACGGCCCCAAGCTGCTCGACTTCGGCATCGCGGCCTGGGCCGGCGACCCGGACGACGACCGCGGCACCCCGCCCTACGTCGCCCCCGAACGCCTCCACGGCGCCCCCACCCACCCGGCCGTGGACGTGTACGCCCTGGGCGTGCTGCTGTTCGCCATGCTCACCGGGCGCACCCCGTACCCGGAGACGACGTGGGAGGAGATCGAGGCGGCGCGCCGGACCGATCCCCCGCCCCGGGTGACCGGCGTGCCGCACGGCGTCGCCTCGCTCTGCCAGAGCTGCCTGGCGCACCTGCCCGAGGAGCGGCCCACGGCCGAGGAGATCGTCGGCGCGCTGACCTCGGCGCTCGGCACGGCCGGGATCGCCCGGCAGGTGCGGCGCGGGGTGACGGTGGCCGGGTCGGCGCTGCTGGCGCTCACCGTGCTGCTGTGGTTCCAGCGGTCCGAGCCGGAGCCGGTGCTGTCGCCGCAGGTCACGCCGTCGATCGCACGGTCGGCCACGCCGTCGGTCACGCCCTCCGCCGCGGCGTCGGCCGGCCGGGCGCTGCGGAGCTCACCGGCCGGATCGGTCACCGTCGAGCAGGCCGTGGACGGCTTCCACGACTCGCTCGAAGACGGCGAACCGTGCGACGCGACCGACGCCGACGTGGTGCTCGACCTCAAGCAGGTGCTCGACTCGCTGGTCCGCGGCCCGGCGGTCACCGGCACGGCCGAGGTGCGGCGCAAGGTCGCCGACCGGGCCAGGGAGGGCCGCCTGGCCCCCGCCTGCCGGGCGGAGCTGGAGGCCAGGCTCAAGGTGATCGACCGGGCCATGGAACCCGGCTGAGGGGCACGGCGGGATCCGCGCCCCTCGCGACGGCCGGGTCAGGCGCAGGCGTACCCGGAGGGCAGCCGCGTGTCGCCGTCGGGCCGGCCGGCCTGGAAGCCGAACGTCGTGCTCGCGTTCGGGGCCAGTGTGCCGTTGTAGGGGAGGTTCCGCACGGTCACGGCGCCGCCGCTGACGGAGACGTTCGCGCCCCACGAGCCGGTGATCGTGTGGCCCGGCGGGAGGGTGAAGGTGACGGTCCAGCCGTCGAGGGTGGCGGTGCCGCGGTTGGTGACGGTGACCGGCTGGATGACGTAGCCGTTGCTCCAGGCGTTCTGGGTGGTCGCGGTCGCGGCGCAGCCGCCGCCTCCGCCGCCGCTCTGGGTGGTGACCGTGACGGCCGCGGACTCGGGTGAGAGGTTGCCGGCGCCGTCACGGGCCCTGACGCGGTAGCGGTAGGTCGTGGCGGGGGTCAGGCCGGTGTCGGTGTAGGACGTCGTGGCGCTGGTGCCGACCTGGGTGAAGGTGTCGCCGGTGGCGCGCAGGACGTCGTAGCCGGCCAGGCCGCTGCCGCCGGTGTCGGTGGAGGCGCCCCAGGTGAGCGTGGTGGCGGCGGAGGTCGTGCCGGAGGCGGCCGGGGTGCCCGGCGTGGTCGGCGGCGTCCGGTCGGTGGTGCCGCCCGAGCCGAAGGAGAAGGAGTCCACGGCCAGCCCCGCGCCGCCCACCCAGGGCTCGAACCCGGCCTGGACGCTGGTCAGGTACCACGACCGCTGCGCGTAACCGCGGCTGACGGCGTCGGCGTAGAAGGTGTCGACGGCGAAGTCCAGCGAGGAGGCCGCCGAGGTGCGCACGTAGGAGACGACGTTCCAGCCGATGTTGCCGTACCAGACCTGCCAGGTGCCGCCGGCCAGGGTCGCGGTGCCGACCTGGGAGCCGACCGGCTGGATCGAGCCGCGCTTGTTGAGCCAGATCATCACCTCCGCGCCGGTGTTCTGGCCGTCGGTGCGGGGGGTGGGGTCGAACCAGATGTCGTAGGCGGCGTCCCAGGTGCCGGAGGCGGGGTAGGTCATGGCGACCGTGGACCTCAGCGCGCCGAAGCCCGGCGAGCTCGCCTGCGCGGGCAGGCCGCTGCCGGTGGTGCAGGCGGCGTAGTGGCAGCCCGCGTAGACGGCCGGGTAGGCGGCGGGGGCGCCGTTCGTGGCCTTGTCGTGGTCGGCCCGGGTGACGGTGAAGCCGCCGTTCTGGTTGACGTCGACGCACTGCGCGGTGTCGGCGCCCCAGACGTTGTTCATGACGATGTAGCGGCCGTTCTGGACCGTGGCCGAGCCCCACTTCTCGCACAGCACCGGGGCGGCCTGCGCCGGTGCCGCGAGCAGGCCGGCGCCGAGCAGCGCCGCGACGGCCAGGATCGTGATCTGCACGCGCCTCATGGCATGTTGCTCCCGCTTCTCTGGTCGGGGGAGGTGCCGGGAGCGCTCTCCGGTTGAGGAGGGAAGATGGGAGCGCTCCCATCGTCCAGGCTCCCGGCGTCGCCCTGCCCACGGCAAGCGGCCGCGCCCGCGCCCGCCGGGCCGGTGCCGGGCCACCAGGGCAACCGTGACCGGGATCGGCTGAAAGTTTCACACCGCGTTGTCGGGACGGCGCCGCCCATGGTTCAATGCGCTGGCCGGGCGGGCTGATCGTGGGCGTTCCTGTGTTCCCCTGCGCGAAGGAATCCCCATGAAACACTTTCGGACGGCGGCGCTCACCGCCGCCCTGGTCCTGCTGGCCACCGTCCTGATCGCGCCGCCGCAGGCGCAGGCCCACGGCGTGTCCATGTTCCCCGGCGCCCGCACCTTCCTGTGCTGGCAGGACGGCCTGCGCGAGAACGGCCAGATCCAGTCCTACAACCCGGCCTGCGCGGCGGCCGTCGCCCAGAGCGGCGCGACCCCGCTCTACAACTGGTTCGCCGTGCTGCGTTCCGACGGCGCCGGGCGCACCAGCGGCTTCATCCCCGACGGCCAGCTCTGCAGCGGCGGCACCGGCGGCCCCTACGACTTCACCGCCTACAACGCCGTCCGCTCCGACTGGCCGCAGACCCACCTGACCTCGGGCGCGACCATCCAGATGCGGCACAGCAACTGGGCCCAGCACCCCGGCACCTTCGTCTACTACGTCACCAAGAACGGCTGGAACCCCGACGGCCCGCTCAAGTGGTCGGACCTGGAGTCGTTCGGCAGCGTCACCAACCCGCCCGCCAGCGGCGGCCCCGGCGGGCTCAACTACTACTACTGGAACGCCCAGCTCCCCTCCGGCAAGACCGGGCGGCACATCATCTACACCCACTGGATCCGCTCCGACAGCAACGAGAACTTCTACAGCTGCTCCGACGTCGTCTTCGACGGCGGCAACGGCCAGGTCACCGGGGTCGGCCCCGGCGGCGGCACGCCCACGTCCACCCCGACGGTCACCCCCACGGTGACCCCGACGGTCACCCCGCCCCCCGGCGGCTGCACCGCCACCTGGAAGGCCACCGACACCGGCTGGGCCGGTCACTTCCAGGGCGAGGTGACGGTGAAGAACACCGGCACGGCGTCGCTGAACGGCTGGACGGTCAAGTGGACCTACTCCGGCGGCCAGGGCTTCGACGGCGCCCCCTGGAACGGCGTGCTGTCCGCCCAGCCGCCGAGCGTCTCCGTCAGGAACGCCTCCTACAACGGCCAGCTCGCGCCGAACGCGTCCACCACGTTCGGCTTCAACGCCACGGGCTCGATCCCGAGCCCCGCACCCGCGCTGACCTGCACGAGCCCGTGACCGGATCACGTCGCGGGAAGATCGCGGCAGGCGTCGCCCTGGCCGGCCTGGCGCTGGCCGGGGCGACGCTGTTCGCCGCCCACCAGGAGTCGGCGCGGCTCGACCAGGAGCTCGCCGCCCAGGTCACGCTGATCCTCGAACGGGCCACGCCGGAAGAGCACCACGACCACGGGCACGGGTTCGGGTCGCG
Organism: Nonomuraea sp. NPDC049646; assembly: GCF_044465525.1. Taxonomy (NCBI): domain Bacteria; kingdom Bacillati; phylum Actinomycetota; class Actinomycetes; order Streptosporangiales; family Streptosporangiaceae; genus Nonomuraea; species Nonomuraea sp. NPDC049646. The sequence continues at coordinate 351,334 of NZ_JBITLU010000009.1, read as the reverse complement.
GGTGGTGTGCGCGGTGGAGCCGTTCGGCACGGACCCGCCGGACGCCGCCGGCCTGGCCGAGGTGCGCTGGGTCTACGCCCGGCACCTGTGCGCGATCGTCGGCGAGAGCCGCGACTGGGCGATGTCCGTCCGGGCCTCGGGGCCCATCGCCGTCCGGCTGGGCGTGCCGCCGCAGGTCAAGGTGCCCGCCGCCGGGCCCGGATATCCGGAGCGGGTCCGGGCGCTGATCCCCGCTCGCTACCACGACGAGGCGTTCGCCGACTTCTCGGACGAGGCGGCCATCGACGCGGCCCGCGAGCGTTTCTCCCACGCCCAGGACCCGCGCTGACCGCTGCGCGAGGCCGGCGGGCGGCGCGAACGGACGCGGCCGGCTTGGGGGTTCGCCGGCCGCGTCCGCCCCATCCGGGCGGGATGGTGTCGCGGGCAGGATCAGTTGATCGGCCTCACCTCCTCCATCTCCGGCCGGCTCGTTCAGCCGGCGCAGGCGTAGCCGGACGGAACGGACGTGTCGCCGTCCGGACGACCGGCCTGGACCCCGAAACCGGTGGCGGCGCCGGGCGCGAGCGTGCCGTTGTAGCTCAGGTTCCGCGCGGTCACAGTCCGCCCGCTGACCGTCACCGCGGCGTTCCAGAAGCCGGTCACGGTGTGGCCGGCGGGCAGCGTGAACGTCACCGTCCAGCCGTTCCTGGCGGTCGTGCCGGTGTTGGTCACCGTGACGGGCTGCAGGACGTACCCGTTGCCCCACTGGCTCTGGACGGTCCCCGCGGCCGCGCAGCCGCCGTCGCCACCGCCGGCCAGGGTGGTGAAGGAGGCCGTGGGCGAGGCGGCCGACTGGTTGCCCGCCGCGTCCCTGGCCTTGACGTGCACCTGGTAGGCGGTCGAGGGCGACAGGCCGGTCAGGGTGATCGAGGCGGTGGCCGTCGCCCCGAGCGGGACGCCGGCCGAGGTGTAGACGTCGTAGCCGGTCACGCCCACGTTGTCGGTGGCGGCCGGCCAGGTCAGGGTGGCGCCGGACGAGGTGACGTTCGAGACCGCCGGGACGCCGGGGGCGCTCGGCGGCGTCGGGTCGGTGGCGCCGCCGCCGTAGACGGACGCCGGTCTGGCCGTGGCGGCGATGCCGTTGGCGCCGTTGAACAGCCGCTGCCCCCACGAGGTGAGCCGGGTGACGTCGAAGCCGGTGACCTGGTCGAGGTACTCCACGCCGCCGCCGTTGCCGCTCCACGACCAGCCCAGGTAGCCGAGGCCGCGGCTCACGGCCTGGGCCATGATCGTGTCCTCGTCGGGGTCGCCGTCGGAGTGGTTGAACCCGAACTCGCCGATGACCAGCGGCAGTCCGGCCGTCCGGAACGCGTCCAGGTAGGACGTGATCTCGGCGGCGGTGTCGTAGACGCCGTACATGTGCACCGAGAAGATCGTGTTCTTGTCGGGGTCGGCGGCGAGAACGGACGCGGCGTTGTCCCGCATGACGTTCTGCCAGTCCTGGCCCCAGGCGGGGGCGTCCACCATCAGCGCGTGGTGGATGCCGTTGGCGCGCAGCTTGGAGATCGCGGCCTTGGTGGCCTCGGCCCAGCCGGGCGTGGTGGCGTTGTTGCCGATCGGCTCGTTGCCGATGTTGACGACGACGTAGTCCTCCTGCCCGGCCAGGGCGCTCTTGACGCTGATCCAGTAGTCGGCGGCCTGGTCGAGCGTGTACGCGCCGCTCTGCTCGCCGTACCCGGTGGTGTCGTGGTCCTCCAGCACGCAGATGAGCTTGTTCTGCTTGCACAGGGAGACCACGCCGGCCACGTCGGAGGCGGAGTTGGCGCTCCACCGGCCGCCGCTGAGCACGACGCGCACGGTGTTGGCCTTCAGCGACTTGATGTCGGCGAACGCCTTGGTCTGGGACGGGTACCAGGTGTGGGCGTGGCTGGTGCCGCGCATCACGAACTCCTGGCCGTCGCCTTCCAGGATCTTCGTGCCGCTCACGTGGATGCCGGTGGCGGCCTGCGCCGCGGCGCCCGGCACGAGCAAGGAAGCGGCGACGAGCGCGGCGGCGAGCGCCGGCGCGGTGAACAGTGATCGCATGTGCTGCCTTTCCCTGGGCCGGTGGCTCCGCCCTCGCCCCCGCCCGGCGGCCGGGGCGAGGGCGGAGCCGGTGGGCCTCAGGCGGGGATGCAGGTGAAGTCGGGGGTGGACGGGGTGCCGTTGGCGATGAAGCCGAACGTGGTCGTGGCCCCGGCGGCGAGCCCGCCGTTCCACGCCTCGTTCCTGACGGTCACGGACGAGCCGGTCTGGGTGAGCCTGCCGCCCCAGAGCTGGGTGATCTGGTTCGCGGACGTCCAGGCGGCCGTCCAGCCCGTGATGGCCGCCGAGCCGGCGTTCTTGACGGTCACCTCGGCCTGGTACGCGCCGCCCCAGGAGTTGGTGACCTTGAACGTGGCCGCGCAGCCGCCCTGGGGCGGGTCGGCGGTCGTGAACGACGTGCCGTCGGACGGCGTCGAGCTGTTGCCCGCCGCGTCCCTGGCCACCACCGAGACCGTGTACGCCGTGGCCGGGCTGAGCCCGGTCAGGTCGTACGAGGCGCCGGTGGCCGTGCCCGCCTTGGCGGACCCCAGGTAGACGTCGTAGCCGGTCACCCCCACGTCGTCCGTGGAGGCCGTCCAGGTGACCTTCGCGCCCGAGCCGGTGATGCCCGAGACGGAAGGTTTGCCGGGCTTGGTGGGGGCCGTCTTGTCCCCGGAGTCCGCGGTGGTGAACGTCGTCTCGTCCGAGGACGCCGAGGTGTTGCCGGCCGCGTCCCTGGCCACCACGTGGGCGGCGTAGGCCGTGGCAGGGGTGAGCCCGCTCAGGTCGAAGGAGGTGCCGGTCGCCGTGCCCGCCTTGGTGGACCCCAGGTAGACGTCGTAACCGGTCACGCCCACGTTGTCCGTGGAGGCCGTCCAGCTCAGCTTCGCCGCCGAGCCCGTGATCCCGGAGACCGCGGGCCTGCCCGGCTTGCTGGGCGGTGTCGTGTCCTGCTCCTGCGGACCCGGGGGCTCACCCCAGATCTTGGTGGCGCCGCTGTAGAGGGTGATGTTCTGCGTCTGCACCGGCGTCGCGCCCGGGGTGGCCGGGATGCCCTGGTACGACCAGTCGTCGGCCGGGTTCCAGGCGCCCGCGCTGGTGATCCTGAACTGCACCTCCCTGCGGTGCTGCGACTGCCCGGCCGGGGCGATGGCCTGCCCCGAGCAGTCGACGTCCACGTAGAGCACGCTCCCGCCGGCCGAGCCGAGCGTGGGGGCCTTGCACTGCGTGTAGGCCGACGACACGCTGATCTGCGAGGCGGTCGTCGAGCCGTCGAGGGTGAAGTAGTAGCGGAACGAGCCGTCCGACAGGACCCGGGCGGGCCAGGCCGACTGGTTGCGCACGATGGCCTTGATCTCGGTGAAGTTGGTGCCGGAGGCGTTCACGCCGGCCTCGACGAAGATCTCCGGGCCGTCCGGGGTCTCGGCGGGCGGGAAGTTCGCCGCGGGCGCTCCCCCGTACTCCTTGTAGAGCCGGGCCAGGGCGCTGGTGAAGCCGGCGTTGTAGTCGGTCGCGACCTCGTTCATGACGTAGTCGTCGCGCTTGTCGGCGTAGACGTCGTCGGGGTCGGGCGGGCCGCCGACCAGCGCGCCGTACAGCGTGTGGCGGCTGTTGACCGGGTTGGTGATCTGGTCGGTCCACGAGCCGTGCGCCGTGCGGTGGTGCGGGTTCTTCGGCGGGTTGGACCCGAACCCGATCAGGTACGAGGAGTTGCGCGGATTGTCGCCGAGCGCGTAGTTGATCTGCCGGACCGCGAAGTCGTGGTAGCGGGCCTTGCGCGCCGGGTCGCTGATCGAGTCGCTGTGCACGAGCGCGACGAACGAGGTGTTGGCCGCGTACCGCAGCGACCCCCACCGGTCCAGCACGGCCTGGCCGCCCGGCGAGTACCTGACCTTGGAGCCGTTGACGCCGACCGTCCACCAGTCGAGCCAGCGGTCGGCGTCGTCCAGGTACTTCTGCTTGCCGGTGAGCTTGTGCAGCAGCACGTACGCGCCGTACGACTTGTCGTCCCAGGCGATCGTCCACTTGTACGACTTCGTCGTGGTCTGCGGTTCGTTGCCCAGGTTGTCGTAGCCAGCCTCGGCCTTGGCCAGGTAGGCGGCGTCGTTCGTGGCCCGGTAGAGCCAGATCGCCCCCCAGACCAGCTCGTCGTTGTAGCCGCTCCAGGAGTTGTAGTAGCCCTGGGCGTCGCTGATGCAGTCGCTGTACTTCTTCCTGACCGTGTCGGCGAAGGAGTAGAGCTGCTTGGCGTGCGTCACCAGCTTGTCGGCGTAGGCCGGATCGGTCGGGCGGAAGACGATCGAGGAGGCCGCCATCGCCGCCGCCGTCTCCCCCGCCAGGTCCGAGCCGCCGCAGGAGGCGTCGATCTTGTAGGCGGGCCGGTTCATCTGCATGGCCTCGGCCGGTCCCCACCAGGCGTGGTCGGTGCCGCCGTTGCCGACCTGCCCGTACAGCACGTTCGCCGACGGGTGGGCCTTGACGAAGTAGTCGTTGACGAACCTCAGGTTGTTCAGCAGGTGGGTGAGCTGGCCGGAGCCCGCGTAGGCGTCGCGGTACTCCACGCCGCCCCAGGCCAGCATCGTGGCCGAGAAGGCCATCGGGAAGCCGAACTTGACGTGGTCGCCCGCGTCGTACCAGCCTCCGGTCAGGTCCAGCCCGGCGTCCTTGCCGTCGTTCAGGCCCGAGTCGCCGCGCCAGGAGACGCGGTTCCAGGCGGGCAGGTCGCCCGACTGCTGGGCCTCGTAGAACCACAGCGACTTCTGCAGCGCCTCACCGTAGGCGAAGGCGGGCGCGGCCGCGTGGGCCACCGGCCCCACCCCTGCGAGCAGGGGCGGGACCAGCGACGCCGCGGCGATCATCGCCGCCTTTCTCACGGGAAGAGCCGCCCGTACTCGGCCAGGGCCACGGCCACGTCCACCTGCGCCCAGAAGCGGTGGTAGTTGAACGTCGGCGCCGGGCCGGTGCCCTGGAGGTAGGCGTTCACCTCGGGCCAGTCGGGGTCGTTCTTGTAGAACGACCTGATGGACATGAACGTCGAGCTGGAGTTGATCGTGTCGCCGTTCGGCATCTTGCCGGTCCAGCCCGGGGGCACGTAGACCGGGTCGTTCAGCCGCTTGTAGTCGGTCTTGGTCTCCGACACCGACACGCCCTTGGCGTCGCGGTTCTTCCACACGCCGTCCAGCAGCGCCTTGGCCATGGTCCTGGCCGCGGCGTTGTTCGCCTTGGCCGCGTAGTACATCAGGGCCTTGGCGTACGAGCCGGCCACGCCGACGTCGTTGGTGTAGTCGGCGACCGTCACGTGCAGGCCGGGGTTGGGCGGCGGCATGCCGTTCGGGTCGCTGAAGTCACCGGCGGGCTGGCCGGTCCACTTGAGCGTCGACGGCATCTGGTACGTGCCGTCCGCGTTGATCGTGGTGTTGGCCATCGCCCAGGTGACCCACTTGTCCAGCAGCGCCTTGGCGTCGGCGTTGCCCGAGGCGTAGTAGAGCTCGGCCACCCGCTCCATCGTCCACGCCTGGAACCCGAACCACTGGTTGGACGGCGGGTCGTGGTAGACGGGCTGCCAGTCGTAGGTCATGCCGTGGAACTTCGGCAGGCCGGTCGGCGGGGTGGCGTAGTGGCCCTCCCAGCTGTTGGTCGCGCCGCCCGCGATGGCGCCCTCGGCCGACTGCAGCCAGGTGTAGAACTGCAGCTGCCGGGTCAGGCTGGTGCTCCAGTCGGCCGCGCCGGTGCCGCTCTTGGGCTTCAGCTCGGCCACGTTGGCCAGCGCCCAGGCCGCGAGCGGGTTCTGGTAGCCGGAGTGGTTGTGGCTGGAGCCGATCCGCCAGGCCCAGCCCGCGCTGGTGTCGCTCGCGCCGCCCCAGGCGTAGTACCAGGACAGCAGGTAGTTGGAGGCGTCCTTGCCGGTGCCCGCGGCGCACGAGGTGCTGGTGCAGCCGGGCTTCTTGAAGTACTTGTCGTACATCGCGTACCGCAGGTAGTCGCCCATCTTGGCGGCCTTGGCGACCGACGCGGAGATCTGCGACTCCTTGCCCTGCTGCTTGGCCCACGTCTGCGCCCAGTACGCCGCCTGGACGGCCCGCGCGTCGGCGTCGGGCGCGTTGGTGTACTTCCACTGCTTGGCGTAGTTGCTGTCCTTGGTGAACAGGTCGAGGTAGCCGTTGGGGCCGCCGAACTTGAAGGTGTCGCAGGACGGCTGCGGGATGGTCTCGAAGACCGACTCCTCCGGGCCGCGCTGGTAGGTGTTGATGTAGGTGTTCTTGCTCGTGCCGTCGCCGCAGTGGCCGAAGCCGTAGGTGTTGTCGACGTCGAGCAGCCAGTGCATGCCGTAGACGTCACTCGTGTTGTACGCGCTCTTCAGCTCGTTGGCCAGCGGGTCGGAGCCCACGGACACCCCGGAGTCGAGCTGCGTCGGGTACTGCTTGATGTCGTTCCACTCACCGGCGTACGTGGCCGGCTTGGAGGGGTTGTAGAAGGAGTTCGTCGGCTGGTCGGCGGTCGAGGGGATGATGTACTTCTCCATCGAGGCCCACGCGTTGTTGAACTTCGCCCAGTCGCCGGTCACCTGCCCGTAGGTCGCCTCCAGCCACAGGTAGTAGCTGTAGGCCTCGGACGTGGTCTCGTGCCCGTGGTCGGGCGCCTCGACCATGAACGTCTCCACCGAGTGGTACGGCACGCCGTCGGGCGAGAAGTACCCGTTGGCCGGGTCGTGCAGCTCGTTGTACATCTCGACGAACCGCTTGACGTACTCGTTGTCGCCGCCGAGGTCGTCGTCCGCCTCGCTGGCGGTGACCTTGACCGGGGTGTAGCCGGTCGCGCTCACCGTGAACTCGGCGGTGCCGCTGGTGGTGTCGGCGTCGTCCGCCGCGGCCAGGGTGACGTTCTGGACGGTGTTCCAGTTGGCCGGGGTGAAGGTGAGCGAGCCGCCCGAGCCGACGGTCAGGTCGGCGTCGCCGCTGGTGCGGGCCGTGGTGACGGTCACGTTCGCGGCGGGGGCCTGCGAGAGCTTCACGCCGAAGCCCGCGGTGCCCTTCTCCGGCACGGAGATCGTGGTCGGGCTCACCACGAGGGCGGGCCCGGTGTTCTGCGAGACGGTGATCCCGACGGGGGCCGAGGTCGTGGTCGCGCCGCCGTTGTCGGTGGCCTTCGCGGTGATCGAGTAGCTGCCCGCGGCCACGTTCTGCCAGGTGTAGCCGTACGGCGCCGAGGTGTCGGTGCCGAGCAGCGTGGAGCCCTGGTAGAAGTCGACCTTGGCCACGGTGCCGTCGGCGTCGGCGGCGTTCGCGGCGATGGCCACGGTGGCCGGGGCGGTGTACGTCTGGCCGGCGGTGGGCGAGGTCAGCGCGACCGTGGGCGGGGTGTTGGCGCCGCCGCAGCTCACGCCGTTCACGGTGAACGAGGTCGGGCTCGGGTTGCTGCCCGTCCAGGTGCCGTTGAAGCCGAGCGTGGTCGAGGCGCCGGTGGCCAGGCTGCCGTTCCACGGCATGTTCGTCGCGGTGACGTGCGTGCCCGACTGCGTCCAGTTGGCGCTCCAGCCGGTGGGCGTGTACTTCTGGCCCGCGGTCGGGAAGTCGAAGCCGAGCGTCCACGAGGTGATCGGGTCGCCGGTGTTCTTCAGCGTCAGGTTGGCGGTGAACCCGCCCTGACCCGGGCCGCTCGTCCACTGGTTGGCGGTGTACGTCACGTCGCAGGCGACGGCGGCGTGCGCGGGCAGCGCCGCGAGGGTCGTGGTCGTGCCGGCCGCGAGCACGAGCGTCGTGGCTGCGGCGAGCCGCCTCGACAGGCGGGAAAGCCGGGAAGGAGGTCTGTGTTTCAAGGGATCTCCATGGGAGTAGGGGGTGTGGGAGCGCTCCCAAGGGGGATTGTGGGTGACCCGCGGCGTATGTCAACGGATCGCCCGTCCGCCGGCCCCCGCGTTTCCTCTCACCAGGCTGCCGATGATGAAAGTTTCATCCACGTTACGGGGCATTCGGCGAGCATGCGGCCCGGGAACGCCCGCCGCGGAGCCGCCCTCATTTACAGGGCCGGGAGGGCGTCTCACTATGGGAGCGCTCCCAGCCAACTGACGTTCTGGAGATGATCGCTAGTGAGACTCCACAGCGGCCCACGCCGATGGGCCGTGACCATGACCGCCGCGAGCGTCGCGGCCCTCGGGCTCGTCGTCGGCCAGACCACGGCCGCCAGCGCCGCGGTGAACTGCGACGTGACCTACTCCGCCAACTCGTGGACGAGCAGTCCCGGTCAGGGCGGTTTCACCGCGAACATCACGCTGAAGAACACCGGCGACCCGATCACCTCGTGGACGCTGGGCTTCGACTTCCCCGGCACCGGCCAGCAGTACACCCCGACCGGCTGGAGCGCCAACTGGACGCAGTCGGGCACGCACGTCACCGCGACGAACATGCCCTACAACGGCAGCCTGGCCACCGGCGCCTCCACCACCATGGGCTTCAACGGCACCTGGACGGGCAGCAACAACCCGCCCACCTCGTTCACCGTGAACGGCGTCACCTGCGGCGGCGTCACCCCCACCACCCCCGCGGTGGTCACCTCCGCCAGCTCGGTCGCGGTCAACGAGGGCGGCACCGCCACCTTCACCGCCAAGCTGTCCTCCGCCCCCTCCTCGAACGTCACCGTCACCACCCAGCGGACCAGCGGTGACAGCGACCTGACCGTCAGCGCGGGCGGCTCGCTCACCTTCACCCCCGCCAACTGGAACACCGCCCAGACGGTCACCCTGGCCGCCGCCCAGGACGCCGACACCACCGCGGGCACGGCGGCCTTCTCCGTCGGCGGCACCGGCGTCACCTCGGCCACCGTCAACGCCACCGAGGTGGACGACGACGCGGTCGTGGAGCAGGCGCTGCTCGTGACGCCCACGTCGGTGACCGTGCCCGAGGGCGGGACGGCGGCGTACACGGTCAAGCTGGCCGCGCAGCCGTCCGCGAACGTGACCGTCACCTCGACGGCGGGCAGCGGCGACGCCGACCTGACCGTCTCCGGCGGCGGCAGCCTCACCTTCACCACGGCCAACTGGAACACCGCCCAGACGGTGACCCTGGCCGCCGCCCAGGACGCCGACACCACCAACGGCACCCGTCCCTTCACGGTCGCCGCCACCGGCCTGACCAGCAAGACGGTCACCGCCACCGAGGCCGACGACGACGGCCAGCCGCCCACCGGCCACGTCGAGAACCCGTACGCCGGCGCGACCGGCTACGTGAACCCGCAGTGGAAGGCCAAGGCCGCGGCCGAGCCCGGCGGCGCCGCCGTCGCCAACACCTCCACCGCCGTGTGGCTGGACCGCATCGCGGCCATCGCCGGCTCCTCCTCGGCCATGGGCCTCCAGGCCCACCTGGACGAGGCCGTGGCCCAGGACGCGCTCAACGGCTCGGCCCCGCTGACCGTGCAGTTCGTCATCTACGACCTGCCCAACCGCGACTGCTCTGCGCTGGCCTCCAACGGCGAGCTGCTGATGGCCGAGAACGGCTTCAACCGCTACAAGGCCGAGTACATCGACGTGATCGCGAACATCCTGCGCGACCCCAAGTACGCCAACCTGCGCATCGTCACGATCATCGAGCCCGACTCGCTGCCCAACCTGATCACCAACATCAACAACTTCCCGAAGTGCGCCGAGGCCAACCAGGCCGGCGGCTACGTCGACGGCGTCCGGTACGCGCTCAACAAGCTGCACGCCATCACCAACGTCTACACCTACGTGGACGCCGCCCACCACGCCTGGCTCGGCTGGGACTCGAACTTCGGCCCCGCCGTGAACCTCTTCTACAACATGGCCGCGGGCACCACGGCCGGCGTGGACAGCGTGGACGGCTTCATCGTCAACACCGCCAACTACTCCGCCACCAAGGAGCCGTACTTCACGATCAACACCATGGTGAACGGCCAGACCGTGCGCCAGTCCAAGTGGGTCGACTGGAACTACTACGTGGACGAGTCCACCTTCGCCGCCGCGCTGCGCACCGCGCTGGTCAACAAGGGCTTCAAGTCCGGGCTCGGCATGCTGGTCGACACCTCGCGCAACGGCTGGGGCGGCACCGCCCGTCCGGGCGGCGCGAGCACCTCGACGGACGTGAACACCTTCGTCAACCAGTCACGCATCGACCGGCGCATCCACGCCGGCAACTGGTGCAACCAGAGCGGCGCGGGCCTCGGCGCCCGGCCGACGGCCAGCCCCGAGGCCGGCTTCGACGCCTACGTCTGGATCAAGCCGCCGGGCGAGTCCGACGGCGCCAGCACCGACATCCCGAACGACGAGGGCAAGAAGTTCGACCGGATGTGCGACCCGACCTACACCGGCAACAACCTCAACGGCAACAACATGTCAGGCGCCCTCGGCGGCGCCCCGCTGTCCGGCCAGTGGTTCTCCGCCCAGTTCCAGGAGCTGGTCAGGAACGCCTACCCGCCGGTCAGCTAGCTCACCGAGCCGGCCGGGGGCTCCGGGGCCCCCGGCCACCGACCGAGGGGCCCGCCTGACCCGGGCCCCTCGTCCGGCGAAGGGGCCCGGGCCGGCACCCGGGCCCCTTCCCCCTCGCCCGGCGCGCGGGAAGGGGCCCGAACGCCGGTCACCGGCTCTGGCGCCACTCCGACACGACGCGATCGACGTCGAAGGGCATCAGGTTGAGCGGCGGCCCCGGCAGGCCCTTCCTGATCGCCTCGCGGATCTTCTCGTTGACCTCTTCGAGGATCTGCCGCACCTCGGTCTCGGACCGGGCCCCGCGGGCCTGCCGCAGCGCCTCCTCGGCCTCCTTGCGCAGCGCCAGCGTCGGGGGCAGCGGCATGGACAGCCCCTCGCTCTCCAGCTTCTGCTTGATCCACCACATCTCGTCGTGCCGCCGGTCGAGGCCGGGCAGCGGCTTGCCCGCGCCCGGCAGGTCGTCGAACTCCCCACGCTCGGCCGCCTCGCGGATCTGACGGTCGATCCAGCTCTCGAACGGCATGCCCGCCGGCTTGCGGTCGGTCACGGACGCGGCTCCTCTCACGCCAGGTTGTGGCTCGGCGCGACCGGCCCGCGCCAGCCGAGCACGGCCTCGGTCATGCGCACGGACGCCACCGTCGCGGCCACGTCGTGCACCCGCAGGATCCGGGCGCCCTTGAGGATGGAGACGACGTTCGCGGCGATCGTCCCCTCCTTGCGCTCGCCCTGCGGGCGGTCGATGGTCTCGCCGATGAAGTCCTTGTTCGACAGCGCGACCAGGGTGGGATAACCGATGGCGGTGATCTCCTCCAGCCGCCGGGTCAGCTCCAGGGAGTGGAAGGTGTTCTTGTTCAGGTCGTGGCCCGGGTCGATGATGATCCGGTCGGGGGCGATGCCCGCCTTGAGCGCGAAGGCGACCCGCTCGCGCAGGAAGCCGGCGACCTCGGCCACGACGTCGTCGTAGCTCGGGCGGAAGACCCGCCGGCCGGGGCCGCCGAGGCTGTGGGTGACGACCACGCTGGCGCCGGTCTCGGCCGCGACCTCGGCCAGGCCGGGCTCGCGCAGGCCGTTGGTGTCGTTGATGACGTCGGCGCCGGCCTCGACGGCCGCCCTGGCGACCTCGGGGCGGTGGGTGTCGACCGAGATGACGGCGTCGGTGGCGGCCCTGACCTTGGCGATCACCGGGACCACGCGCTCGATCTCCTCCTCGACGCCGATGGCGGCCTGGGCGGCGCTGAAGGCGAACCCGCCGATGTCCACCCAGTCGGCGCCCTCCTCGACGGCCCGCGCGCAGGCCGCGACCGCGCGGTCGAGCTCGTAGGTGCGCCCCTGGTCGTGGAAGGAGTTGGGGGTCCTGTTGACGATGGCCATGATGGCGATCTGGCGTTCGAAATCGAACTCCCGCCGCCCGATGCGGCGGACCGGGGAGATGATCTCGGGGGGATTGTTTCCGCCGCTCACGTAGTGGCCCCTTCCGTCTCCTGCCGAGCCTACCCGGGGCCGTGGCAGGGCGGTCGGGCGCGCCCGCGCTCAGACCTGGAACCTCCCGGACGGCCCGCCGCCGCCGGTGACCCGGATCCGTTTCATGGACCCCGGGGAGACGGACGCGTGCGGCAGGCGCATGGTGAGCCGGACCGTGGTGCCGTCCGGACCGGTGCGGACGTCCACGACGTCGCACAGCCGCCGGATCAGGTAGATGCCGCGGCCGGTGTAGGAGAGGCTGGACGGCCGGACGTCCCCGTCGAGGTACGGCTGCGGGATGCCCGTCCCCTGGTCCGTCGTCTCCGCGCGGATGACGCCGTCGACCGTCCACAACGTCAGGTGCCCGCGCCCGCCCGCGTGCTCCACGGCGTTGACGACGCTCTCGTGCACGGCGAGCACGAAGTCGTCGAGCCGGCCGTCGCGCAGCCCGCTGCTCTCCGCCTGCTCGGCGACCGCGCGGCGCAGCTTGGTGACGTCGTGGAGGGTGAAGACCTGGGTCAGGAGAAGGGCCATGGCGCTCTTTCGTGTCGTCACGACACGCAGGCCACGCCTCTGGACCTTGCGTAGAGAACCGTCCCCTTCCCCGGCCGGGCGGTCTTACACCTCCGGATCACGGGTGGGCCCCGACCCCCGTGGCCAGCTCCTTGACCCGGCGCAGCGGGCCGCCGTCGGGGGCGAGCGGCGGGGTCTCCATGCCGGCGCCGTCGTGCAGGCCGTCCAGCAGCTCGCGCATGGCGTCCCAGGAGGAGTACCGCGGCCGCCAGCCCAGCACGTCCCTGGCCTTGTCGGTCTTCATGACGGGGATGCGCAGGGCCAGTTCGAGCAGGCCGGGCGAGGCGGGCACCAGCCGCAGGTGCCAGCCGGCCGACATCAGCGTCCTGGCCAGCCAGGGCGTGACCGGTATCGTCCGGGTGCCGAGGAGCTTGGCCAGGTCCGCGGGGTCGAGCACGGGCTCGGCGGCCAGGTTGAAGGCCCCCGACACCGTCCTGGTCACGGCCAGCCGGTACGCCTCGGCCGCGTCGTCGGCGTGCAGCACCTGGAGCCGCAGTCCGGGCACGTCGGGCACGAACGGGATGCGTCCGGGCCGGATCAGCCGGCGCGGCAGGAACGGCCCGGCGAACAGGCGGCGCTGCTCGGTGGCCGCCGCCCGCTGGAAGATGAACCCCGGCCGCATCCGCACCACGCGGATCGCCGGGTGGTCGTGCTCGAAGACGTCGAGCACCCGCTCGACGTACGCCTTCTCCCGGCCGTACGCGGCCCCCGGCCAGCCGTGCGTGGGCCAGCTCTCGTCCACCGGCCGGTCCTTGGGGCCGGGCGAGTACGCGCCGACCGAGGAGGCGTGCACCAGCGCGGGCACCCCGGCCTCGGCCACCGCGCGGAAGACCCGCATGCTGCCCAGGACGTTCGCCCGCCAGGTCACGGCCGGGTCCCTGGTGGGCTGGAACAGCCACGCGAGGTGCACGACGGCGTCGGCGCCCTCGAAGATGCGGGACAGGTCGCCGGTGGCGACGTCGGCCTGCCGCCACTCGGTGCGGTCGATGCGCCATCCCGGCAGCCGGCGGGCCACGCCCACGATCGACGTCACGTTGTCATCCGCGGCGAGCGCGCGTACGACGCTCGTGCCGACATTGCCGGTAGCCCCGACCACCACGACTCTCATGACCGCACCGCTGCCCGCGCTCTGAAGGGTGAAACCCCTGGTCAGGGCTGTAGCAGGATCTTTATCGCGCCGTTCGCCTTCTTCTGGAACATCTCGTACGCCTGCGGCGCCTCCTCCAGCCGCATGCGGTGGGTGGTCAGGTCCATGACGCCGAGCGGGTCGGAGTCGTCGGTGACCAGCGGCATGAGCCGGTTGATCCACCGCCGCACGTGGGCCTGGCCCATCCGCAGCGTGACGCCCTTGTCGAACATGCGCAGCATCGGCATCGGGTCGGTCATGCCGCCGTAGACGCCGATGACGGAGATGACGCCGCCCCGGCGGACGGTGTCGATGGCCTGGTTGAGCGCGGCCAGCCGGTCGACGCCCGCGTGGGACATCAGCGGCGCGGCCAGCGCGTCGGGCAGCAGCCCGGTGAGCGTCTGGGCGATCTTGGCGGCCGGCGAGCCGTGCGCCTCCATGCCGACGGCGTCGATCACCGAGTCGGTGCCGCGCCCCGAGGTGAGCTCGCGGATCGCGCCGGGCACGTCGGAGGTCTCGCTGCCGTCCACGACCTCGATGCCGTGGCGGCGGGCCATCTCCAGGCGTTCGGTGACGCCGTCCACGCCGATCACGCGGTGGCCGAGGTGGCGGGCGATGCGGGCGCACATCTGGCCGATGGGGCCGAGGCCGAAGACGGTGACGCTGCCGCCGTCCGGGATCTCCGCGTAGTCCACGGCCTGCCAGGCGGTCGGCAGCACGTCGGACAGGAACAGGAAACGCTCGTCCGGCGGGCCCTCGGGCACCTTGATCGGGCCGAACTGGGCCTCGGGCACGCGCAGGAACTCGGCCTGGCCGCCGGGCACCTGGCCGTACAGCCTGGTGTAGCCGAACAGCGCGGCGCCCATGCCCTGCTCCTTGACCTGCGTGGTCTCGCACTGCGCGTACAGCTCCAGGCCGCACATGTGGCAGTGGCCGCAGGAGATGTTGAACGGGATGACGACGCGGTCGCCTGGCCTGATGTCCGTGACGGCGGCTCCGACGGCCTCGACGACGCCCATGGGCTCGTGGCCGAGGATGTCGCCCTCGGCCATGAAGGGCCCGAGCACCTCGTACAGGTGCAGGTCGGAGCCGCAGATGCCGGAGCTGGTCACCCTGATCACCGCGTCGTTGGGCTCCTTGATGGCCGGGTCGGGGACCTCCTCGACCCGTACGTCCCGCTTGCCGTGCCAGGTGACGGCCTTCATGACGCCTCCAGGTGGGATTCGGACGGCACAAATCCCGCATACCCCCACATAGAGGTCCAAACGGTTTACCCCATAACACCGTGATAGGGGTGTTTTGAGACGACCACTCCTCGTATTCGGGCTCGTACCGTGCAGACACCCCCCTGTACGCGAGGAGACGTGCACATGCTCCCCAGGAAAACCGTGACGGCGGGCATCGCGATCGCCGTCACCATGATCAGCGTCCCGGCCCTGGCCTTCTCGGCCAAGGGCGCCACGGCCCAGGACGAGACCCCCTACTCCATCGCCCGCACCCAGGCCGAAGCCGTCGCCGACCCCCCGCAGGGCCTGGTCGACGCCATGAGCCGGGACCTCGGCATCACCGGCGGGCAGGCCGAGGCCCGCCTGGTCAACGAGGCCGCCGCGGCCGCCCTCGAACCCACCCTGCGCGCCCGGTTAGGCGCCTCCTACGCCGGTTCCTGGGTGACCGGCCCCACCTCCACCCCGATCACCGCCACCACCGACCCGGCGCAGGTGGCCGCCATCGCCGCGGCCGGTGTGCAGGCCCGCGTGGTGACCCGCTCGCTGAGCAGCCTCGACGGGGTCAAGGCCCGGCTCGACGCCGCGTCGGCCAAGGCCCCGAAGAGCGCCCCCGTCTGGTACGTGGACGTCGTCAACAACACCGTCGTCGTCCTCAGCTCCAACCCCGCCAAGGCCGCCGCCTGGGTGAAGGCCAGCGGCGCGGACGCCTCCGCCGTCCAGGTCGTGCGCTCGGCCGAGAAGCCGACGCTGTTCTACGACGTCCGCGGCGGCGACGCCTACTACATCGGCTCCGGCACCCGCTGCTCCGTCGGCTTCTCGGTGACCAAGGCCGGCTCGCAGGGCGGCTTCGTCAGCGCCGGCCACTGCGGCACCGCCGGGTCCAGCACGTCCGGCTCCAACCGGGTCGCCATGGGCACCTTCCGCGGCTCGTCCTTCCCGGGCAACGACTACTCCTGGGTCGAGGTCAACTCCCAGTGGACCCCGACCGGCGTGGTGTACGGCTACAGCGCCGGCATCCTGCCCGTACGCGGCTCGACCGTGGCCCAGGTGGGCTCGGCCGTCTGCCGCGCCGGATCGACCACCGGCTACCACTGCGGCTCGGTCCAGCAGCTCAACACCAGCGTCACCTACCAGGAGGGCACCGTCTCCGGCGTGACGCGGACCAACGTCTGCGCCGAGCCCGGCGACTCCGGCGGCTCGTTCATCTCCGGCGACCAGGCCCAGGGCGTGACGTCGGGCGGCTCGGGCAACTGCAGCTCCGGCGGCACGACGTACTTCCAGCCGGTCAACGAGATCCTGTCCGCCTACGGCCTGACCCTCGCCACCCAGGGCGGCGGCCCCGGCCCGACCAGCACGCCTACCGTCACCCCGACCGACAACCCGGGCGGCACGTGGGCCGCGGGCACGACGTACGCGGCCGGCGCGACGGTGACGTACGGCGGCTCGACCTACCGCTGCCTCCAGGGGCACACCGCCCAGCCCGGCTGGGAGCCCCCGAACGTGCCGGCCCTCTGGCAGCGCGTCTGACCCCCTAGACGTCCAGGGCGGAGATACCCCCTCACGACCTGGACCGCGCGGCCGGGCGATGTCCCACTCCTCCGTCAGGGACATCGCCCGGCCCATGCGCTTCCAGCGACCCTCAGGACGCCTCCGCGGCCGGCCGCAGGGCCTCCTGCGTCTCCACGATCGCCGACTCGGGGACGGCGCGGACCGCCTCGCCCCTGACGAAGATGCGCGTCGCCCCCACCGGCACGGACCCCACCATCACCTGCCTGGACGCCCTGCGCGCCCGATGCCGCACCGGCAGTCCGAGGTCTACAGCGGCCACCTGTCCAGCTCCCGTCGAACGGTGTGCGCGATGCCCTGACCGGTGAGCCCGGCCTCGGCCAGCAGCCCGGCCCGGCTCCCGTGCGCGACGAACTCGCGCGGCAGGCCGAGGTTGACGATGTGCTGCCGGGGCCCGCACTCGTGCCGGAGCAGGGCGCCGGCCCCGCAGGCGGCCAGGCCGTCCTCGACGGTCACCACCAGCCGGGCGGCGCCGGCCGGCCCGCGCAGACCGTCCGGGACCGGGATCACCCAGCGGGGGTCGACCACGGTCACGCCGATCCCGGCGGCCGACAACATGGCCGCCGCGCCCAGGCACGGCCCGGCCATCGGCCCGACCGCCACCAGCAGCACGTCGGGACCGCCCGCGAACAGCACGTCGACGTCGCCGGCCCGCCCCACCCGCGGAAGCTCGGGACCGGCGGCCGCCTTGGGGAAGCGCAGCGCGGTGGGCCCGGGGTGCTCGACCGCCTCCTCCAGCAGCTCGCACAGCCGGCGGGCGTCGCGCGGCGCGGCCACCCGCATGCCGGGCACCATGGCCAGCGCCGCCAGGTCCCACATGCCGTGGTGGCTGGCCCCGTCGGGGCCGGTGAGCCCGGCCCGGTCGAGCACGAGCGTCACCGGCAGCCGGTGCAGGGCGACGTCCATCAGCACCTGGTCGAGGGCGCGCCCGAGGAACGTCGCGTAGACGGCGACCACGGGGTGCAGGCCCGCCATGGCCATGCCCGCCGCCGAGGCCAGCGCCTGCTGCTCGGCGATGCCGACGTCGAACATGCGGCCGGGGAAGCGCCGCCCGAAGCAGGCCAGCCCGGTCGGCCCCGGCATCGCGGCGGTGACGGCCACCAGGTCGTCGCGGCGCTCGCCGAGCACGCACAGGTGGCGGGCGAACGCGTCGGTCCAGGTGGCGGCGCCGGCCGTGAGCGGGCGGCCGGTGGCCGGGTCGGTGGCCGGGATCGCGTGCAGGTGCTCGTCGTGGTCGCGCTCGGCCGGGTCGTAGCCGCGGCCCTTGCGGGTGACGCAGTGGACCACGACGGGGGCGCGCAGCTCGCGGGCGGCGCGCAGGGCGGCTTCGAGCGCGGCGATGTCGTGGCCGTCGACCGGGCCCAGGTAGCGCAGGCCGAGCTGCTCGAAGACGGTCACGTCGACGGCCGTGCGCAGGCGGGCGAGGTGGTCGGCGACGCCGCCGTGGGTGGGGGCGTAGGAGCGGCCGTTGTCGTTGAGCACGACGACGACCGGCCGGTGGCGGGCGGCGCCCAGGTTGTTGAGCGCCTCCCAGGCCATCCCGCCGGTGAGCGCGCCGTCGCCGACCACGGCGACCACCGCCCGATCGGCGTCGCCGGTCAGCAGGCGCGCCTTGGCCAGGCCGTCGGCGTAGGCGAGCGCGGTGGAGGCGTGGGAGTTGTCGACGTGGTCGTGCACGGACTCCTCCCGGCTCGGGTACCCGCTGAGGCCGCCGCGGCAGCGCAGGGCGTCGAAGGAGGCGCGCCGCCCGGTCAGGATCTTGTGGACGTACGCCTGGTGCCCGGTGTCGAAGACGATGGCGTCGCCGGGCGAGTCGAAGACGCGGTGGAGGGCGATCGTGAGCTCGACGACGCCGAGGTTGGAGCCGAGGTGCCCGCCGCGGGCGCTCACCTTCTCGACCAGGAAGTCGCGGATCTCGCGGGCCAGGCCCGGCAGCAGCTCGGCGGGCAGGGCGCGCAGGTCTTGGGGACTGGAAACGTACGGCAACAGGGTCGTCATGACATCCCCTGACGGTGTTGCGGTGAGCCAAAAGATTAGTTGAAAGGCCCAAGACACTTTACACGCTCTGTATTCAAGTAGTAACTATTGGTAGTGCGTCCCGACCAGAAGGAGCCGAGCGGATGCCGGTGAGCTTCACTCAGCACTACCTCGGATCGCGGATCGAGCGACGCCTCGCCGACTTCCTGGAGACGTGGCGGGCGCCCGTCTCCGATCCCGACGTGCAGACGGCCTATCGGCTGCTGACCGAGTTCATCCTCGGCGGCGGCAAGCGCATCCGTCCCCTGCTGTGCTACTGGGGCTGGCGGGGCGCGGGCGGCGCCGACTGCGAGGAGATCGTCAGCGCCGCGGCGGCCCTGGAGCTGTGCCACGCCGGGCTGCTCATCCACGACGACATCATGGACGGCAGCGAGCTGCGCCGGGGCCGGGCGACCATCCACCGCAACCTCGCCGACCTCCACAAGGGCCCGTCGGCGGAGGCGTTCGGTCACGCGGGCGGCATCCTGCTCGGCACGCTGAGCCTGGCCTGGTCCGACACCCTGCTGTCGTCGTGCGGCGTGGAGCCCGTCCGCCTGCGCGCCGCCCACCACCTCTTCGACGCCATGCGCACCGAGGTCATCAGCGGCCAGTACCTCGACATCCTCGCCCAGCTCCGCGCCGGCGCGAGCGTGCCGGAGGCGCTCACGGTGATCCGCTACAAGACGGCCAAGTACACCGTCGAGCGGCCGTTGCAGATCGGCGGCGCCCTGGCCGGCGCCTCACCCGAGCTGCTCGACGCCTTCTCCCGGTTCGGCGTGCCGCTCGGCGAGGCGTTCCAGCTCCGCGACGACGTGCTGGGCACGTTCGGCTCGGCGGCCGAGACCGGCAAGTCCGCGCTCGACGACCTGCGCGAGGGCAAGCACACGGTGCTGATCGCGCACGCCGTGACGCACGCCTCGCCCGCGCAGCTCGGCTACCTGCGCGCCTGGCACGGCAACCCGGATCTCACCGAGGAGCGGGCCGCCGGGCTGCGCACCATCCTCATCGACACCGGCGCGCTCGACCAGGTCGAGTCGATGATCGACGAACGCGTGGGTGAGGCCACGGCCGCCCTGGTCCGGGCGCCGATCGGGCCCGAGGCCGGCAGCGCGCTGTCCGTCCTGGCCGACCAGCTCGCGCACCGTACCAAGTAGGGGGCTCTCCGATGGGACGCGTACTGCTCGCGGCCCCGCGCGGTTACTGCGCGGGCGTCGAACGGGCCATCTTCTCCGTGGAGGAGGCGCTGCGGCGCTTCGGGCCACCGGTCTACGTGCGCAAGCAGATCGTGCACAACACGTTCGTGGTGGCCGACCTCACCGAGCGCGGGGCCGTCTTCGTCGACGAGCTCGACGAGGTGCCGGACGGCGCGCTGGTGATCTTCTCGGCCCACGGCGTCTCCCCCGCGGTCCGGCAGGAGGCCGGGGGCCGCGGCCTGCGCACGATCGACGCCACCTGCCCCCTGGTCACCAAGGTGCACAAGGAGGCGGTGCGGCTGGCCGAGGCCGGTCACGAGATCGTGCTCATCGGCCACGCCGAGCACGAGGAGGTCGAGGGCACCCTCGGCGAGGCGCCCGGCCGCATCCACGTCGTCGATCCGGCCCGGCCCCACGAGGTCACCGCGAGCGGCGCGGCGCGCATGACCTGGCTGTCGCAGACCACCCTGTCGGTCGACGAGACCATGGGCGCCGTCGCCGAGCTGCGCGACCGTTTCCCCCAGCTCGCCGACCCGCCGAGCGACGACATCTGCTACGCCAGCCAGAACCGCCAGGAGGCGATCACCCGCATCGCCCCCCGCTGCGACCTGGTCATCGTCGTCGGCTCGGCCAACTCCTCCAACTCCCGGCGGCTGGTCGAGGTCGCGCTGCACGCCGGCGCCCCCGCCGCCCACCTGGTCGACCGCGCCGCCGACGCCGACCCGCGATGGCTCGACGGCGTCGGCACGGTCGGGGTCAGCTCCGGCGCGTCCGTGCCCGACGTGCTGGTCGACGACCTGCTCGGCTGGCTCGCCGGCCACGGCTACGCCGACGTGGAGCCGGTGACCGTGACCGAGGAGACGCTCACCTTCTCCCTCCCCCTGGAACTCCGTTCCTCCCGCAACCCCGGCTAGACCCCACACCGAGATTGGCGGTGCACCATGACAGAAACGACCGACTCCAGCGTGCCTGTGAACGGCAACGGACAGCTCAGCCTCAGTACCGAGGCCGCCAAACAGCTCGCGACCACCACCAAGACGCCCCCGCAGATGCAGGAGATCACCTCCAGGTGGCTGCTGCGGCTGCTGCCGTGGGTGCAGTGCTCCGGTGGCGTGTTCCGGGTCAACAGGCGCCTGACGTACACGCTCGGCGACGGGCGCATCACGTTCTCCACGACCGGCTCGGACGTGCGGGTCATCCCGGCCGAGCTGACCGAGCTGCCCATGCTGCGCGGTTTCGACGACATGGAGGTGCTCGAAGCGCTGGCCGACCGCTTCCAGCAGCGCGAGGTCGAGCCGGGCGAGGCCATCGTCAGGGAGGACGACCCGGCCGACCAGCTCGTGCTGATCGCCCACGGCCGGGTCGGCAAGGTCGGGCAGGGCGCCTACGGCGACGAGCAGAACCTCGGCGTCCTGGCCGACGGCGACCACCTCGGCGAGCAGGCGCTGACCGGCGGCGGCACGTACGACTTCACCGCCACGGCCAAGACGCACACCACCGTGCTCACCCTGTCCAGGCAGACCTTCGAGCAGCTCGCCGAGCAGTCCCCGTCGCTGCGCGAGCACATCCAGAACTGGCGCGCCTCCGGCGACCACGCCACGAACGCCTACGGCGAGGCCGCGATCGACATGTCCTCCGGCCACTCCGGCGAGGTCGCGCTGCCCGGCACGTTCGTGGACTACGAGCAGTCCCCCCGCGAGTACGAGCTGAGCGTCGCCCAGACGGTCCTGCGGGTGCACAGCCGGGTCTCCGACCTGTACAACCAGCCGATGAGCCAGCTCGACCAGCAGCTCCGCCTCACGATCGAGGCCCTGCGCGAGCGCCAGGAGCACGAGCTGATCAACAACCGGGAGTTCGGCCTGCTGCACAACGCCGACTTCAGCCAGCGCATCCGCACCCGTTCCGGCCCGCCCACGCCCGACGACCTCGACGACCTGCTGGCCGTGGTCTGGAAGGAGCCGGCCTTCTTCCTCGCGCACCCGCAGGCCATCGCCGCGTTCGGCAGGGAGTGCAGCAAGCGCGGCCTCTACCCGCAGGCCAGCGAGGTCAACGGCCACCGCATCCCGGCCTGGCGGGGCGTGCCGATCTTCCCGTGCAGCAAGATCCCGGTCTCCGGCAAGCGCACCACGTCGTTCCTGCTCATGCGGACGGGCCAGGAGAACCAGGGCGTCGTCGGCCTGCACCAGACGGGCATCCCCGACGAGTACCAGCCGAGCCTGTCGGTGCGCTTCATGAACATCAACGAGAAGGCGATCATCTCCTACCTGGTCAGCGCCTACTACTCGGCCGCCGTCCTGGTGCCCGACGCGCTCGGCGTCCTGGAGGACGTCGAGCTCGGCAGGAACGGCTAGCAGCCCCTTCGTCCGTCCGGTCCAAGAATTGGTGGTGTTTGTGTTGACGGAGTCGGATCAGCGGCTGAGCCTGGATACCGCCGCGGCGCGAAAACTCGCCACGACGACCAAGACGCCTCCGCAGATGCAGGAGATCTCCTCCCGCTGGTTGCTGCGGATGCTTCCGTGGGTGGACACCGCCGGCACCTATCGGGTGAACCGGCGGCTCACCTACATGGTCGGCGGTGGCCGGGTGAGCTTCTCGCGCACCGGCGCCCGGGTGCGGGTGGCGCCGCCGAGCCTGACCGAGCTGCCGCCGCTGCACGGGCTCGACGACGACCGCCTGCTCGACACCCTAGCGGGCCTGTTCGAGCAGCGGGAGTACGCCCGCGGCGACACGATCGCGCGGGCCGGACGGCCGGCTGACGAGATCATCCTGGTCGCCGACGGCCGGGTCACCCGGTTCCAGCCGGGCGACTACGGCAACCGCCTGGTGCTCGGCACCCTCGGCGAGGGCGACCACGCCGGGACCGAGCCGCCGGGCGAGCGGGCCGTACGGCACGACACGCTGGAGGCCGCCACCAGGTGCACGGTGCTGGTGCTGCCGTGGGAGGAGCTGCGCGCGCTGGCCGAGAGCACGCCCGCCCTGCGCGACCGGCTCGAACGCCACCGCGCCCGGCTGGCTTCCCCCCAGACCAAGCACGGCGAGGCGGCCATCGAGCTGTCAGCCGGCCACCACGGCGAGCACGCGCTGCCGGGCACGTTCGTGGACTACGACCCGGGCCCGCGCGAGTACGAGCTGAGCGTCTCGCAGACCGTGCTGCGCGTGCACACCCGGGTCGCGGACCTGTTCGGCGACCCGATGGACCAGACCGAGCAGCAGCTCAGGCTCACCGTCCAGGCGGTGCGCGAGTCGCAGGAGCACGAGCTGGTCAACAACCGCGACTTCGGCCTGCTGCACAACGTCGACCCGAGCCAGCGCATCCGCACGCTGACCGGACCGCCCACCCCCGACGACCTGGACGACCTGGTCAGCCGGCGCAAGAAGTCGCGGTTCTTCCTGGCCCACCCGCGGGCCATCGCGGCCTTCGGCCGGCAGTGCAGCGCGAGGGGCGTCTATCCCGACACCGCCGAGATCGAGGGCGTGCCCGTGCAGTCGTGGCGGGGGGTGCCCATCCTGCCGTGCGACAAGATCCCGATCAGCCGGGCCGGCACCACCTCGATCCTGTGCATGCGCACCGGCGAGAAGGACCAGGGCGTCGTGGGCCTGTTCCAGACCGGCGTCCCCGACGAGCGGGAGCCGGGGCTCAGCGTGAAGCTCACCGGCATCGACCGGAAGGCGGTCATGTCGTACCTGGTCAGCGCCTACTACTCGTGCGCGGTGCTGGTGCCCGACGCGCTCGGGGTGCTTGAGGACGTGGAGGTCGCGAGCTGATGGCTCAACCGTTCGAGCTGCCCGACTTCTACATGCCGTACCCGGCGCGGCTCAACCCGCACCTGGAGGAGGCCCGTACGCACGCCAAGCAGTGGGCGCGCGAGATGGGCATGCTGGAGGGATCGGGCGTCTGGGAGGAGGCCGACCTCGACGGCCATGACTACTCCCTGATGTGCGCCTACACCCACCCCGACTGCGACGGCGCCGAGCTGTGCCTGATCACCGACTGGTACGTCTGGGTGTTCTTCTTCGACGACCACTTCCTTGAGGTCTTCAAGCGCTCCGGCGACATCCAGGGCGGCAAGCGGCACCTCGACCGGCTGCCCCGGTTCATGCCGATGGGCGATGACCTGTCCATGCCGGAGCCGGCCAACCCGGTCGAGGCGGGCCTGGCCGACCTGTGGCTGCGCACGGTGCCGGGGATGTCGGCCGACTGGCGGCGGCGGTTCGCCGAGAGCACCCGCCACCTGCTCAACGAGTCGATCTGGGAGCTGTCCAACATCAACGAGGGCCGGATCGCCAACCCGGTCGAGTACATCGAGATGCGCCGCAAGGTGGGCGGCGCGCCCTGGTCGGCGGGGCTGGTCGAGCACGCGGTGGGGGCCGAGATCCCCGCGCGGCTGGCGGGCACCAGGCCGCTGCGGGTGCTGAAGGACAGCTTCTCCGACGCCGTGCACCTGCGCAACGACCTGTTCTCCTACGAGCGCGAGGTCAGGGACGAGGGCGAGCTGAGCAACGGCGTGCTGGTGCTGGAGACGTTCCTCGGCTGCACGACGCAGGAGGCCGCCGACGCCGTCAACGACCTGCTCACCTCGCGCATGCAGCAGTTCGAGCACACCGCGCTGGCCGAGCTGGGCCCGCTCTTCGTCGAGCACGCCGTCGATCCGCTGTCGGCGATGGGCGTGCTGGCCTACGTCAAGGGGCTGCAGGACTGGCAGTCCGGCGGGCACGAGTGGCACCTGCGGTCGAGCCGCTACATGAACAAGGGCGCGAAGACGGCCCGGCCGCTCGGCGCGAAGTCGCTGATCGCCGGCACGGGGGCCAAGCGGCTGCGCAACTTCGCCCACACCGGGCGGCAGCGCGTCGGCCCCTCGCAGATTCCCGAGCTGTACATGCCCTTCGAGCTGCGCCTGTCCCCCCACCTCGACCGGGCCCGGCGCAACGCGGTGACCTGGTGCGCGTCCATGGGCCTGCTGGAGGCCCAGCCGGGCGTCGTGGGCTCGGCGGTCTGGGACGCCGGCAAGCTGGCCGACTACGACCTGCCGTTGTGCGCGGCGGGCCTGCATCCCGACGCCACCCCCGAGGAGCTGGACCTGGCCTCGTACTGGCTGTGCTGGGGCACCTACGGCGACGACTACTTCCCCGTGGTCTTCGGCCGGTCGGGCAATCTGGCGGCGGCCAAGGTCACGGTGTCCAGGCTCGCGGCGTTCATGCCGCTGGACGGCACGCCGGCGCCGCCGCCGGTGAGCGCGCTCGAACGCGGCCTGGCCGACCTGTGGGCGCGTACGGCGGGGCCGATGCCGGCCGGCGCCCGCGCGCAACTGCGGCGGTCGGTCGTGACGATGTGCGAGGGCTGGCTCTGGGAGCTGGGCAACGAGACGGCCCGGCACATCCCCGACCCGGTGGACTACCTGGAGATGCGCCGGCTCACCTTCGGCTCGGAGCTGACGATGAGCCTGTGCCGGCTGCGGCACGCGTACGCGCTGCCCGATGCGCTGTACGAGAGCGGCCCGATGCGGGCGCTGGAAAACGCGGTCATGGACTGCGGGATGTTGCTGAACGACATCTTCTCGTACCAGAAGGAGATCGAGTTCGAGGGCGAGCTGCACAACTGCGTCCTGGTGGTCCAGAACTTCTTCGACTGCGACTACCCGGCCGCGCTCGGCATCGTCAACGACCTGCTGACCTCGCGGATGAAGCAGTTCCAGCACATCGCCGCGCACGAGCTGCCGATCCTGTGCGACGACCTCGGGCTCGACTGCGCGGCCAGGCAGGCGCTCGACGCGTTCCTGGCCGACTGCCGCCACTGGCTGACCGGCATCCTCAACTGGCATCGCGGCTGCCTGCGCTACGACGAGCCGTCCCTGCGCCGGCACCACCGGCCGCCGGTCTTCCGGCTGTCGGGCCCGCACGGGCTGGGCACGTCGGCGGCGACCCTGGTCTACAGCGGCACGTCGTACGGGCGCGGGGCGTAGAACCAGCCCATCATGCGCAGCAGCCGTCGCAGGTGCGGCGTGACGTTGTGCAGCCGGATCCACCGTTCGTCCGGGGGCAGCGCGGGCAGCGCCAGCACCCGCAGCCCGGACAGGTCGACGAAGGCCAGCTCGCCGGTGTCGACCACGATGTACGTGCTGCCCCCGCGCGAGTCGGACAGCGTGCTGGCGAGCGCGGAGCTGTTGGTGACGTCGACCTCTCCGGACAGGGCGACGGCCGGGGCTCCGGGGACGACCCGCAGCCTGATGCTGAGCTGCCCGTCCTGATAGAGCAGCCGCTCTCCGAGATCGTTCACGACGTGCGCACCCCCCAACAGCTATGGACAGGGGGTTGCCGGTGGGATGACCGTCAGGTTCCCCCCGGCCGTGGTGGCCGCCCTGAGGAGGTCGCGGTTCCTTCGCCGCGCTGACGATTAACCCGAAACCAGATTACACGAAGTATGTTTCACTATGTGATGTTCAGGAGAATATGACCGAATTGCAGCCCAATAATGAAGGGCTGCACCGGTCCCCGCAGACGCACGAAGCCGGCCCAGCACGCAGGGCTGGGCCGGCTTCGGACCGTCCTCGTGGCGGGGCCCGCACGTGTCCCGCCGCGGCCGATCCAGAGGCGTTCGGCAAGGTGCCGCCACGAGGGTCGTGGCTGCCGGAACGCCTTCAGGTCAGCCTGACGGGCGCGCGGACGGGCCGCCGCCGGTCAAGCGGTCTCAGTTGTTGTCGCCGTAGTTGCTCTGGGCGTCCAGGACGTTGAGCTCGATGTCCTGGAGGTGCAGGGCGGTGAGGACGTCGATGTACTTGACGGAGTCGTTGAGGACGTCGTTGGCCAGCGTCAGGTCGTCCAGGATGGACAGCTGGCTCAGGATGGCCTTGCCGCCGTTGTAGGCGTTGGGGCCGACGTCGGCCGAGGCGCTCGTGGCGGTGAACCCGAACAGCGCGCCGGCGATGGCTGCACCGGTGAGAATGCGACGCATCATTTTTTACTTCCCTTTCATCGGAATCGGCGCAGCGGTGCGCGTCATCATTTATTACCCGCCTCCCGAGTGGCAGGATTTTCGCGAATAACGATCTCGTGGGGTCGCGGTGGGCCGCAAGGAAAATATGCTAAGCCAAAGTCAAGTACCCGCACTTATTCCTTGGCCGTCGGCCGGGCGAAAGACATCCCGAAATGCCCCGAAATAATGTGACTCGTCGGGCACGGCGGGTTGTTTTATCCCCATACTCCCGGAGCAGGTAATCGGGAGAAGTCGCTTGAAACGCCGTGCCGTGACGGTGGCACGGCCGGCCACGCGGGGGTGCCGAATATGCCATGAACGGACTACTGCGCTTGTTGGCAATTGCATTGGCGCACACCATTGTGTGCGTTTCTCATTCGATGCCCGCGCAGGGCGCTGTGGGCTGCCATCCGCACGGGTGCCGCGCGCAGGCTCCGGCCGTCCGGTCGGCGGCCGGCTCGATCGCGCTGCGGGCGGCGATCGAGATGATCGGCGTCCCGTACTCGTGGGGCGGCGGCGGTCCGGGCGGCCCCGGATTCGGAATCGGCAAAGGGGCCAGGACCTGGGGATTCGACTGCTCGGGCCTCACCGAGTACGCGTGGGCGCGGGCCGGCGTGGCCATCGGGACGACGACGTACGAGCAGTGGCGGTCCGGGATCCGGATACCGCGGGAGGAGATCCAGCCCGGGGACCTGGTGTTCTACGACAGCGACGTCGACACCCCCGGCCCCGAGCACGTGGCGCTCGCGGTGGACGGCACGCAGATCGTGCACGCGCCCTTCAGCGGCGAGTTCGTCCGGCTCGACGCGCTGGAACGGCCGCGCTTCCTGGGCGTCGTACGCCCGAGCCCGGGCCGTTCCGACGCCTAGGCCGAGCCTGGTGCGCCTACGCGTGAGCCCCGCGGCCCAGGTCGTCCTGCAGTGATCGTCCTGGGCCGCGAGGCGTTCAGAGCTCGGTGCGCACCAAGCCCGTGCCGTGGCCTCGCGAAATGCCACGGCCCGTACTTTCGGTCCACCTCAAGGCACCAGGAAGGCGACCTTGGCCGGGCGGCTCCGCGCATTCTCCCGCGGGTCGCCGATCGTCTTCCTGCCTACGCCACGCGAGGAGGCTCAGTTGTTGTCGCCGTACTTGTCCTGGTTGTTGAGGACGTTGGCCTCGATGTCGTTCAGGTGCAGCAGGGTGAGGATGTCGATGTACTTGATGGAGTCGTTGGCGACATCGTTCAGCGCCGTCAGGTCGTCGAGGATGCTCAGCTGGCTCAGGATGCTCTGCCCGTTGTTGTACGGGTTGGGGCCGACGTCGGCGGACGCGGCGGAGGCGGAGAAGCCGAGAGCGGTGACCGCGATAGCTGCACCGGCCAGAATGCGACGGATCATGTTTGCTTTCCTCCATGGATCGGCGCTGAATTTGTGCGCCATGGTCGTTTGTGCAGGGCTGTGAGGTGCCGCAAATAACCATCGCGGCAGGCAGCGAAAATCGCAACTCGGAAAGCCCTAACGAAGGTCAAGGGGACGCCTCGATTTCTTGGCACTCGGTTTCCGCGCTCATCGACGGGGCACTGCATATATCCCGGTGCGGCTGCCCGGCG
This sequence comes from Nonomuraea sp. NPDC049646, assembly GCF_044465525.1. Taxonomy (NCBI): domain Bacteria; kingdom Bacillati; phylum Actinomycetota; class Actinomycetes; order Streptosporangiales; family Streptosporangiaceae; genus Nonomuraea; species Nonomuraea sp. NPDC049646. The sequence continues at coordinate 323,135 of NZ_JBITLU010000009.1, read as the reverse complement.
AACGGGATTCTTTTGGCCTTCCGGCGGCGATGTTGGGGCGTTCGTGCCCGGCCGTTCAGGCAACGATCACCCGAAACTTGAGGAACGACCTACGACGAACGGCGCACCCGGGGCGCCATTGGTTATCCAGGTGATTGCCCCGCAGGACGGTTCCGCTATTACCGGACGGCGGCCGAGCCCGGCGTCCCCTCCCGGCCGGACGGCGAGAACGGCCCGCACCAAAACCGCTCCCTCCCCAAGGAGCGGGAGGGAGCGGGGTGGGGGCCGGGTCAGGGGGTGATCAGGTGATCGAGGGCGCTGGTCAGGCGGTGGAGGGCGGCCAGGGATTCGCGGGCGGCGTCGTGGCCGAGCACGTCCACCAGGCGCTCGGCGAAGTCACGGTGGCCCGGGACGATCCCGGCGACCGCCTCGCGGCCCGCCTCCGTCGGCTGGAGGAGCTTGGCGCGGCGGTGGGCGGGGTTGGGCCGGTATTCGGCCAGGCCCCTCTCCACCAGCAGGTCGGCGATCCGCTGCACCCCCTGGCGGGTCATGCCCATCACCCGGGCGATTCCCGCCACGGGCAGCGGCTCCCCCAGGACCGCGCCCAGCACCTGCCACCAGGCCGCCGTCATGCCCGCCGGCCTGGCCAGCTCCTCGGCCACGTGCAGGAACTGGCCGTTGAGCCGGAACGAGGCCAGAGCCAGACCGGACAGCAGCTCGGCCGCCACGCTCTCCCCGCCGTCACCGCTTCCGCCACCGCCCCCGTCGCGGCGGGCGGGGTGATCTTCGGGGGCGGGGCCGCCGGCGGGGGTCATGCGGCCATCAGCACCTCGAACGCCGAGGCGTCGCTCTCGCCGAACAGGCGGTACCAGGCGTCGAGGACGTCGGGCCGGTAGACGTCGAGCCGGCGGAAGATCTCCCGGGCGAAGGCGACGGGCTCGGTGGGGCCGGCGGTGACCAGGTCGCCGTCGAGCACGGCGTCCGTCTCCTGGTAGCGCCCGGCTCCGGCGTAGCCCCGCTGGGCCCCCAGGTACGGCAGCGCCGCGCTGGTGTGGTCGCGCTCGTCGAGCAGGCCCTCGCGGGCGAGGCCGGCCGTGGCGCCGCAGATGGCCGCCACCGGCACCCCCGCCTCCAGGAACTCGCGCGCCTTGCGGGCGAAGGGCGCCAGCTCGTCACCCGCGTCCCACAGGTCGGCCCCCGGCAGGATGAGCAGCGAGCTGCCCTCGGGCGTGAGCCGGTCGAGCGCGAGGCCCGGGGTGACCCGCAGGCCGCCCATGCTGACGACGGGCTCGCCGGTCAGGCCGACGTTGACGATCTCGTACGCCCCCGGCTCGCGCTGGAAGCGCCCGCTGCGCAGATGGGCGGTCGCGTGCCCGGTCTCCCAGTCGGCGAAGGTGTCGTAGACGGCGTGGTGAATGATTCCCTTCATGACAACATGCTGTCATTTCGACAGCATGTTGTCAATGGAGAACCGTGCGAGGATAGGCGCCATGGCACAGATCGTCGGCGGAGGACGGCCGGTCAACGACGCCGAACGGCGCGTGATCTCCTACTTGCGCGACCACGCCCCCGCCGACTGGCTGCTGCTGCACAACGTCGAGGTCCCGCGCGGCGACGACGTGTTCGAGGTCGACCTGCTCGTGCTGACCGCCCACTCGCTCGTGGTCGTCGACGTCAAGGGCACCCGCGGCCGCATCGAGGTGTCCGGCACCCGCTGGTACCCGCCGCGCCGGGAGGCGTTCGGCTCTCCGGTGACCAAGCTGCGGGGCACGGCCAAGGCGCTCAAGGGCCTGCTGGTGTCCAGGGCCACCCAGCTCGAACGCGTCTACGTCGACAGCCTGGTCGTGCTCACCTCGCCCGACGCCGAGCTGGTCGACCAGGCCGGCCGCGACGCCCCCAACGTCACCGACCTGCCCGGCCTGGTGGCCACGCTGGGCGACGTCTCGCGGGTCAGGCGGGGATGCAGCCCCGACGTGCGGCCCTACCTGACGGCGGTGCTCGACGCGCTCAACCAGACCGTGCGCCGCAGCACCGCGCCGCCCAGGTTCGGCAACTGGGAGGTCGAGGAGCAGCTCGGCGGCGACGCCAAGGTCACCGAATACCGCGCGTTCAACGCCACGCTGCCGGGCAGCGAGACCGTGCTGCTGCGCGTCTACCAGGCCGACCCGCTGGCCGACCAGGAGGCGCGGGCCGCCGAGCGCCAGCGCATCGCCAACGCCTACCAGTCGCTGGCCCGCATCCCGCCCCATCCGTGCGTCGTGCGCTCGCGCGACTTCTTCGCCATCGACGACGAGAGCCGGTTCGTGCTGGTGCTCGACGACGTCCACGGCGAGGCGCTGCACCTGTCGCTGGGCAAGGGGGCCCGGCTGGGCGTGATCCAGGACCTGCTGCGCGGGCTCGCGCACGCGCACGCCAACGGCGTCGTCCACCGGGCGCTCACGCCTGGCTGCGTGCTGGTCACCGACGACGGGCACGCGGTGCTGACCGGCTTCGACTACGCCAAGCCGGGCCCGCGCAACTACACGGTCGCCCACGAGCTGGGCAACGTGCTCGACGCCCATTACGTGGCGCCCGAGTGCCAGGAGCGTCCCGACCGGATGACCACCGCGTCCGACGTCTACGCGGCGGGGGCCATCGCCTACCAGCTGCTCACCGGGCAGCTCCCGACCAGCTCCGACGCCCACGGTCCCGACGTCCCCGACGTGGTGCGCCGGATGCTCGACCACTCCCCGGCCAAGCGGCCGACCGCCGCCGAGGCGCTCGACGCGCTCCAGGGCGTGCCGTTGCAGCAGTCGCGGCTGCGGCGGCTGGTCCGCCGCCTGGTCTCCGGCCCCTGACGTCCTCCTCAGGCCGGCAGGCTGCGGCGCAGGGCGCTGGCGTGCCTGAGGTAGTCGAGGGCCATGCCGGTGCGCCCGGCCGAGCGGTGCAGCTCGCCGAGCAGCTGGGTGGCCGACGCCTCACCGCTGCGGTCGCCGAGCTCCTGGAAGACCTCCAGCGAGCGTTCGAGGCCGGTCGAGGCGCGGGTCAGGTCGCCGCGCGCCGCCTGGAGGCCCGCGAGGCTCTGCAGCGCGTACGCCCCGCAGTGCCGGTCGCCGAGCGACTCGAAGATCTCCAGGGCGTGCCGGTGGAACGACATCGCCTGGTGCAGCCGACCCATCTGGAGGCACACGCAACCTTCCCGGTGGGCGTCCCCGAGCTCCTGGGCCAGCCGCATGGCCGCGCCGAGCGACTCCGCCGCCTGGACGAGGTCGCCCGAGGTCAGGCAGGCCCGGCCGATGGCCTGCCGGGCGAACGCCTCGCCATGCCGGTCCTCTGAGGCGACGAACATGGCCAGCGCCCGGCGCAGGTGCCCGAGCGACTGGAGGTGCCGGCCGCGGAACTGGTTCACGGCGCCGAGCCCGCAGATCGAGGTCGCCTCGGCCCTGACGTCTCCTATTTCGTGAAATATCTGGCGGGAGAGGGTGAAGCCCTCGGCGGACTCCTCGTACCGGTCCTGGTAGAGGCTGACCTGGGCCAGGCCCCTGAGCATGGCGGCCTCGCCGTACCGGTCGCCGGCGGCGCGGGCGGCGGCCAGGGCGGCGGTGTGCGTACGGCGCCAGGTGCCGAGGTGGCAGTGCAGGTCCAGGTAGGGCACCATGGCGGCGGCCAGCCCCCATGCCGACTCGGCCAGGCCCAGCTCGGCCGCCAGGTCCACGGCTCCGGCCAGCGCCTCGTGCTCCGACTCGAACCAGGTGATCGGGTCGGCGGTGAGCCGGTCGAGCGTGCGCGCGGGCAGCCGCCACCTGGCCGCCCTGGCCGCGGTGAGGCTGAAGACGGTGGTGGGCAGGCGGGCCATGGCGTGCTCCGTGGTGGCCGTCCAGGCCGCCAGCACCCGGGCCAGCGCGGCACGGTCGGGGCCGCGGTCGCGGGCGTGCCTGCCGACGAGGTCGGGCACCCGGTAGCGCGGCTGGCCGACGTCGTCGGTGCCGACCGGGTCCAGCAGGTGGACGTCCACGAGCAGGTCGGTGACGTCGTGCGCGCCGTGCCGGCCGAGTGCCGCGTCCACCACCCAGCCCGGCTGCGCCCCGGCGGCCGGCCCGAGGACGCCGAGCGCGCTCAGGGTACGGGCGGCCTCCGCCGGCAGCCCGCGGTACCCGGCGTCGAGGCAGGCCCGCACCTCCTTGAGCTCGGCCAGCCAGTCCTCCTCAAGCCGCTCGCGCAGCACCGACAGCGACCAGCCGGGCCGGGCCGCCAGCCGGGCTCCGGCGGCCCTGACCGCCAGGGGCGAGCCGCCGCACAGCGCGACGACGGCCAGGGCGTCGGCCGGTTCGCGGGCCACCCTCTCGGCCCCGGCGACGCCGCCGAGCAGCGCCAGCGACTCCTCCGGCGACAGCTCGCCGAGCTCGACGCGCAGCGCGCCGGGCAGCTCGGTGATCCGCCGTCTGCTGGTCACGATCACGGCGCTGTCGTTGCCGGGGAGCAGCGGGCGTACCTGGGCGGCGTCGCGGGCGTCGTCCAGCAGGACCAGCATCGGGCGTTCGGCCAGCAGCGACCGCAGCAGCGCCGACCGCTCGCCGGGCGTCGGCGGCGCGCCGGTCACGCCGAGCGCCCGCAGCGCCTCGGCCAGCAGCTCGCCCGGCGCCCGGCCGCCCAGCTCCAGGTAGAGCTGCCCGGCGGGGAAGGCAGGGCGCAGGCGGTGGGCGGCGTGCACGGCCAGCGCCGACTTCCCCGCGCCGGGCGGGCCGGAGATCACCGCGACCGAGAACGTCCCGGCCAGCGCGGCCAGGGGGGCGGCCCGGCCGATGAAGTCCGGCAGGTCGGGCGGGAGCTGCCGGGGCACGGCCGGCGCCACGCGGCCCTCGTCGGCCAGGATCAGCTCGTACGCGCCGCGCAGCTCGGCCCCCGGCTCGACGCCGAGCTCGTCCACGAGCTGGTCGCGGACCGCCGCGTACGTGCGCAGCGCCTCGGCCTTGCGGCCCCCGCGGTGCAGGGCGAGCAGCAGCCGGCCCCACAGGTCCTCCCGGTAGGGGTGCTCGACCAGCAGGCCGCGCAGCTCGTCGGCGGCGCCGTCGTGGTCGCCGGCCTTGAGGCGCCGCTCGATCAGCGACTCGGCGGCGCGCAGCCGCAGCCGGTGGAGGTGCTCGATCCGGCGGTCCCAGACCGGGCTGCCCGGCAGGTCGCTCAGCGGCGCGCCGCGCCAGAGGGCGAGGGCCGCGTCGTAGTCGCCGCGCCGGGCCAGCTCCTCGAACAGGCGCAGGTCGAGCGCGCCGTCGGCGACGTCGATCGTGTAGCCGGCCCCGGCGGCGCGCAGGCCGACCGGGCCGAGCTGGGACCGCAGCGAGCTGACGTAGGTGCGCACGTTGGCCAGCGCCGACCGCGGCGGACGCCCCGGCCAGAGCACCTCGGCGAGCCGGTCGGCGCCGACCACCTGCCCCGCCTCCAGCAGCAACGTGGCCAGCAGCATGCGGGGTTTGCCGCCGGAGATCCGTAGGGGACGGCCGGCGGAGCGGATCTCCAGCGGGCCGAGGACGTGGAAGGTGACCGTCATGACAGCATCAGCCCCTTTACGGGAGATCTGACAGCTCTTTGTATCGGTTCTGGATGATTCTTGTGCGGCCAATGCGGACTCTGGTGTCACAGATCCCACTGGAAAGGATCACCCCATGAAGCTCAGCCGATCAATGGTCGCCGGCCTGGCATTGTTACTCGGCCTCGGCACGACGGCCCCCGCCTTCGCCGACCCGGAGCCGGAGTCCGCGCAGGCGCAGCTCCTCGCCACGAACTTCCAGATGCCGTTCCCCTGCGGCCAGACCTGGACCGGCAACTCCAGCGCGAGCAGCGCCCACCAGTCGTGGGAGATCGACTTCAACCGGGGCAGCACCGCCGACGCCGACCTCGGCGACCCGGTCGTGGCCGCCGCCTCGGGAACGGTGGCGATCTCGGCGCACCAGGGCTCGACCAACGGCTACGGCAACCTCGTCAAGATCGACCACGGCGGCGGCTGGTCCACCTACTACGCCCACCTGAACACCCGGCTGGTCAGCGCCGGCCAGTCCGTCTCGCAGGGCCAGCAGATCGGCACGGTCGGCAACACCAGCAAGCCGGGCAACAACATCAGCCCCCACCTGCACTACGAGGTGCGGCTGGGCACCAGCTACCCGTCGAACATCCAGAAGGCCGTCTTCAACGGCGTCACCTTCGGCTACCCGGTGCAGACGCTGAGCTCGAAGAACTGCGGCGGGTCCAGCAACCCGTACACGCCGCAGGAGGCCTGCGGCGCCGGGTACGACGTGATCGACTCGGCCGGGCTCGGCAGCGACGGGACCGTCTACCTGCTCTACAACAACTCCAACGGCAACAACTGCGTGGTCACCATGAAGGCGAAGTCGCTCGGCACGCCGACCGCGACGACCGCCTACCTGGAGGTGCAGGGCAGCACCAGGAAGACGGACTCCGGCAGCTACGGCTACTACGCCGGCCCGGTCTACGCCGCGGCCGCGAACACGTGCGTCAAGTGGGGCGGCAAGGCGGGCGCCTCGGCCTACGACAGCCCGTTCGAGCACTGCGGCTGAGGCCGGCTCAGGCAGGCGTGATCGTGTCGAGGACGTCGATCACGTACAGCATGGGCCTGTCCCCCGGGGACCCCACGGCCAGCCGGCTGCCGACCTGGCTGCCGACCAGCGCCTCCAGCCAGGCGGGCGGCACCGAGCCGGGCCTGAGCGTGAAGGCGCTGGGACCGCCCTTCCGGTAGGACGAGTCCACCACCGTGCGGGACGGCCAGGACGCGGCCACGTACTGGATGACCACCTTGGAACCCGCCGTGACGTCCCGTCCCGAACCGTCGATGAGGGTCCGGGGCGGGGAGTCCGGCCGCAGGTCGGACGGGATCGCCGGCAGGGCCCGCCCGACGAGCCGCGCGTCGGGCGGGTAGCCGCCGAGGATGTCGAAGACCACCACCAGCGTGTCGGCCGGCGAGACGCCGGTCAGCGGCACGTTCGGGCCCAGGGCCTCCGACGCCGGGCTGACCAGCATCACCCGGCTGCCGGCCGGCCTGCCGATGAGCGAGGCCCGCCAGGTCTCGGAGACCTGCCTGCCGTCGAAGACGACCGTGGTGGGCTGGTTGCCGTCGTAGGTGCTGAGATACGGCTTGTTTCCCGACCATCGCCGGATGTCCACGTCGGCGAGCACGACGTCCCCCGGGACCGTACGCCGGCCGTTGCCCATGGAGAGCACCGTGATCCGCGGCGTGCGTCCCGGCTTCCCCCGAGGTATGGCGACGACGGGCTTGCTGCCGAACGCGCCCGTCACGACGGGCTGCGAGCCGTCCTCGGCGACGCCACACGAGGTGGCCAGCATGAGTACGGCAGGCCAGAGCAGGCGCACGATTTCCCCCAAGATGCCAGATCCGAAGGGGTTACTTGCCGCGATCGCCAAAAGGAAAGCTGCGGGTCTCGCCATCTCACGACAAAGGGCGCGGGAGACTGGACCGCGTGAGCAAGCCCAACCTGGCCCGCAGGGTCGCAGAAGCAGCCGAGATCGCGTTGACCACCCGCCACTACGTGACGTTCATCGACGTGGTGACGGGGTTGCGCTGGCTGCGGTCCCGGCACGTGGACCTCTGGCGGCAGGGCCGCGCCGGCACGCTGGCCGAGCTGGCCGCGGTCGACGAGGAGCGGCTGCTCGTCACGGCCGGGCTGCTGCGGGAATGGGCCCTGGCCAAGGGGCTCAGGCCGGTGGACACGCCGTACGTGGCCGGCACCCGCGACCGGCGCGACCTGCGCTTCACCTCCGGCGACGGGCAGGACGCCTTCCGCGTCCACTGGCTCTCGCCCGAGCTGAGCGAGGCCCGGGTGCGGCGGCTCACCGAGCGGCAGAGCAAGGCCCCCGACCTGGTGGCCGTGGTCTCGGAGGACCCGTGGACGTGCGCGTCCTGCGGCGACACCGGGCCGTACCTGATCATGGAGGACGACCGGCCCCACTGCCTGAGCTGCGCCGACCTGGACCATCTGGTGTTCCTGCCGTCGGGGAACGCGGCGCTCAGCCGGCGGGCCAAGCAGGAGAGCGGGCTGTCGGCGGTGGTCGTCCGGTACAACCGGCGGCGCAAGGTCTACCAGCGCCAGGGCGTCCTGGTCGAGGAGGGCGCGCTGGCCGCGGCCGAGGAGCGCTGCCTGGCCGACGAGGAGGCGCGGCTGCGCCGCCGCGAGCGCGACCAGGTGCGCAGGGCCGAGCAGGACGTCGCCTTCCAGGCGGCGATGGCGGCCGAGATCGCCCGGCTGTTCCCGGGCTGCCCGGACGGGCGGGCCCGCGAGATCGCCGAGCACGCCGGCCGGCGCGGCAGCGGCCGGGTGGGCAGGACGGCGGCGGCCAGGGCGCTGGACGAGAACGCCATCACGCTGGCGGTGATCGCGTCGGTCCGGCACCTCGACACCGACTACGACCGCCTGCTCATGTCCGGCGTCCCGCGGATGGAGGCCAGGGACCGGATCAGGGACGCCATCGAGGCCAGGCTCGCGGAGTTCCGGCGACCGCCCCGGTGACCTCGCGGGCCCGCCTTCGGTACCGTCCATCCCATGGACGACTGGCACACCGTACGTGCGGAACTGCGGGCCTTCGCGCTGGGGCTGCCCGAGACCCACGAGGACCATCCGTGGGGCGAGACGGTCATCAAGGTCAACAAGAAGGTCTTCCTGTTCCTCGGCCTGGACGAGCAGACGGAGAAGTGGGCCCCGACGTTCGGCGTGAAGCTGCTGTCGGAGGCGCACGGCCACGCGCTGACCGTCGAGGGCGCGGCCCCCAGCGGGTACGGCCTGGGCAGGGCCGGCTGGGTGACCGTGCCGTTCCTGTCGGCGCTGCCCGAGACCGACGTGCTGCTCGACTGGGTCGAGGAGAGCTACCGGACCATCGCCCCGAAGCGGGCGGTCAAGCTACTGGACGGCGAGCCGTAGCGCGAAGGCGACCAGCAGCACCCCGGTCACCCGCTCGACCCTGGCCCGCACCCGGGGCCTGCGCAGCAGCGCGCTCACCCGGTCGATGATCACGTTGTAGAGGCTGAACCAGAGCACGTACAGCACGGCGATGATGGCCGACAGCAGCAGGGCCCGGCCCAGGGTGTCGCCGTGGCCGGGCAGGAACTGCGGCAGCCAGGTCACGAAGAGCAGCAGCACCTTGGGGTTGAGCAGGTTCGACAGCAGCCCCCTGCGCACGTGCACGAGCGGCGAGCCGGTCGGGGGCGCGGCGCCCTCCACGGCCTTGGCCCGGTTCCGGCTCGACAGCAGGGCGTGCACCCCGAGCCAGAGCAGGTAGCAGATGCCGAGGGCGCGCACCACGGTGAAGGCGGTGGGCGAGGCGGCCAGCAGCGCCGACAGGCCGACCGCGGCGGCCGCGGCGTGCACGGACAGGCCCAGCAGGCCGCCGAGCATGGTCAGCAGGCCGGCCACGCGGCCGTGGGCGAGGGAGTTGCGCATGATCAGGGCCGCGTCGGGGCCGGGGATCATGATCATGATCAGCGTCGTGACCGCGAAGGTCAGCAGCATGGCGGGGGTCTCCCGGAGCTGGGGGCGCGCTCCCGCCCGACCCGCCGGGTGTGCGGAGGTCGCACGGTCACGCGGGCGAACATCGTCAGTGCCTTGTGGGCACCGGCCATGATATCTGGATCAGTTTGCCGAAATACGCCAAGGAAGGCGATAAGGGACCTCTGTGACGAAAGCCACCGTGAGGTCCCTGATCCGTCCGGCGAGGGCCGCCTCTATTCGGCGAAGGCCGCCAGGGCGATGCCGAGGCCGCGTTCGTTCTGGCCCTGGGCCTTGGCGTCGGTGGAGTTGACCGAGTAGACCACGACGCGGCTCAGGTCCTGGGTGGCGCCGATGCCGGTGGAGCTGCCGTAGCGGGCGCCGGTCTTGCCGTACGCGACGATGCCGCCGGGCAACGTCAGCTCGGTCAGGCCCGAGGTGTAGTGGGCCGGCTCGTCGTCGGTGCCGTACATGGTCACCTTCGGCACGGTGAACATGGGCTTCAGCTGCTCGGCGGGCACGACCCGGCCGCCGAACAGCGCCGTGGTGAACTTCTCCAGGTCGGCGGCGGTGGAGATGAGGTCGCCGGAGGCCCAGGTGGAGGTGACCTCCATTTCGGTGACGTCCACGACGTACCCGCCGCCGTAGGGGAAGGAGTCGGGGAAGCCCTTGGGGACGACCTGGTAGCCCTGGTTGTGCCGGCCGTGGATCTTGACGGACGTGCCGGGGAAGTAGCTCTGGTTCATGCCGAGCGGGCGCAGGATCCGGGCGCCGACCTCCCGCTCGTACGACCTGCCGGTGACCTTCTCGATCACCAGACCCTCGACGAAGGTGTTGATGTTGAGGTAGTGCTGCTTGCTCCCGGGGGTGAACTCGATCGGGTTGAGCACGGCCTGGCGGACGTACTCCCGCGGGGTGATCGTCTTGAGGCGGTCGGCGTAGACCCGCTCGAAGCCGCCCTCCGACTTCGGCGCGGGCAGGCCGCTGGTGTGGTTGAGCACCTGGGCCAGCTTGACCGGCGGGTAGTCGGCGGGCAGCAGCCCCGGCAGGTAGTCCTGGACCGTGCGGTCGAGGGAGACCCTGCCCTCGGCCACGAGCTGGAGCACGACCGCCGTGGTCAGCACCTTGGTCACGCTGCCCGCCCGGAACCTGGCCCCCTCCCTGGCCGGGCGCTTCCCGCGCAGATCGGTCACGCCGGAGACGCCGTGCCAGGAACCGGCCGAGCCGCTGACCCTGACCTCGGCCGCGGTGGCGTCGGCCGCGGGCAGCCCGGCGATGCTCTTGCGCAGCGCCGCCTCGTTGATCGGCGGCACCTGGACGGCGGCGCTGTGGGCGCCTGCCTCCGCGTGGGCGAGGGCGGGGGCGCTCACGGACAGGGCGGACAGGGCGGACAGGGCCAGGACGGCGGCGGCGAGACGGGTGCGCTTCATGGGGATCTCTCCAGGTCACATCGGCTTTCGATGGGACAATCCTGGCCAGGGACCCCCTGGCGGCGGATCGCCGACGACGGCGATCTTCCGGCTCGCTCTCAGGAGGGAGGGGACTCGCCCGATCAGGTGACCGCGAGCCGCCGGGCGTACCGCTCGTCCCGCCACAGCTCCTTGTCCAGCACCTCCAGCAGCGTGGTGGCCGCGTCGTGGACGTCGGCGTAGCCGATGTAGAGCGGCGCGAAGCCGAACCTCAGGACGTCGGGCGCGCGGAAGTCGCCGTGCACCCCCCGGTCGATGAGGGCCCGCATGACCGGGTAGCCGTCCGGGTGGTGGAAGCAGACCTGGCTGCCGCGCGCGTCCGGCTCGGCGGGCGAGACCGGCTTGAGCGCGTCGCCGACCAGGTCGACGAAGAGCGAGGTCAGCGCGACGCTCTTGGCCCGCACCTGGGCCATGGGCACCCGCTCCCAGATGTCCAGCGCCGCCTCCAGCGCGGCGAAGGACACCACGTGCGGCGTGCTGACCGCGAAGCGCCGGATGCCCTCGGCCGGGCGGTAGCCGGTCTCGAAGGCGAACGGCTCGGCGTGGCCGTGCCAGCCGGACAGCACGTTCTCGGCGGTGGCGTGGTGGCGCGGGTTGACGTAGAGGAAGGCGGGCGCGCCGGGTCCGGCGTTGAGGTACTTGTACGTGCACCCGACCGCGAAGTCGGCCTGCGACACGTCCACCTCCATGGCGCCGACGCTGTGGCACACGTCCCAGATCATGAGCGCCCCGGCCGCCTGGACCTGGGCGGTCACCGAGGGCACGTGCCGCCTGGCGCCGGTGCGGTAGTCCACCTCCGACAGCAGCACCACGGCCGCGTCGTCGAAGCGGCCCTCGGCGTAGTCGCGCACCTCGTAGTCGCCGAGCAGCCGGGCCAGGCCCTGGGCGATGTAGTGGTCGGTGGGGAAGTTCCGCGGGTCGGAGACGATCACCTTGCGGCCGGGGCGCAGCCGTACGGCGGCGGCCAGCGCCTGGTAGGCGGCGATCGTGGTGGTGTTGCCCACGACGACCTGGCCGGGGCCGGCCCCGATCAGCGGCGCGAGCCGGTCACCGGCGGTCAGCGGCTGGTCGTACCAGCCGGCCGCGTTCCAGCCGCCGACCAGTTGGCCGCCCCACTCGTCCTCGACCGTGCGGCGCACCCGTTCGGCGGCGCGGCGGGGCATCGCGCCGAGCGAGTTGCCCACGAGGTAGACGACCCCTTCGGGCAGGACGAACTCGTCCTTGAACGGCCGCAGCGGATCGTCGGCGTCGAGGGCGAGGCAGGCGTCGCGGTCCAGCACGGGTTGTGCTCCTTACGGGGGTGAGATGGTGGCGATTATCCGGTTTACACCATTCTGGTACTCGCGGACGTACCAGTTCTGCACCGGATTGTGGGCCGAGTCCAGCCGGAGCGGCCCCCGCGGGCCGTCGAGCTCCCCCACCCCGGCCAGCGCCTTCGTCAGGTCGCCGCCGGCGGCCGCCGCCCGGTCGATCAGCCGCATCGCGTCCCAGCTCTGGAGCGCGACCGCGGACGGGTTCCGCCCGGTGCGCGCCCGCCACCCCGCCACGAACGCGGCGTTGGCCGGGTTCTCCAGCGCGGGCGACCAGAGCCCGACGCTGACCATGCCCTCGGCGTCCCGGCCGACCGCGCGCAGGACGTCCTCGTCGGCCAGGTTCTGGCAGGCCAGCAGCTTGATCCTGGCATCGTAGCCGAACCGCTTGAACGCCTTGACGAACGCGACCGCCTCCCCGCCCGCGTAGAAGGCGTACAGAAGCCGCGCCTCGCGCGGTATGCGCGCCAGGTACGGCTCCAGGTCGGCCTGCCCGCCGAACGGCGTCAGGATGCGCCTGAGCGGCCCGGCGCCGTATCCCTCGGCGAAGCCGGTCAGGGTCTCGGTGCCCGCGGAGTAGTCGGAGGCCATGAGCACCACGTCCTGGCCGGCGTAGTGCTCGGCGGCGTACCGGCCGGCCGCGTAGCCGTGGGCGCGGTTGGTGTAGGACACCCGGAAGACGCCGGGCCCGCCGAGCTGGTCGGCGCCCGCGTTCGCGATCACCACCGGGGTGCCGGCCGCCTCCTTGACCACCGAGACGGCGACCGGCGAGGCGATCAGGCCGGTGAGCACGTCGGCCCCGCCGTCGATCAGCTTCCTGGCCTGCTCCGCGCCGATCTCCGGGCTGCTGGCGTCGTCGGCCACGACCAGCCGGGCCGGCCGGCCGCCGAGCAGGCCGTGGTGGTCGTCCAGGTAGAGCCGCATGGCGGTCTCCATGTCGTCGCCGAGGGTGGCGTACACGCCGGTCTGCGAGATGATCGCGCCGACCCGTACGGGCTCGTCCTCCGCGGCGAGGGGCACCGCGCCGCCGCAGCCGGCGACCATCAGCGCGACCAGCCCCAGCACGGCAACGCGCATGGGAGCCCCCTTCAGCCCTCGCCCGACGCCCCGGGCACGCGCGGCGTGCGGGCGCCGGTGGCCAGCTATCCCTTGCCGGGGTGCAGCGCGCCGCACCGGTCACACGTGCGGGCCTTCTCGTCGCCGTAGAACGCCTCGAAGACCGGCGGCAGGTCCTTGACGATGTCGCGCACCTGGAGCTCGACCTCGTGGACCTTGGCGCCGCACTCGGCGCAGTACCACTGGAACCTCTCCAGCTCGCCCTCGGGCCTGATGCGCTCCACCACCAGCCCGACGGACCCCGCCTCCGGGCGCTGCGGCGAGTGCGGCATGCGCGCCGGCAGCAGCCACATCTGGCCCTCCCTGACGTGCACGGTCTCGGGGCCGTTCTCGGTCACCACGTTGACGTGCATGTTGCCGCGCACCTGGTAGAACAGCTCCTCGTACGGATCGACGTGGAAGTCGGTCCTGGAGTTGGGCCCGCCGACCACCATCACGATGAAGTCTTCGGCCCCCTCGAAGACCACCTTGTTGCCGACCGGCGGCTTGAGCAGGTGGGCGTGCTCGTCGATCCACTTGGTGAAGTCAATGGGGGGAATCATGGTCGCTCCTGTGGATGGTAGGCGACGGCCTGCATCTCGATGAGCAGGTGCGGGTGCGGGAGCTGATGCACCGCCACCGTGGTCCTGGTCGGACCCTCCTCGTCGAAGAATTCGGCGTACACCTCGTTGTAGCCCTTGAAGTCGTTCATGTTTACCAGGTACGTGGTGATCTGTACGAGATCCGCGAGCGAGCCTCCGGCGGCCGTGAGCAGGTCGCCGATGTTCTCGATGACCGCCCGCGTCTGGGCGCGGATGTCCAGGTCGGTGACGCCGAACCGGTCGGCGCGGGCGCCCGCGAAGGTGCCGTCGGGCCGGCGGGAGCTGGTGCCGGAGACGTACAGGAAGTCGCCCGCGCGCTTGACGTGCGGGAACCGTCCCCGGGGCACGGCCTTGCCGGGGACGCGGATGGCCTCGCGGCTCACGCGCCGAACACCGCCCGCACCGAGCCGAGACCCTCGATCCTGGCCTCGAACACGTTCCCGGCCTCGACCGGCACGACCGGGCCGAGCGCGCCGGTCAGGACGACGTCCCCGGCGCGCAGCGGGCGGTCGGTGGCGGCCAGCGCGCCGGCCAGCCAGAGGGCGGCGTTCAGCGGGTTGCCCATGCACGCGGCTCCGGATCCGGCCGAGACCTCCTCGCCGTCGCGGGTCATCGTCATCGCCGCCGCGCCGAGGTCGAGGTCGGTCAGCCGCTTCGGCGTGGCGCCCAGCACGTACGCGCCGGAGGAGGCGTTGTCGGCGACGGTGTCGGCGATCGTGATGTCCCAGTCGGCGATGCGCGAGTCGGCGATCTCGATGGCGGGCAGCGCGAACTCCACCGCCCTGATCACGTCCACCAGCGTGAACGGCCCCTCGGTCAGGTCGCTGCCGAACACGAGCGCGACCTCGGCCTCGGCGCGCGGCTGCAGGAACCGCTCCACCTTGATGGGCCGGCCGTCGAGCTCGGCCATGTCGGCGAAGAGCATGCCGTGGTCGGGCTGGTCGATGCCGAACTTCCGCTGCAGCAGCGGGTTGGTGGCGCCGATCTTCCGGCCCACCGGGCGCCGGCCCTCGGCCAGCGCCCGCCGGGTGTTGATGTCCTGCACCGCGTAGGCGTCGGCCACTGTGGTGATGAGGTCCGTGAGCGGCGCGCAGGGCTTTCCGGTACGTGCGGCCTCGACGAGCCGCTCGGCGGCCTGACCCCGGGTGTCGACGGCCAGGGACCATTCGTCATGCATCGGGTTGCTCCAGTTTGATGGTGATCGTGGTGGGCTCGGAGTAGAAGTCGAGCGACTGCGTGCCGCCCTCCCTGCCGATGCCCGACAGCTTCACGCCGCCGAACGGGGTGCGCAGGTCGCGCAGGTACCAGGTGTTGACCCAGACCAGCCCCGCCTCCAGACGCTGGGCCACGCGATGGGCGCGGTCGAGGTTGGTGGTCCAGAGGGTGGCGGCCAGGCCGTACTCGCTGCCGTTGGCCAGGTCGATCGCCTCGGCCTCGCTGTCGAAAGGAGCCACGTGGCACACGGGACCGAAGATCTCCTCTCGATTGAAGCGGGACCACTCCGACAACCCTGTCATTACCGTCGGTTCCACGAAATATCCGGAATCGCGGTGGTCGCCGAACGTCGGGACGCCGCCCCCCGTGAGCACCTTGGCCCCCTCCGAGCGGGCCAGGGCGTAGTAGGACAGCACCTTCTCCCGATGCCCGGCCGAGATCATCGGCTGCGGCTCGACCTCCTGGGCGCGCGCGGCCAGGAGGCCGCAGAAGTCCTCGAAGATCGGCCGCTCGACGTAGAGCCGCTCGGTGCACAGGCACACCTGGCCGCCGTTGGTGAACACCGACTTCACCGTGCCCTCGACGGCCCTGCCCAGGTCGCAGTCCTCGAAGACCAGGCCCGCGTTCTTGCCGCCCAGCTCGAACGAGATCGGCTTGACCCGGTCGGCGGCCGTCTTCATGATCTGCGTCCCGGTCGCGGTCGAGCCGGTGAACGTCACGCCGTCCACGCCCGGGTGCTCGACGAGGAGCTGGCCCGCCGGGCCGTGCCCGAAGATGATGTTGACCACGCCCGGCGGCAGGCCGGCCTCGGCGCAGATCTCGGCGAAGACCGCGGCCGAGCCGGGCGTGTGCTCCGACGGCTTGACCACCACGGTGTTGCCGGCGACGAGGGCGGGGGCCAGCTTCCACGTCATGAGCAGGAACGGCAGGTTCCACGGCACGATCACGGCGACCACGCCGAGCGGCCTGCGCACGGTGTAGCTCAGCACGCCGGCGAGGTGGAAGGCGTCGTCGGGGCGCTGGGAGGCGATCTCGGCGAACGCGCGGAAGTTCGCGATGCCGCGCGGCACGTCGAGCGTGCGGGTCTGGCCGAGCGGCTTTCCGGTGTCGGCGATCTCGGCCGTGACCAGGTCGTCGAAGCGGACCTCGATGCCCTCGGCCAGGCGGCGCAGCCATCCGGCCCGCTCGGCCACCGGCAGCCCCGCCCAGTCGCGCGCCGCCTCCCTGGCCGCGCGCACCGCCCGGTCGACCACCTCAGGATCGGCCTCGTGCACCTGCCTGATCACCGCGCCCGTCACCGGGTCGTGGACCGGGAACGCGTTGCCCGCCGCCACCGGCAGCCCGCCGATGAAATGGGTCAGCACAGCAGCCTCCTCTAGCCTCACTCCCGGTATAGATCGTCGGGCGACGGTCAGACAACAGTCCGGCGGGGGCGGGAACCGCGCGGGCCCGTCAGGCCTCGGTGGCGCCGGTGACACTGAGCCACCCCTCGGCCGGGCCCCTGGCGGACCTGTCCATACAGACATCTTCCGGTACCCCTCGGCCGCCCGGGATGATGGCCAAATGGCGCGCACATGGGAATTGTGGGGAAATATCATCATTGCTGGGGTTATTGCGCTTCCCGTGGCCGCCCTGGTGATCGTCCTGCTCGCCCGCCGCCGGGCCAGGGCCGGGCATCCGGCGCCGCTGCGCACCTCGCTCGCCGACGTCGGCGTCGTCGTCGGGACCGCGCCGTGGGTGTGGATGATCCTCACGCCGTCCACCGGCCGGGCCGGGGTCGGGCTCGTCCCGTTCATGGACCTCGCCGACCTCGCCGGAGCCTCGTGGGAGACGGTGACGGTGCAGGTCGGGGGCAATCTGCTGGTGTTCGCCGCGCTGGGCGCCCTGCTGCCCGTACGGACCGCCGCGATGGCCTCCCACGGCCGGGTTGCGGCCGTCGCGGCGGCCTTTTCGGTCACGGTCGAGTTCCTCCAGTACGCCCTGCGACTGGGCCGGTTCTCCTCCGTGGACGACGTGATCATGAACACCGCGGGCGCGGTGCTGGCCGCGTCGGTTACTCGCCGCTGGTGGGCCCCGCGAATAGCGGCCCAGACCGTTCCACGGTAACGGTCTGCATAAACGTCCTCGCATTCATCACACAGGCACGATCAGCTCAAAAGAAGCTCGGGACCAACCTCTGTATCTGTGCGATCGTGGACAAGACGGGGCAAGTTCTCTGGAGACGCCACAACCTGGTTGGTGACAGAGGGTGATCGAAACGTGTCTGAATCCCCGGTACCCCACGAGCCCCCTATTTATCGCCGCATCGCCGACGGCCTCCGCGCCCGGATCCTGTCCGGCGAACTGCGCGACGGGGACCGCCTACCGGGCGAGAACGCGCTCATGGCCGACTACGCAATCGCACGCGCCACCGCCAGGCAGGCGCTTGCCGTACTGATCAACGAAGGGCTGGCGGTGCCCAAACGAGGTTCGGGGGTCTACGTGCGCCTGTTCAAACCGATCCGCAGACACGGCTCGCGCCGCCTGTCACGAGAGCAGTGGGGTCAGGGGCGTGCCATCTGGGACGCCGACACCCGGGGCCGTCCCTTCACCGTGGACCAGGTGGAGGTGGTGCTGGAGCGCGCATCGGAGGAGGTGGCGGGCGTCCTGGAGAGCGGCGAGGTGTGGGTGCGCCGGCGCCGCTACTCCGTGGACGGCCGGCCCGTGCAACTGGCGACCTCCTCCTTCCCCGCCCGCCTGGTCCAGGGCAGCGCCATCACCATGCCCGACACCGGGCCGGGCGGCGTCTACGCCAGGCTCGGCGACCTGGGCCTGCCCCCGGCCCACTTCACCGAGGAGGTGCGGGCCCGCATGCCCGGCCCCCGCGAGACCGGGCTGCTCGACCTGCCCGGCGGAACCCCCGTCATCGTCATCGCCCGCACCGCGTACACGGCGGGCGGCAGACCCGTCGAGCTCAACGAGATGGTTTTGGACTCGGCGGCATACGTACTCCAGTACGACTTCGACGCCTAGTTCAACCCGATCTGTCAAGCGATAGGTTGACCTGTCCATCACGATCATTGATTTCTCTAGAGAGGTCCCTCATCTTCTAAGGAGATGGAACCGTACAGGAGATGGAACCTTCGCCTGGGGCCCGGGAGAGGTGCGCGGATGTCCGTTGACCGGCATCTTGCCGAGATCGCCCGGGAGTACCCCAGGTGGACCATCTGGCGGAGCGACGCGGGCCGCTGGTGGGCCACGCGGCACCATCCGCTCGACGCGGCGCAGCGCGAGGCCGGATGTGCGATGACCATCGACGCGGACGACCCGGACGGCCTGCGCGACCAGCTCCGGGACCAGGAGGAACGGACCGGCCGGCAGCCCCGCTGGTGGGCCGGCCCCGCTCCTCCCTGACGCGGGCCGTGGAGCGTTCCGCGGCTCGCACGCGAGCAGCCCGGTGCCGGGTCCAGCGTCTCGGCGGCCCCGGCACCGGGCCCCCAACGGGGCCACGAACGCGGAAGTCTCCGACCCTATCGGGGGCGGGGGCTTCCGCTCCCCGCCCCTTCACGCTCTAGGTGTGGTACTCGCCCAGCCGCAGGATGTGCACGTCGGTGTCGTCGGAGACGCTCTCCTTCGGCTTCTCCTCGTCCTGCTCGACGATGACCCGCACGTCGTCCTGCGCGGAGTGCTGCGGGGCCGGCGCGGCCTCGATGGCGGGCTCCGGCGCGGGCGCCGGCACGGCGACCGGCTGCTGAGCGGCCACCGGCTGCTGAGGGGCGGCCGGCGCGGGCGGCAGCGCCGACTCCGGCACGAGCTGCCCGGCCGCCGCCTCGGTGCGCATGAGGTCGCCGAGCACCGAGCCGATCTCGGTCAGCCGCCGCACGACCTCGGTGTGGGTGTTGGTCAGATACTCCACCCGGCGCCCGGCGTGCTCGTCGAGCGAGGCCGTGCGCTGACGCGCCGCCGCCAGCATCGACTCGGCCTCCGCGTGCGCCCCCGCCACGAGCTGCTCGGCCTGCGCGTTGGCGGCCGCCATCATGCGCTCCGCCTCGGCCTGCGCCCCGCCGACCACCCGCTCGGCCTCGGCGTGCGCGTCGCGCAGCAGGCTCTCGGCCTCGCTGCGGGCCGACCCGAGCTGCTCCTCGGCGTCCGCGCCCGCCTGGGCCAGCATGCGCTCGGCCGCCTGCGTGGCCTCGGCCACCCGCCGCTCGGCCTCCGCCTGCGCCGAGGTCAGCATCTTGTCGGACGTCTCGCGCGACGTCGTCACCAGCCGCTCGGCCTCGGCCCTGGCGCTCTCCCGCACGGCGGTCGCCTCGGCCTCCGCGTCGGCGCGCTTGGCCGCGGCCTCCTCCTCGCCCAGCTTGAGGATCTGCGCGAGCCGCGGGCTGAGGTCCTCGTAGCTCTGGGGCGCCTCGACCATCCGCCGCCTGGCCTCCGCCAGCTCGACCCGGCCCTGCTCCGCCTGGTCGATCGCCCGTGCCAGCCGCTCTTCCAGATCCCGGATCTGGTTCCGGGTACGGATCATGTAGTCGTGCACCTGACGGCGGTTGTAGCCGCGCATCACGACTTCGAAGGTGTCCTCTTGCATCAGATCGGGAATGCTCTCGTGCTGGTTTGTCATGGGGGTTACCTAAGGGTTTGCGTGAGGCGGGGGAAAACTGCGGGTTGTGAGGGTCTGACGACGAGACGTCAGGAAACGACTTTCCTGCCATCTGCCCACGTCCGCAACCGGAACGCCACACCTGGGGCGGGAATTACGATTGGACGAATGTACATAGCAGCGTTGGACGACGGGGCAGTGCCGGACATCCACCCGGAGGCGTACATCGCGCCCGGCGCCGTCGTGGTCGGGAGTGTGCGGGTGGGCCGGGCGTCCAGCATCTGGTACGGCTCCGTTCTCCGCGGGGACGACGAGCGGATCGAGATCGGCGAGGAGTGCAACGTACAGGATCTGTGCTGCCTGCACGCCGACGCGGGCCAGCCGGCGATCCTGGAGGACCGGGTCAGCCTGGGCCACAAGGCCATGGTCCACGGCGCGCACGTCGAGACCGGCGCGCTGGTCGGCATCGGCGCGATCGTGCTGGGCGGCGCCCGGGTGGGCGCGGGCACGCTGGTCGCCGCCGGAGCGCTGGTCGGGCCGGGCAAGAAGATCCCGTCCGGGGTGCTGGTCGCCGGCGTGCCCGGCCGGATCGTGCGCGAGCTCACCGACGACGACCGGGCCTCCTTCGCCCGCACGCCGGACAACTACATGGCCAAGGCGGTCAGGCACCGGCAGGCGTCAGCAGTTTGATCAGGACCTGGTCCGACACCGAGGCGGTGTTGAGCGGGTCGGCGTACTCCGGCAGCTCGGGGCGGAGGAAGCGGACGAAGTCGACGGTCAGCTTGAGGTCGGGCACGCCCTTGACCTGCTTGGCGTTGGCCTTGGCGGCGTCCTTCTTCAGCGCGCCGTAGCTGTCCCAGTCGGTGTAGGCGGTGACACCCCATTGCAGCACCTCGGGGAGGTTCGAGGGCCAGCGTCTGGCGACCTTCCAGGCGCCGCCGTCCTCCTTGTAGAGCGCGACGGCGACCCGGCCGAGCCGGGCCAGGACGAGGTCCACCCAGCCGCCCTTGACCGCCACCTCCAGCGGCTTGGAGCTGCCGTCCTGGGTGAACTTGGCCTCGACCTGCCCGGCCGCGTCGGCGGTGCCGGTGGTGACGGACATCCACACGGGCTTGTCGTACGTGCCGGGCTGGCGGGCCATGAGCCCTCCGAGCGAGAACTTGCGCGCGGGCCTGCCGCCCTTCTTGCCGGTGACCTTGACCCGGGCGTGCATGACGATGTCCCCGGCCAGCTCCTGGTAGACGAAGGGGCCGCGGAAGGCGTCGTACCAGGTGGAGGTCTTCGGCTCCAGGTAGAGGGCGCCCTTGGCGGTCTTGTTCACGTCGAGCTTGGCGATCCTGTCGACGTCCTTCTCGGTGTCGCTCAGCTTGCTCCACACGGCCAGTTCCGCGGCGTCGGCGAACTCGCTGGAGGCCGATCCGACCTCGCCGCCGGGCGTGGGCGCCTGGGCGTTCTGGACGGTGAGCACGCCGGGACCGGTGGGAGTGGGCGGCGCCGCGGCGGTCCCGCAGCCGCTCACCACACCCGCCACTGCCAACACCCCTGCCACCTTTGCCCTCATAGCGGACATTCTGCCGTGAAATGCCGACGGGTGACGTCGGGCGGCCCAGTACGATGACGGCCGTGCGCCCCTGGGATGCGTTCACCTCGGCAGAGGCGGAGGTCCGCGCGATGGTCGCGGACCCGCGCTGGCAGGGCCTGTCCGTGCCCGACCGCGCGCACGTCCTGGCGGCCAGGGTCCTGGTGACCCAGGACGGCGACCGCTGGCTCTACGGCGCGTACGCCCGCTGGCACCTGCACGACCCCGGCGACGGCCGCTGGCACCCAGCGCCGCCGCCCAGGGGCGAACGGGCGCGCAAGGTGGGGCACGCGACGGCCGCGCTGCCGGACGAGGTGGTGCCCACCGGGCCCGACTTCGCCGCCGAGCCGGGCTCGACCCAGGCGTTCATCGGGCCCGACGTGCTGCCGGTGGTGACCGGGCAGATCGCGGAGATCGTCCGCGGGGCCGGGCGCAAGTCGGAGCTGGACTACCCGCTGACCGCCTTCGGGGAGATCTTCGCCGCCGACGTGCCGAGCACGGTCGCCGCCGTCTGGGGGACGGTCATGTGGTGCGCGTACGCGCCGGCCTTCGACGGCAACGAGCGCCTGATCACCCTGTTCGGCGAGTACCTGCGCCGCTCGCTGCCCGGCGACGAATGGGTGCGCTGGCTGCCCGCGCCGCCGCTGCTCGACCTGGTCACGCTGGTGTCCGAGCGCACCCGCGCGGGCCGGCCGCGGGCCGCGCTCCGGCTGGCGGCGCTGATCGCCGACACCGCCCAGGTGCTGCTGTCCGACATCCGGTTCAGGCCGCGGGCGCTGGCGCTGCTGACGATGGTGGAGCCGGTGCTGCGCCGGCCCGGCCGCGACGACGCCACGGCCGCGCGGGGGGACGACGCCGTGCGCCGGGCCTGGCTCGACCGCTGCCCGCCGCGGCTGGCCCTGGCCCTGCTGCCCGAGACCGATCCCGACGCCTACTTCGCCCACTCGGTGTACGACCTGGTCGAGGCGCTGGGCTTCGTGGAGGACGCGTCCGGAGCGGCGGCGGCGTACCTGGCCGACCTGTCGGACTCCAGGAGGATGCTGCCCGAGCGGCTGAACCACCGGTTGCGGCGGGCGTACGTGGAGTTGGAGCGTGCCGGGCTGACGGGCACGTCGGCGGCCGAGCGCACCGAGCCGGAGGGCTTCCCCGCCCGTCCGGGCGGAGTGCCGGCGCCGCAGGCGGCGGTGGTGACGCCGCCCGACCGGGAGAGCAAGGCGGCCGTGCTGGGCGCCGCGTACGCCACCTGCCTGGCGTGGGGACGGCTGACCGGCGCCAAGGTGCCGCAGCACGGCCTGGCCGGGCAGAGCGCGCTGGTCCGGGAGCTGATCCACGAACGCGACGACCACCACATCGGTCACCCGTAACGCACTATTACCGTTATTTCACCCTTACTCCGCCTATATCCCTCTATCACTTCAGTCACCGGGCAATTCGCTGAATTGTGATCTCGACTTCGGGAAATGATCCCTGTGGGGCCCCCGTGACGCCGAAAGGAATGACTCCGATGGGCCATGTCGCCGGAAGGGCCCTCGCCGTAACCTCGTAGAGGGTGTGGGCTGCGGAAGGAAGGACGACGCGGTGGGGCACGACGACCTGGACTCTCGGGTCCACGACCGTGTCGCGTTGGACGAGATTGCGCTCTACGCCGAGGTGCTCACGGCCGTGGCTGTCAGCGAGCGGCGGCTGACCTTGGACGAACTCGACGACGCGCTCGGATTGCGGACTTCGGCGAGTCGCTGAAGACCATCGAAAATTACCTGTCCCGGGCTCCTGTGGGGTCCGGGACAGTGGTTCCCGGCTATTACAGGTAACTAGTCAATCGAGGGTGCGCCTCTCCTACGTATGGAGGAGGCGACCCCCTACGACTTGACCAGGCGGGCGATGGCGGCCGACGCCTCCTTCACCTTCGCCTCGGCCTCCGGGCCGCCCGTGTTGATCGCGTCGGCGACGCAGTGGGAGATGTGCTCCTCCAGCAGCCCGAGCGCCACGGCCTGAAGGGCCCGCGTGGCCGCGGAGACCTGGGTGAGCACGTCGATGCAGTAGGCATCGTCGTCGACCATGCGCTGCAGGCCCCTGATCTGGCCCTCGATTCGCCGGAGCCGCGTCAGATATGCCTGCTTGTCTCCGCTGTACCCATGCATGCTTCTACGGTACCCGTAACCCGTATGAGCTAGCGGAGATCTGACAGCAGCTTCTCCCACTGTCCGGCGACTTCCTCGGCCGAATGGCGCACTGCGGTGTCGAGGGCGCCGGCCGCCAGCGAGCGGCGGCGGCGTTCGTCGTCGATGAGCGCCAGCAGCGCGCCCGCGAAGTGCTGCGCCTCGCTCTCGCTCTCCGGAACCAGCACGCCGTTGTAGCCGGTCGCCACGAACTCCCTGGGGCCCCTGGCGCCCTCGAAGGCCACCACCGGCACCCCGCACCCCATGGCCTCCAGCACGGTCATGCCCAGGTCCTCGCTGCGGGAGGGGTTGGCCACGATCGACGCCTTGGCGAACTCCCCCGCCAGGTCGGGCGTGACGCCCATGAAGTAGACGTGGTTGTGCAGGTCGAGCTCGCTCACCAGCGACCGCAGCCGCCGCTCCTCGGGGCCGCCGCCGTAGAGCCGCAGCCGCCAGTCGGGACGCTTGTCCGCCACGATCGCGAACGCCCTGATCAGCCGGTCGTACGCCTTGACCGACACCCACCGCCCCCCGGCCGCCACGATCCGGTTGTCCATCCGCGACCGCGGCCACGGGCCGCCCGGCAGCGCGTCCGGCACGGAGTGGACGGCGGACCCGTCGCCGAGCAGCCTGCCCCACTCCTCCTGGGCCGACTCCGTGGCCGTCACGACCGCGTCGAGGCGCGGGTAGAGCCGCTGCACCGGCCCGGGGACGGCGGGCCGCCCCCACTCCCTGGCGATCTTGATGGTTTCACGTGGAGCATGCCGCGCCACCTGGACGCCGATGCCCGGCCTGGTGGTGATCAGCACGTCGGACCTGAGCCCGCGCAGCAGCCGCCAGAGCGCCATCTCGGTGCGCATCTGGCCGCGCGGCAGCAGGTGGCGCACCCCTGGACGGGCGTCGACCAGGCTGCGCATGGCCACCTTGGAGCCGACGGGGAAGAACGGCTTCTCCTTCTGCCGCCGGACGCTGATGACCTCGACCTCGTGCCGCTCGGACAGGGCGGTGGCGAGGTTGAGCGTCGCCCGCACGTCGCCGCGCATGCCGTAGGCCGAGGCGAGCACCAGGCTGACCTTCATCCGCCCACCTCGATGCGCAGCTCGTCGTCGGCGGTGTAACAGGGCCGGACGGGCACGCCGTCGATCTCGGCCGAGGGATAGTGCAGCCGTCTTCGCTTGCCGTCGACGTCGTCGAGCCAGGCGCCCAGCCGCAGCGGCGTGGGCACGCCCTCGACCTCCAGCGCGGGCTCCCAGGTGCCGGCCGTGTCGGGGTCGGCCTCGACCACGTTCACCAGCGACACCGCCGCGTGGAAGCGCACCCCCTGGACGGTGGCGTTGGCCGACACCCGTTCCCTGGTCGGCCTGCGGTCGAGGGTGAGCGTGGCCTCGCGGCGCGCGTCGTCGTCCTCCAGCCCGGTGTACGCCAGCAGCCCCGTCACCTCGAACCGGCCCTCCCTGAACCAGATCGCCCGCACCTCGGCCACCGGCGCGGCGTCGGCTATCTTCAGGGCCAGAAACCCGTTCCGCGTCCGGTACGACCGGTAGGCCAGCGTCCGCCGGCACAGCGCGTACGCGTCGAGGTGGTCGAGCGAGAACCCCGGGTCGACGCTGCGCAGCCGGCTGCGGCTGCCCTCGTGCCGCAGGTAGGCGTCCCAGCGGCCGGCGGTCAGCTCCAGCGGCGCCAGCGAGACGGCCAGCGTGGCCTCCCGCGTCCGGCTTCCCGTGCGGCCCAGGCGCACGTCGCGCTCGACCCCCGTGGCGCGATGGCGCAGCACGAGCTCGGTGCCGTCACGCAGGGGCTCATCGATGGCGAGTCGCAGGGAGAGCACGTCGGCCAGGGTGACTTCGGCGTCCGTGACCACGACGCGCATCACCAGCCCCCTCCCCGTCGAATAAGGCCATGCGACGTTGAGGTTACCGTGATTTTCCCGTTATGTGGATGGGAGATTTCCAGCGAGGGGGCCCGTGACGTGCGGAACTCCTCTACAGAGCCTGTAGAGGAGTCCGACTTTTCGTGGTCAGGAAGCGCCCTTGACCGATTTGATCAACAGCTGCGCGACGTCCACGACTTCCAGCGATTCCTTGGCCTCGCCGCTGTTCTTCTTCTCGTTGATCGCGTCGCCGAGCATCACCATGCAGAACGGGCACGCGGTCGAGACGGTGTCGGGGTTCGTGGTGAGCGCCTCGTCGACCCGCTCGGTGTTGATGCGCTTGCCGATGCGCTCCTCCATCCACATGCGCGCGCCGCCCGCGCCGCAGCAGAAGCCGCGGTCCTTGTGGCGGTGCATCTCCTGGGTCTGCACGCCGGGCACCTTCGACATGATGTCGCGGGGCTGGGAGTAGACCTTGTTGTGGCGGCCGAGGAAGCACGGGTCGTGGTAGGTGATCTTCTCCTCGATCGGCGTGACGGGGGTGAGCAGGCCCTCGTCCACCAGCTTCGACAGCAGCTGGGTGTGGTGCACGACCTCGTAGGTGCCGCCGAGCTGCGGGTACTCGTTGGCCAGGGTGTTGAAGCAGTGGGGGCAGGTCGCGACGATCTTCTTGACGCCGGCCTCGTTCAGCGTCTCGATGTTCTGCTGGGCGAGCATGTTGAACAGGTACTCCATGCCCAGGCGGCGGGCCGGGTCACCGGTGCACGCCTCCATCGGGCCGAGCACCGCGAACTTCACGCCCGCGATGTGCAGCAGCTCGGCGACCGCCTTGGTGGTCTTCTTGGCGCGGTCCTCCAGGGCGCCCGCGCAGCCCACCCAGAACAGGTACTCGGCGTCCTCGGGCATCTTCTCCTCGACCAGCTCGACCTCGAAGTCGAGCTCCTCGATCCAGTCGGCCCGCTTCATCTCGGACATGCCCCATGGGTTGCCCTTGTTCTCCAGGTTCTTCACCATCACCCCCGCCTCGGACGGGAACGACGACTCCACCATGACCTGGTAGCGGCGCATGTCGAGGATGTGGTCGATGTGCTCGATGTCCACCGGGCACTGCTCGACGCAGGCGCCGCAGTTGGTGCACGACCACAGCACGTCGGGGTGGATGACGCCGTCCTCGCCGACGAGCGGCTTCTCCAGCAGCGCGAGCACGTCGGTGTCGGCGTGCTCGGTGCTCGCGGCCATCAGGTACGGGGCCACCTTGAAGGCGTGGTCGCGCTGGTCGAGGATGAGCATCTTCGGCGAGAGCGGCTTGTCGGTGTTCCAGGCCGGACACTGCGACTGGCAGCGGCCGCACTCGGTGCAGGAGTAGAAGTCGAGGAAGCCCTTCCACGTGGTGTCGCCGATCTTGCCGCGGCCCAGGCGCTCGGCGTCGAGCTCCTCGTCCTCGAAGTCGACGAGCTTGCCGTCGACGCGCAGCTCGGACGCGGCGCCGAGCCCGTTGGGACGCCGGGAGAACAGCACGTTGAGCGGCGCGGTGAAGATGTGCAGGTGCTTGGAGTTCACCACGATGACCAGGAACACCAGCATGAAGCCGATGTGCAGGAGCAGCGCGATCTCCTCCAGCAGCGGGCTGGCCGGCAGCGCGTCGCCGAGCGCCAGGGAGACGAACGCGCCGGAGGAGTAGGGGAAGTTGCCGTTGGCCGCCGAGGCGCCGCGGGCCAGGAACAGCGTCCAGATGATGTTGAAGATCATGAACAGGACGAGCCACGCGCCGCCGAGGTGCGAGCCGGAGAAACGCGACTTGCGGCCCAGCGTCTTGGGCGAGTTCTTGACCCGGATGATCGCGAAGGCGACCAGGCCGAGCAGACACGCGACCGCGATGAAGTCCTGGAGGAAGCCGAGCACGCCCCAGGTGCCGATGAGCGGGATGTGGAAGTCGGGCTCACCGGTGATCGCGCCCTGGATGATCGCGCCGTACGCCTCGATGTAGACGGTCAGCAGGATGAAGAACGCCCACATGACGAAGAAGTGGGCCGTGCCGGACGGCGTCCACTTCAGCAGCTTCTTCTGGCCGAAGACCTCGACGAGCTGGGCCTTGAGCTCGTCGGCGGCGTGCTCCTTGGCGTACTCGACGCGTTCGGGCGCGGGTGGCCCGGAGGTCGCCAGCTTGAACAGGAACAACACCCTGCGGCCGGCGACGGCCACCGCCAGGACGGTCATGACCAGCCCGATGATCGCTACCCAGAGCACGGGGTCCTCCCACAGACGACGATGGCTGCCAGCATACGGACACGTGTTTCCAGGAAGCTTACCGGCCAGTAACTTCCCGGGATGACATCCATACCCTATGGTCAGTGCCCTATACAGAACAATGCTCTACGCCGTGAAGTACCTCTGGATGGTCGGGGCTATCAGCTCGACGAGCTCCTCCGGATCGGCGCTGGCCAGCGGCTCCAATTTGATCACGTGACGGCCCATGATCACTCCGTACATCTGGCCAAAAGCAGCCTCGATGCGTAGGTGCGGAACACCAAGGCGGTCGGCCACCTGGAAGAGCAGCGCGTTGGTGATGAACTCCCGGAACATCGCCGCCGCCTGCTCGTTCGTGAGCGCCGAGCGCATCAGGGCGATCATCGGCTCGCGGGTCTCCGGCTCGGCGGTCACCCGCAGGATCATCCGCACCAGCCGCTCGCCGATCTCCTCGCGCGGGCCGTCCAGCAGCAGCGGGATGACCTCGTCGGGGGTGATCGGCAGCTGCATGGCCGCCGCGAACATGCCCTCCTTGGTCTCGAAGTAGTGGTGGACCAGAGCCGGGTCGACCTTGGCCTCCCGCGCGATCCCGCGGACCGTGGCCTTGTCGAAGCCCTTCTCGGCGAACACCCGCCGCGCCGCCGTCAGGATCTCGCCGCGCGTGTCGGCCGACCCGGGCCTGCGTCCGGGCCGGCGTCGTACGTTGCTCATGGCCGCGCCCCGCCGGTCACCGGCCCACCGCCAGGTACACCCGCATCGGCACCGACAGCACGCCCTCGGGGAAGGCCTTCCGCAGCTCCCCGCGCTGCCGCCCGACCAGCTCATCGGCCGCGTCCGGCGACAGCGCCGCCATGTACGAGTGGGAGCGCAGGTCGAGCAGGAAGTCCTCGATGCCGACCAGCCTCGTCCACGGGATCCAGCGCTCCTGGACCACCTCGAAGGCCGCGGCGATCGGCGGCACCGACCACTCCTCGACCGCCGGCCCCCAGTACGTGGGCACCGCCTCGGCCAGCCGCGCCTCGTAGGCGGCCAGCCACTCGGCCTGGGCCGCGTGGTGCAGGTTCCAGCAGCCCACGATCGCGCCGCCGGGCCGCAGCACCCGCCTGGCCTCGGCGATCGAGACGACGGGGTCGAGCCAGTGCCACGACTGGGCGTACGTCACCAGGTCGGCCACCCCGTCGGCCAGCGGCAGCGCGTTGCCGTCGGCGATCACCGCGGCGACCGGCGGCGGCTCGCCGTCGATCCGCGTGACCAGCCGGGCCAGCATCTCCGCCCCCGGATCGACCGCGATCACCTGGGAGCCGCGGGCCCGCAGCGCGTGCGTCAGGATGCCCGTGCCCGCGCCCACGTCGATCGCGGTGGCGCCGTCGAGCTCGATCCCGGTCACCTCGGTGAGCGCGCGGTACATCTCGTCGGGATAGGTCGGGCGGCCCGCGTCGTAGGCGTCGGCCACGCTGTCGAAGACCCGCGCGAGGTCTCTGGTCGGCCCGACGTTCCTGGTCGGCCCCACGTTCATCGGGACGCCGCCAGGTGCAGGCGGGCGAAGGCCAGCGCCTCGGCCAGGTCGTCGACGCGCTCGGTGCGGCTGGCCGCCTTGCGGGTGTTGATCTCCAGCACCACCAGGCCGCCGTAGCCCGAGTTCGCCAGGCGTTCCAGCATCTGCGCGCACGGCTGGTTGCCCCTGCCGGGGACCAGGTGCTCGTCCTTGTTGGTCACGCCCATGCCGTCGGCCAGGTGGAGGTGGGCGAGCCGGTCGCCGAGCTTGGTGGCCATCTCCATGGCGTCGGAGCCGGACACCGCGGTGTGCGACAGGTCGAGGGTGACCTGCGGGAAGTCGTAGTCGATCGGGTTCCAGTCGGGCGAGTACGGCACCACGTCGTTGCCCCTGGCGCGCAGCGGGAACATGTTCTCGACCGCGAACGTGACATCGGTCTCCTCACGCATGCGGGCCAGGCCGTTCTCGAAGTCGCGGGCGTAGTCGCGCTGCCAGCGGAACGGCGGGTGCACCACGACCGTCGAGGCGCCGAGGCGCTCAGCGGCCTTCTGCGCCCTGACCAGCTTGGCCCAAGGGTCTCTGCCCCACACCCGCTGCGTCACGAGCAGACAGGGCGCGTGGATCGCCAGGACGGGCACCTGATAATGCTCCGACAGCCGCTCGATCACGTCGATGTCCTGGCTCACCGGATCGGCGCCGACCATGATCTCGACACCGTCGTAGCCCAGGCGCGCGGCCAGTTCGAACGCGTCGGGAGTGCGTTCTGGATATACCGAGGCGGTGGACAATGCGATCTTCGCATTGGGCACGCGGATGACATCAGCCACGTTGCCAGCCTAAGCCGGAGAAGCGCCTCTGGCGCGTGAGCCCCACCAGATAGCCCTACCCAACCCCCCATCCCACCCCAAAGACACACCCCCTGACCCCGCTACGGTGGGGGCCATGCCACGGATAGCCAGAGGCGCGATCCCCAGCCCGAACATCTGGAACGCTCCCCAGGTCTACGAGCTGGAGAACCGCGCCGTCGACCCCCAGGGCGCGGCCGACGCCGCGATGCGCGAGCTGCGTCCGTGGGCCGGCGCGACCGTGCTCGACATCGGCTGCGGCACCGGCTTCCACCTGCCCGTCCTGGCCGCCGACGCGGCCGCCGTGATCGGCGTCGAGCCCCACGGCGACCTGGCCGGACTGGCCCGCCGCCGCTGCGCGAACCTGCCCAACGTCTCGGTGCACGCCGCCGCCGCCCAGGACCTCCCGCTGCCCGACGCGAGCGTCGACGTGGCCATGGCCCGCTGGGCCTACTTCTTCGGCCCCGGCTGCGAGCCCGGCCTGCGCGAGCTGTCCCGCGTCGTGCGCCGCGGCGGCGCCGCGTTCGTCATCGACCTCGACGCCACCCGCGGCTCGTTCGGCCGCTGGTTCTCCCGCACGGTGCCGGCGTACTCGGCGCGCGAGGTGGAGGCGTTCTGGGTCCGCCAGGGCTGGCAGCGGCGGCCGCTCGACCTCACGATGACCTTCGAGCGCCGGGCCGACCTGGAGGCCGTGCTGCGCATCGAGTTCGCCCCGGAGGTGGCCGAGCAGGCCGTCGCGGAGACCCCCGGCCTGGAGATCTTCTACCCGAACGTGCTGCGCTGGCGCTACTTCTGAACTCATGGCCTCACTCCGTGAGGCGGCTCGGTCGCCACATGCCGCCGCCTTCCCCCGCTCTGGTCGCTCCGCTCCCGCCGCTCCTCCAGGCGACGGCACTTCTGAGTTCATGGCCTCACTCCGTGAGGCGGGCTCGGTCGCCATATGCCGCCGCCTTCCCCCGCTCTGGTCGCTGCGCTCCCGCCGCCCCTCCAGGCGACGGCGCTCCCTCGCGGGTCTCATGGCCTCACTCCGTTCGGCGGGCTCGGTCGCCACATGCCGCCGCCTTCCCCCGCTCTGGTCGCTCCGCTCCCGCCACTCCTCCAGGCGACGGCGCTCCCTCGCGGGTCTCATGGCCTCACTCCGTTCGGCGGGCTCGGTCGCCATATGCCGCCGCCTTCCCCCGCTCTGGTCGCTGCGCTCCCGCCGCTCCTCCAGGCGACGGCGCTCCCTCGCGGGCTTGACATTGACGTCGGCGTCAACGTTTACCGTGGTGGCATGCGCATCGGGGAGCTGGCGGAACGCACCGGGGTGAGCACCCGTTCACTCCGCTACTACGAGCAGCACGGCCTGCTCTCGGCCAGACGCGGCCCCAACGGCTACCGCGAGTACGCCGAGGAGGACGTCAAGCTGGTGGCCGAGATCCGGTCGCTGCTCTCGGTCGGCTTCACGCTGGAGGACACCCGTCCCTTCGTCGACTGCCTGCGCTCGGGCCACAGCACGGGCGGTTCCTGCCGGGAGTCCGTCGAGGTCTACCAGCGCAAGATCATGCAGATCGACGAGGAGATCCGGGTGCTGCTCGCCCGCCGCGCCGAGGTCGCCGCCCAGCTCGCCCAGTCGTGTCCCGGCTGCTTCGTAAGGGGAGACAAATGATCACGTTGACCACCGACAACTTCGAGGAGCAGGTGCTCAGGAGCGACAAGCCGGTGCTGGTCGACTTCTGGGCCGAGTGGTGCCCGCCGTGCCGCATGGTGGCCCCCGTCCTGGACGAGATCGAGGCCGAGCACGGCCTGGCCATCGGCAAGCTCAACACCGACGAGAACCCCGAGATCATGTCCCGCTACGGCGTGATGGGCCTGCCCACGCTGCTGCTGTTCGAGAACGGCGAGCCCGTCAGGCAGATCGTGGGCGCGCGTCCCAAGCGCCTGCTGGTGCAGGAACTGGGCCTCACGCGGTAGTCGAGGATTGTCGGCACGGGCCGCTAGCCTGCTCGACATGGCCAAGACAGCGCAGAAGCCCGGTTACCGCTGTGCCGAGTGCGGCTGGCGCACCAGCAAGTGGGTCGGCAGGTGCGGCGAGTGCCAGGCGTGGGGCACTGTCGACGAGGAGGGCGCGCGCGCCGGCGTCAACGTCGTCCAGGGCGGCGCGACCACCGGGCCCGCGCTGCCCATCGGCCAGGTCAAGGCCGAGGTGGCCGCGGCCCGCACCACCGGGGTGAGCGAGCTCGACCGGGTGCTCGGCGGCGGCCTGGTGCCCGGCGCGGTGGTGCTGCTGGCCGGCGAGCCCGGCATCGGCAAGTCCACGCTGCTGCTGGAGGCCGCGGCCCGCATCGCCGAGCGCACCACCGTCCTCTACGTGACGGGCGAGGAGTCGGCGGCCCAGGTGCGCCTGCGGGCCGACCGCATCGGCGCCATCCAGGACAACCTCTACCTCGCCGCCGAGACCGAGCTCTCGGCGCTGATCACCCACGTCGACAAGGTCGAGCCCAGCCTGCTGGTGGTCGACTCGGTCCAGACGGTCGGCTCGGCCCAGGCCACGGGCGTGCCCGGCGGCGTGACCCAGGTGCGCGAGGTGGCCGCCAACCTGGTGCGCATGGCCAAGGAGCGCAACCTCGCCACGGTCCTCGTGGGCCACGTCACCAAAGAGGGCTCGATCGCCGGCCCGCGCACCCTCGAACACCTGGTCGACGTCGTGCTCAACTTCGAGGGCGACCGCCACTCCAGGCTGCGCATGGTCCGCGCGATCAAGAACAGGTTCGGCCCCACCGACGAGGTCGGCTGCTTCGACCTGCACGAGCGCGGCATCGAGGGCATCACCGACCCGAGCGGGCTGTTCGTCTCGCGGCGCAGCGAGCCGGTCGCCGGCACCTGCGTCACCGTCACCGTCGAGGGCACCCGCCCGCTGCCCGCCGAGGTGCAGGCGCTCGTGGCCCGCACCGAGGCCCAGCAGCCGCGGCGCACGTCCTCGGGGCTCGACACCTACCGCGTCCAGATGATCCTCGCCGTGCTGGAGCGCCGGCTCAACGCCCGGCTCGGCGGCTGCGACGTGTTCACCGCCACCGTGGGCGGCATCAAGCTGGCCGATCCGGCCGTCGACCTGGCGGTCATGCTCGCCGTCGCGAGCGCCGCGGGCGACAAGCCGCTGCCACCCGGTCTGGTGGCGCTCGGCGAGGTGGGCCTGGCGGGCGAGCTGCGTCCGGTCAAAGACGTGCGCAGGCGGCTGACGGAGGCGTCCAGGCTGGGGTTCAAGCGGGCGCTCGTGCCCGCCGGATCCCTGGAGACGGGCGCCGGGAAGCGCAACGGGCAGCGGGCTCTGGTGCCCGTCGGGCCGGTGGCGTTCGCCCCCGGGTTCGAGGTCGTCCAGGCCGAGAACGTCTGGGACGCACTCACGCACGTCACATAGCACGGCTAAGCTGGGCGTGACCAATCGACACGGGGGTCAGGTGGACAGGAGTCTTGACGACCGCCGTCGCGACGCTTTGGCCGCTGTGGCGCCGGGCACTCCGCTGCGCGACGGCCTGGAGCGCATCCTGCGCGGGCAGACCGGCGGCCTGATCGTGCTCGGCCACAACAGGACCGTCGAAGAGGTCTGCAGCGGCGGCTTCGAGCTCGACGTCGAGTTCTCGGCCACCCGCCTGCGCGAGCTGGCCAAGATGGACGGCGCGATCGTGGTGAGCAACGACCAGAAGATCGTGCGCGCGGCCGTGCACCTCGTCCCCGACCCCGCGATCCCCACCGACGAGTCGGGCACCCGCCACCGCACCGCCCAGCGCGTGGCCAGGCAGACGGGCCTGCCCATCATCGCGATCAGCAAGTCCATGCGGATCATCGCCCTCTACCTCGACGGCATCCGCTACGTGCTGGAGGAGTCGGCGGCCATCCTGTCCAAGGCCAACCAGGCCCTGGCCACCCTTGAGCGCTACAAGCACCGGCTCGACGAGGTCTCCGGCACCCTGTCGGCGCTCGAGATCGAAGACCTCGTCACCGTTCGCGACGTGTCGGCGGTGGCCCAGCGCCTGGAGATGGTCCGGCGCATCTCCGACGAGATCAAGGGCTACGTGGTCGAGCTCGGCACCGACGGCCGGCTGCTGTCGTTGCAGCTCGACGAGCTGGTGGCGGGCGTCGACTCCGAGCGCGAGCTGGTCGTGCGCGACTACCTGCCGGCCCCCGCGAGCCGCCGCCAGAAGCGCCTGGTCGAGGCCCTGCACGACCTCGACCACCTGTCGGGCTCCGAGCTGCTCGACCTGTCGGCCGTGGCGCACGTGCTGGGCCACGGCGGCGCCGAGCGGCTCGACAGCCCGGTGAGCCCGCGCGGCTTCCGGCTGCTGGCCAAGGTGCCCCGGCTGCCCGCCACGGTGGTCGACCGCCTGGTCAACCACTTCGGCGGCCTGCAGAAGCTGCTGGCGGCCAGCATCGACGACCTCCAGGAGGTGGGCGGCGTCGGCGAGTCGCGCGCCCGCAGCGTCCGCGAGGGCCTGTCCCGCCTGGCGGAGTCGTCGATCCTCGAACGTTACGTCTGAGGCCGGGCCGCTCACCGCAGGTGGAAGACGCCCTTGCCACTGCGCAGCGCGCCCATGCGGGCGGTGGCCACGTACGTGCCGGGCAGGGCGGAGGCCGAGGTCGAGCGGCAGTCGGCGCTCGACCGGCGCCGGTCCCACTCCAGGGTGCGCACGTACGGGATCCCGCGCTGCAGCTCCCTGACCTCGGTGCCCACCCCGCTGACGCAGTCGGCGGTGGACCAGATGCGGTCGGCGCCCGAGGTGATGCGGATCTCCATGGCCCGCGGCCCGACGTCGGCCGTGCACATCACCGGCCCGGTGTTGACCAGCGTGACGATGAAGCTCGGCCGCGCCGCGCCGGTGTAGATCGGCTCCTTGCCGCCCTGGAGGCTCAGCACCAGGCTGTCCTGCGGGCACGGCTCCCCCGGCCGCCTCGGCTTGGCGGCCGGGCTCTCCTTGGGCGCGGGGGTGGGCGACGGGCTGGCCGTCCCCATGGCGAGCGTGCGCAGGCCCGCGAGCAGCGGATCGGTGGCGGGCGTCGCGCTCGGTGAGCTCTGCGCGCTGGACGAGCGTTCCGGCCCGGAGCCCCCGCTGGAGCACGCCCACGCCACCACGGCCACCACGACGAGCACGGCCACCAGCACGCTCATGCGACGCCGCCAGTAGACGTCACCGCCGTCGCCACCCATCGAATCCGGATCCATAGGCACAGCATGGTAATTGATCGGCTACCAACAGTGACGACACGCCGAACGAGCCCGTCTACGAATACGCTTGACCGCGTGGTTGAGCCGAACCTCCTGCACGCCCCCGTTCTGGACTGGTACGAGGACAACGCCCGAGACCTCCCCTGGCGTGCCGACGACGCGACCCCGTGGGGAGTGCTGGTCAGCGAGATCATGCTGCAGCAGACCCCGGTCGTCCGCGTCCTGCCGGTGTGGCTGGAGTGGATGGCCCGCTGGCCCACTCCCAAGTCGCTGGCCGCCGAGCCGCCGGGCGAGGCCGTACGGCATTGGGGCCGGCTCGGTTATCCGCGCCGGGCGCTGCGCCTGCACGCCTGCGCCCGCGCCATCGCCGACGAGCACGGCGGCGAGGTGCCCGCCGACCACGCGACGCTGCTGGCCCTGCCGGGCATCGGCGAGTACACCGCCGCCGCGGTCGCCAGCTTCGCGTACGGCGGCCGGCACGCCGTCCTGGACACCAACGTGCGGCGGGTGTTCGCGCGGGCCGTACGGGCCGAGGAGTACCCGCCCACGGCCACCTCGGCCGCAGAGCGGCGGCTGGCCGAGGCGCTGCTGCCCGAGCTGGGCGCGGCGCGCTGGGGCGTGGCGGTGATGGAGCTGGGCGCGCTGGTCTGCACGGCCCGTTCGCCGCGCTGCGCCGACTGCCCGATCGCCGACCTGTGCGCGTGGCGGCTGGCCGGCAAACCACCCCACACCGGCCCTGCCCGCAAGGGCCAGACGTACGCCGGCACCGACCGCCAGTGCCGCGGCCGCCTGCTCGCGGTGCTTCGCGCGGCCCACGGCCCGGTGCCGAAGGCGGCCCTCGACGTGGTGTGGGACGACGCGATCCAGCGCGAACGCGCCCTCGACGGCCTCGTCGCCGACGGCCTGGCCGAGGTGCTCGACGACGGCACGTACCGGCTGCCCCACTCCTGAGCGGTCGTTAGGCCATCCACGGGGGCACGGTGCGGTCCGTGCCCTTCGGCGCGAGGTCGCAGGCGTCGGGCGCGGACTCGCCATCGGGGTTGTAGACCTCCACCCCCGGCGGCGCGACCACGATCGAGACGAACCCGTGCTCGGGGTCGGCGAACATCTGCCGGCTCACGTCGGCCGGCAGGACCATGGTGTCGCCCGCCCCGACCTCGAACCGCTCGCCGCCCAGCTCGACGACCGCGCCGCCGGCCAGCCAGGTCCACACCAGCTCGCGGTCGGCGGCGTGCACCGGGCCCTCCATGCCGGGGTTGGCGTCCACCCGCCACATGACCTGCCCGGCCCGGCCCTGGGTGGGCGAGGCGAGCGTGGTCATCAGGGCGTTGGGCGTACGGACCGCACGGGCGTCGGCGGACATGACGACAGGCATCACACAAGCTCCTTCTCTGTGGCGGGCACGGCTGCGCGCCGGCCGGCTCCGGTGGTGATCAGGCGATCCACGGCGGGGTGCCGAGGTCGCCGCCCTCGGCGCTGAGGGCCCTGGCGTCCGCGGCGGCGGTGACGACGGCCGCGTAACCGGCCTCCGCGTCGGCCAGCACCCTGCGCATCACGTGGGCGGGCATGACGACGGTGTCGCCCGGCCCGACCTCGAAGCGCTCGTCGCCCAGCTCGACGGTGGCCCCGCCGGCCAGCCAGCTCCACACCTGCTCGCTGTCGAAGTCGTGCCGGGGGCCCTGCGCGCCCGGCTTCGCGTCGACCCGCCAGAGCGAGCGGGAGGCCCCGCCCTGCGTCGGCGAGGCAAAGGTGGTCATGACCCCGGAGGGGGTCTCGGAACGCCGGGAATCCGCGTCACGAATGACAGACACGTTCGAACCCCTTAAGATAGGCAACTACGTTGTCTATATAGTTAACCAGGTTGTCTATCTTGTCAAGCGACACCCCAGGCTTCGAACTGCCTCTACGACTTCTGCTGGCCTTCCGCACGCTCATCGACGAGCTGCACGCCGAGCTGGCCCGCCAGGGCCATCCGGACCTCCGTCCGAACCACGGGTTCGTCATGCAGGCGATCGGCACCCGCGGCACGACCGCCGTCGACCTGGGCCGCACCCTCGGCGTGTCCAAGCAGGCCGCGGGCAAGACGATCGAGACCCTGGAACGCGCCGGCTACGTCGAGCGCACCAGGGACGACTTCGACACCCGGCGCAAGATCGTGCGCCTCACGCCCCGCGGCGTCGACGCGCTCGACCGCTCAGCCCGCATCTTCGACGACCTGCGCGCCCGATGGGCCGCGGAGCTGGGCGAGGACCGCCTGCGGGCCCTGGAGTCGGATCTGCGCAGGATGACACCGGCGAACATGTGGCGCCTGGACACACCAGGCTGGTTCGCCGGCCTCTGAACATCCCAGCCACCGACCGAGGCCGATCAGGTCCGCACGACCCCAGTCTGGGCGGCCAGCCGCACGCCCAGACCAGTCAGGTTTGGACAGGCCCAGGCTGGGCGGGTTCGCACGGCCCCAGGCTGGTCAGGCGGCCAGTTGCAGGCCGAGGCTGGTCAGGTTCGTACGGGCCCAGGCCAGCTCCTCGGCCAGCAGCGACACCAGCGCGCCCGGCCCCTTCGCGCGCCCCGGCACGAACAGGTTGTGCGTCTCGACCTCGATGTGCGCGCTCCCGCTGACCGCGCCCGACAGCATCGCGGTCAGCGTGTCGTGCAGCACCGCGCCGGTGCTCGGCGTCTCGCCCGTGTGGTTGTGCACGTGCCCCAGCTTGACGACGGGCGCACCGGCCTCCGCCAGCCCCTTCAGCGCCGCGCCGGGCTCCTCGGCCCCGCAGGCGAGGTGACAGGCGTCCAGGCACACGCCCAGGTGCTCGGAGTCGATGCCGCCCACCCGCTCCAGCGCCTGCTCGGTCGTCTCCAGGACGCACCCCGGCCACGGCTCGAAGCCGACCCTGATGGTCTTCCCGGTCACGCTGTAGATGCCGCGCAGTTCGCGGGCCAGCCGCTCCAGGCGGCGGGTGGCGATGGCGTGCAGGTCGGCGGGCCAGTCGCGACGCCAGCCGATCGGGATCGTCGAGATGCTGCCGAACCGTACGTCGTCGGGCAGCAGGAAGGCCAGGATCTTGGCCAGCGCCATGGTGTAGCGGTAGCGCTCGGGCTTGGCCCAGTCGGGGCCGGGCACTTCCTGGTTGCGCCCGCCGGTGCCGTTGAGGCTGACGACCTCCAGGCCGCGCTCCTCCAGGGAGCGGCGCAGCCGTACGAGCTCGATGCGGTCGGCCGTGAGGTGGTCGGCGACGCCGGGCGACAACCACAGCCCGATGCCCATCCGCTCCACGCCCAGCCTCTTGCGCACCGGCACCGCGTAGCGGGTCAGGTGCGCGATCAGGTTCTCCAGGTCCTCGGCAGGGTGGATGCCTGCGTTGTAGGCGAGGTGAACGAGCGTTCCGTCGTTGTGACGCAGGCGCATCGGTTCCTCCACGGCTTGCTTGAGTGTTCCCGTCGCCCGCCTCAGACGCGCGAACCCTGTGTGAGCATGCCTGCTTCCGGGTGGCGCACGCGTCCGCCCTGAGTTGATTCCTTACTACTCCCCAGGGAGCAGGTCCGACTCTAGGAACACGCTCTTGCGGATCACTTGGATGAGACTTGGCGATGCTCTACGCAGTGTAGTACTACTACCGGTGGCGGCGTACCCACCCATCCAACAATTAAGCAACAACCCACCCCAGCCCCCCGAACCCAACGCCGCCGCGGCCGCCCATGAAGGGCGAACAAGGGGCCCGGCCCTCTCATCGACGGCCAGAACGGCCCCCGCACCCGGGATACACGCGCGTCACGACCAGCCTCCCCGCACGGGCTCCACCCTCGCCCCTCTGAGGCCCTCAGCCACGCACACCTGGCCGCCCCACCCACGCGCCGCAAGAAAGCCGCACCCGCAACCCAACACTCAGCACCCACACAGAACCCCCAAACAGCCCCAGCGGACCACCTTGCAGCCCATAGCGACGCACGGCGCCAAGGCCCCCCGACCCCGCAGTAAGAAACCAACACCCAAAGCCGAAGACAGCGCCACAGAAGCCAGCCGCCAGCACATGCAGGCGTCGATCCCGTTCCCAAGAGGCCCTCAGCCGCGTACGGCGTCTCGTCCCGCCCGGCCCCGCCGCAAAGAACCCACACCTGAACCAACAACGGCGCCACAGAGAACCAGCACCTGAAGTAGGGCTCCGCAGAACGCTGGCCCCTGAAGACATGCGGCACTGCAGCCCCAGCACCCGGTCGACGGTCCAGGTCAGGGGCGGGGGCGGGGGCGGGGTCGAGGGTCGAGGGCCGGGGTGGGGGCGGGGGCGGATCGGAAGCCAGGGCCGAAGCCAAGGCCCAGCCCCCAAGACCGAGGCCAGGGCCGGGGTCAGGAGCCGGAGCCGCGGTCGTGAACCGGAGCGGCGCGGCCAGCGGCCGGAGCCAGGAGCCGAAGCCGGAGCCGAAGCCGCAGGTCGGGAGCCGGGCCGGGATCAGGAGCCGCAGCCGCGGTCGAGAGCCGAGGCGGAGCCGAAGCCAGGGCCGCAAGCCAGGGCCGCAAGCCAGGGCCGAAGCCGGGGGCCGAAGCCGGGGGCCGAAGCCGGAGCCGGAGCCGGAGCCGGAGCCGGAGCCGGAAAGGAGGCCAGGCCGGAGCGGAGGCCAGGCCGGAGTCGGGAGCAGGGTCGGGAGCCGAAGCCGGAGAGCGGGGTCGGGGGCCGGAATCGGGAGCGGGGTCGGGAGCCGGAGCCTGGGAGGCGGGGCCAGAAGCCCGAGCCGAGGCCCAGGCCGAAGTCAGGGCGGGCCGGGGTCAGGAGCCCCAGCCGCGGTCGGGAACCGAGCCGAGGGGCCAGCGGTCGGGGCCGGGAGCCGCGGTCGAGAGCCGGGAGCCGAAGCCAGGGCCAAAGCCGCAGGTCGGGAGCTGGGCCGGGGTCGAGAGCTGGGCCGGAGTCGGGGTGGGGAGGTGGGGAGCGGGGGCAGGGGGTGGGAAATGCGAAAACCCCCGCCGGGGCGGGGGTTTTCGGTGTGGGTGATCAGTGCTGGATCGGCGCGGCGATCGCCGCCGCCGAGTCCGGGACCGTCGAGGCGGACTCGCCCTTGAAGACGAACTTGGCGTTGTCGCCTTCGCCCTCGATCGTCACCTTCACGACCTGCCCCGGACGGAGCTCGCCGTAGAGGATCTTCTCGGACAGGGAGTCCTCCAGCTCGCGCTGGATCGTACGACGCAGCGGCCGGGCGCCCATGACCGGGTCGTAACCGCGGTCGGCGAGCAGCTGCTTGGCCTCCGGCGAGACCTCGAGACCCATGTCGCGGTCCTTCAGCCTGGCGTCGACCTGAGCGAGCATCAGATCGACGATCTTGATGATCTCGTTCGGCGTCAGCTGGTGGAAGACCACGATGTCGTCGACGCGGTTGAGGAACTCGGGACGGAAGTGCTGCTTGAGCTCCTCCTGGACCTTCGCCTTCAT
This sequence comes from Nonomuraea sp. NPDC049646, assembly GCF_044465525.1. Classification (NCBI taxonomy): domain Bacteria; kingdom Bacillati; phylum Actinomycetota; class Actinomycetes; order Streptosporangiales; family Streptosporangiaceae; genus Nonomuraea; species Nonomuraea sp. NPDC049646. The sequence continues at coordinate 282,586 of NZ_JBITLU010000009.1, read as the reverse complement.
CCGCTCGTAGTTGGACTCGGTGTCGTTGGACTTCGCGAACCCGACCCCGATGCCCTTGGAGATGTCACGGGTGCCGAGGTTGGTGGTCATGATGATGACCGTGTTCTTGAAGTCGACCACGCGGCCCTGGGCGTCGGTCAGGCGACCGTCCTCCAGGATCTGCAGCAGCGAGTTGAAGATGTCGGGGTGGGCCTTCTCGATCTCGTCGAACAGGACCACGGAGAACGGCTTGCGCCGCACCTTCTCGGTGAGCTGGCCGCCCTCCTCGTAGCCGACGTAGCCGGGAGGCGAGCCGAACAGCCTGGAGACGGTGTGCTTCTCCATGAACTCCGACATGTCCAGGCTGATCAGAGCGTCTTCGTCGCCGAAGAGGAACTCCGCCAGAGCCTTGGACAGCTCGGTCTTACCGACACCGGACGGGCCCGCGAAGATGAACGAGCCACCGGGACGGCGCGGGTCCTTCAGACCGGCGCGGGTACGCCGGATGGACCGCGACAGGCCCTTGATGGCGTCGTCCTGGCCGATGATCCGCTTGTGGAGCTCGTCCTCCATGCGGAGCAGGCGCTGGGACTCCTCCTCGGTCAGCTTGAAGACCGGGATGCCGGTGGCGGTCGCCAGGACCTCGGCGATGAGCTCCTGAGTGACCTCGGCCACGACGTCCATGTCGCCGGCCTTCCACTCCTTCTCCCGCCGCTCGCGCTTGAGCTGGAGCTGTTTCTCCTGGTCGCGGAGCGCAGCGGCCTTCTCGAAGTCCTGCGCGTCGATCGCGGACTCCTTGTCGCGACGGACGTTGGCGATCTTCTCGTCGTACTCGCGCAGGTCCGGCGGAGCGGTCATCCGGCGGATGCGCATCCGGGAACCGGCCTCGTCGATGAGGTCGATCGCCTTGTCGGGCAGGTAGCGGTCGCTGATGTAGCGGTCGGCCAGCTGCGCGGCGGCCACCAGGGCGTCGTCGGTGATGGAGACGCGGTGGTGGGCCTCGTAGCGGTCGCGCAGACCCTTGAGGATCTCGATCGTGTGGCTGAGAGAGGGCTCGGCCACCTGGATCGGCTGGAAGCGGCGCTCCAGCGCGGCGTCCTTCTCGAGGTACTTGCGGTACTCGTCGAGGGTGGTGGCGCCGATCGTCTGCAGCTCGCCACGGGCCAGCATCGGCTTGAGGATGCTGGCGGCGTCGATCGCGCCCTCGGCGGCGCCCGCGCCGACGAGCGTGTGCAGCTCGTCGATGAACAGGATGATGTCGCCGCGCGTGCGGATCTCCTTGAGCACCTTCTTCAGGCGCTCTTCGAAGTCACCGCGGTAGCGGGAGCCGGCGACCAGGGCGCCGAGGTCAAGCGTGTAGAGCTGCTTGTCCTTCAGCGTCTCGGGCACCTCGCCCCTGACGATCTTCTGCGACAGGCCCTCGACGACGGCGGTCTTGCCGACGCCGGGCTCGCCGATCAGCACGGGGTTGTTCTTGGTCCTCCGGGAGAGGACCTGCATGACCCGCTCGATCTCCTTCTCACGGCCGATGACCGGGTCGAGCTTGCCCTCGCGGGCCGCCTGGGTCAGGTTGCGGCCGAACTGGTCGAGCACCAGGGACGTGGACGGCGCCGACTCCTGGGGACCACCCGCGGCGGCCGGCTCCTTGCCCTGGTAACCGTGGAGCAACTGGATGACCTGCTGCCGGACACGGTTGAGATCAGCTCCAAGCTTGACCAGCACCTGGGCGGCCACACCCTCACCCTCGCGGATGAGCCCGAGCAGGATGTGCTCGGTGCCGATGTAGTTGTGACCCAGCTGCAAAGCCTCACGGAGCGACAGCTCGAGGACCTTCTTGGCCCGCGGGGTGAACGGAATGTGCCCCGACGGAGCCGACTGGCCCTGGCCGATGATCTCCTCGACCTGCTGGCGCACACCCTCAAGGCTGATGCCGAGGCTCTCCAGAGCCTTGGCGGCTACGCCCTCACCTTCATGGATCAAACCAAGAAGAATGTGCTCAGTGCCGATGTAGTTGTGGTTGAGCATCCTGGCCTCTTCTTGGGCCAAGACGACAACACGCCTCGCTCGGTCGGTGAACCTCTCGAACATCTCGTCGCTCCTCACAGAGCGGTCAGTCAGGCCGGTAAATCCGGTCCCGTCATCCCGCATGCTAGCCCTGGCTCGGCGAACCGTGCCCACTGCCGCTGACACGCTCTATAGCAGAGACGTTCCCCGAGAGCAGGGCGTTCACCCTCTATCCAACTACTGTTCGGGGGTGACGTGTTCCCGATACGCCGCAAGCGAACGATGTTTAGGCGCTTCCCCGAAGCGCCTGGAATTCGACGCCCGCGGCCCAGGGCGGACCAACACGGATCGGCCGTCGGACGCCGGGGCGAAGCCGGCCTTGGGGTGCCCGCCGGCCACGCATCTCCCGATGCCCGCGCCCGTATCTGTTACGTAATCATCGTATGTGCTGCTCCAAACCGCGTCCAAGCGCGGGCGCTACGCCCTGAGCACAACTCGGCACGCAACGCACGGCGCGCCTATTCCCCATCGGGTCAGCCGGGTTACCGATCGCCGGTGCGCACGGGGGTCCTGCGACGGGACAATGCGCGGCACACGGGAGAGGCCACCGGTTTTCCACGGTGTCCCACCAGCCGCACGCCCGCGTTTTGCCGGCCGTCCCCGGCCTGGCCCACCGAGAAGCTCGAAGAGAGGCCCGAACAGAGGCCCCAAGAGAGCCTCGAACAAGCACCGACAAGCTCCGAGAACCCCGCACAAGACCGTAAGAAGGCGGAAGTACCCGGTACCGGAAGAGGGCTTACGACAGCGCTTCAGAAGGACCGGCCGCCCGTTTGCGTGGCGGAGCGTCACCGCTTTGCGCGTACGCCGCAGGAGCCGGGAACGGAAGATTGCGGCGGGTGACGGCATTGGCCCGTTCCGGCCGCGGCTGACGAACGCGGGTGACGAACCCGGGCGACCAAGACGGCGGCGAGCCCGGCGGCGCCCGGGAATTGACACGGACGCCGACCGCAAAGCCCGGCACGTTCCACTCCCGCGCGGCACCTTGTCCGGCGACACGACACGAGTGGTCAATACGCCCACATTTGGGCGAATTAGAAGATCAACAAGCGGTCAGGGGATTCACGAACTCCCCACAAAAACGATCATGCGCTTATGGCGCTCGCCGGGGTCCTAGGCGAACGGCATAAGCGCATGGTCAGGAGATGGCTCTCTCGACGAGGCTCAGTGAGCCGCTTCGTACTTCTCCACGACGGTGGAGGCGATCCTGCCGCGCTCGCTGACCGGCAGACCGTGGGCCTTGGCCCACTGCCGGATCTCCGAGCTCTTCTCGCGGCTCATCGCACGGTTGCCGCCGCGACCACGGCGACGGGCGGACACGGCTCCTGCCCTGCGGGCGTGCTGCACGAAAGGCGTGAGTGCGTCCCTCAGCTTCTTGGCGTTAACGTCGCTGAGGTCAATCTCATAGGAGGAGCCGTCAATAGCGAAGCTGACCGTCTCATTGGCCTCGCCCCCATCGAGGTCATCGATGAGAATCTCCTGGATCTGCTTGGCCATCTACGCAATCCTTTCCCGGAGCATTGTTTCATTCGCTCGCCCAAACATATACCCGGAAAGGCGCGGAGACAATTCAGCGCTACGGGGATTCGGCTGACTGGCAGATCAGTTCTGGTTCTCGGCCTGATCCTGGTGGTTTGCCCGTCGGCCGGCGGCCTCCGATCGCAGCAACTTCACCGCGCCAAAGATGAAGGCGCCGCCGACCACGACCGGGGGGATGAGCGCTGACAATACGTCTGTTACGGCTTCCATTCGTCCTCGCCTCCAGGGCTAGCAGGGTTTCGGGGGCGCTAAATACGCATCCCGGCGCGACCTGCGGGACCTGCGGGAGCACGCCGGACGCTCATGACGCCTAGGTGACAACTCACCCGGAACCGACCATAGCCACACACAGTCGCCCTCAGGGAGCAGGGGCACCGACATCCGGCAACCCGGACGTCCCATAGCCTAATGCCAGTCTCTCCAGGCTCCTTACCGGATCAAGGGAAAATTTTGCGAAAAGGCATCTTCCCAGGTGCGGATGCCTCAACGAAGATCTTTTACCACCCGCGTTCCGGCCAGCCTGTCATGCGGCCCGCGCTCCAACGGCTTGTCGATCAGGATGAGCAGCCCGACGCCGAACAGCAGCATTCCGGCCAGCAGATTGACCACCGGAATGCCCATCAGCATGACAGGCCCGGGATAGACCAGGGCCCGTTTCAGCAGGGCGCCACGCGGAAGGTCGTCCGGCGCCAGGCGAATCCTCATGATCGCCTGGCCGAAGGTCCGCCGGCGCAGGCAATGGGCCCGCCAGTCATAGGCGGTATAACCCAGACCGGCCAGGAACCAGGCCAAGAGGCCGGGCAGCCGCCCCTCGAACGCCTCCGCCATCCCGACAGTTCGGAAGACGCCCCACAGCGCGATGAACAGAATGTAATAGAAGACCCCGAAGACCAGCGCCTCAATGAAGCGGGCGGCGAGGCGTTCCCACCATTCCGCGGGCACGGCGCCCGGCCACGACGGTGTCCCGGCCATATCCCACCTCACGTGGTCGGCGGTCGTCCCCCCCATTTTGGTACGCCCCGCACACACAAAACAGAGGCCGGCGGGAAGCCGGCCCCTGTTTTACGCTGACGCGGGATTACTTGATCTTCACGACCACCGTGCCCGCGAACTTGTCCGCGAACGTCTGCTGCAGCGGCTTGTCCCACAGCTGCGAGGCGCCGTTGACCGCGACGCACGCCCAGGCGAGCAGCGGGCCGAGGAACGGGATGACGCTCAGGATGTAGCCGCCCCAGGTGACGCCGGCGCGCTTGATCGCCAGGTCGGACGCGAGCCCGCCAGGAGGCAGGGCCTGGCCCACCGGCACGACCTTGATCCCCATGACCATCTTGCCGACCGTCTGGCCGTTCATCTTCGTCAGGAAGAACTCGTAGCAGACCCAGACGGCGGTCGTCACGATCGCCGACAGGATGCCGATGACGAAGCCCGACAGGATGCCGGAGGTCGAGCCGGTCGCCGAGTCGTAACCGATCGCGAACAGGCCCAGGATGAGGCTGACCACGAAGTTCACGACGCCGAGGATGACGCCGTCGATGATCCTCGCGACCAGACGCTGCCACCACTCCGCCAGGGGGGCCGGAGCGCCAGGAGGCTGCACGCCGACGGGCTGACCGTAGGGCTGGCCGTAGCCGGGCTGGCCGTAGGGCTGCGACTGCTGCTGCTGGCCGTATGCCTGGCCGTACTGCTGCTGGTCGCCGTACTGCTGGCCGTAACCCTGCTGCTGGTCGCCGTACTGCTGCTGGGCGTAGCCGCCCTGCTGGCCGTATTGGGCTTCCTGGCCGTAGCCCTGCTGCTGGCCGTAGTCGGACTGCGGCTGCTGGCCGTAGCCCTGCTGGCCGTACTGGGCCTCCTGGCCGTAGCCCTGCTGGCCGGAGGCGGCCTGCTGACCGTAGCCGGGCTGGGCGTACTGCTGGCCGGAGGACTGCGGCTGCTGGCCGTAGCCCTGCTGCTGACCGTAGTCGGGCTGTGACTGCGGCTGCTGGCCGTACTGGGGCTGCTGGCCGTAGCCCTGCTGACCCGACGCGGCCTGCTGTCCGTACTGGGCGTCCTGGCCGTAGCCCTGCTGACCCGCGCCGGCCTGCTGGCCGTACTGGGCCTCCTGGCCGTAGCCCTGCTGACCGGAGGCGGCCTGCTGACCGTAGCCGGGCTGGGCGTACTGCTGGCCGGAGGGGGGCTGCTGGCCGTAACCCTGCTGACCGTACT
>NZ_JBITLU010000009.1:222148-276712 GCF_044465525.1 Nonomuraea sp. NPDC049646 | reverse complement strand
CCGTACTGGGCCTCCTGGCCGTAGCCGGGCTGCGTGTACTGCTGGCCCGAGGACTGCGGCTGCTGACCGTAACCCTGCTGCTGGCCGTAGCCCTGCTGGCCCGAGGCGGCCTGCTGGCCGTACTGGGCCTCCTGGCCGTAGCCGGGCTGCGTGTACTGCTGGCCCGAGGACTGCGGCTGCTGACCGTAACCCTGCTGCTGGCCGTAGCCCTGCTGACCCGTGCCGGCCTGCTGGCCGTACTGGGGCTGCTGGCCGTAGCCCTGCTGCTGGCCGTACTGCTGCTGTTGCTGGCCGTACTGCTGTTGCTGGCCATAGCCCTGTTGCTGCTGCTGACCGTATGGGGGCTGGCCGAAGGCATCGTCCGCCCGGTAGCCGACCACAGTCACGTCCGGGTCGGGCTCACCGGGCCGACGGCCGTGGTGCTGCCCGTACTCGGGGTTCTCGCCGGAATCGTCCTGTGGGTACGGCGGCTGTCCGGTGCTCACCGTGTCACCTCGCTTCGAGTGCGCATGTGGCACGTGTCAGGACACATGCCTGTGCTGCCCAACGTATCGACATAGGTATCAACAATCACCTTTCCAAGGGGTCAAGGTCCGCGTCACCCGATGTCAGATGCAGCAGCATGCGGGTGTTGCCAAGGGTGTTCGGTTTGACGTGTTCCAGATCAAGGAACTCCGCCACACCCTCGTCGTACGAGGCCAGCAACTCGGCGTAGACCTCGGGTGAGACCGGTGTGCCCTGGATGGGACGGAAACCGTGCCTCGCGAAGAAGTCGACCTCAAAAGTCAGACAGAATACACGCCGCAGCCCCAGATCCTTCGCCTGCCGGACGAGTGCCGAGACGATCCGCCGCCCGACCCCCAGCCCCCGGCACGCGGGATCGACGGCCACCGTACGGACCTCGGCGAGGTCCTCCCAGAGCACGTGGAGCGCGCCGCAGCCGACGACCTCCCCGCTCCGCTCGGCCACCCAGAACTCCTGGACGTCCTCGTACAGCGTGACCGTGGCCTTCTCCAGGAGCCGCGGCCCCGCGCCCGCGTAGGTGTCCACGAGACGCCTGATCGCACGCACGTCGGGCGTGCGCGCACGCCTGACCACGACCGCGGTCTCGGGGACTGCCACTTCGGCCACCTGCTCCATGGCTCTCCAGAGTACAGATCTCATTACGGCTCGGCCCTAAATCCCACGTCTCGGGCATCTCATCACATCCCGTGGTCAGGTGAACACGAGCCGACTTGGAGCTTTCCTCCAGACCTCAGCACCCCGAATGCTGGACAAAAGGTGCAGAAGCCCGCTTCCGTACGGCTACCCACGAGATCACCTTGTGACCCTTCAGTTGTGAAACCTCTACAGACTCGGCAGTTCCGGTTGAGCGTGAACCCGGAGTGCATTAGTGTCCAGCGACGATGTTCTCCGCGTAATGCGCGCGGAAAGACACGCCCAATTCCCGCAAGGGAAGCCGGGGAACCAACGGCGGCGAGCACCCGGCGCCACCACTTGGGGTGAATCCGACCATCTCGGTAGGGCTGCTCCGGCCCGAACCCGTCAGCTAACCCGGCCGGCGTCGATGAGAGGAGCTCGGTTGGTGAAGCGGACGTTCGACCGCTCGGGGACGTCCGGGGGCAGGCACGCCCGCCCCCTGGAGCAGGCCAGGCGCGCACGCCGCCTCGGCGTCATCGGCGTCACCGTCGCCGCGATGCTGTTCGCCGTCCCCGTCGGTTCCGCCGCCGCCGACCCGAAGCCGTCGCTCTCCGAGCTCTCCGACCAGGTGGAGAAGCTGCACGAAGAGATCGAGACGCTGGCCGAGCAGTACAACGAGCAGCGCGAACGGCTGAAGGCCGCCCAGAAGGCCAACGACTCCGCCCAGAAGATCCTGGCCACCAGCGAGTCCGACCTGGCCGCCAGGCGCGCCAGGGCCTCGCTGCTCGCCCAGAACGCCTACATCACCGGCGGCCTGGACAAGGCCTTGGCCTTCGCCCAGTCCGGCGACCCCGAGACCTTCCTCGACCGGGCCGCGACCACGTACGCGCTCGAACAGCAGCAGGGCGAGGAGGTCAACCAGCTCGCCAGGGCCATGGAGGCCGCCGAGCGGGCCAGGGCCGGCGCCAAGACCCGCATCGCCGAGGTGCAGAAGATCGTCACCGATCTGGAGAGCAAGCGCTCGAAGATCACCAAGCTGGTCACCAAGGTCGAGAGCAACCTCTACCGGCGGGCCGTCGGCGAGGCCGGCCGTCCCGGCACCCGGGCCGTACGCGTCAACCTGCCGGTCATCGGCGACGGCAAGGCGGCCCAGGCGGTCAAGTGGGCCCTCACCCAGCAGCTCAAGCCGTACGTGTGGGGTGCCGAAGGGCCGCGCTCCTACGACTGCTCCGGCCTGGTGATGGCCGCCTACCAGCGCGTGGGCATCTCGCTCCCCCACTACACCGGCGACCAGTGGACGGCCGGCACGCACGTCAGCCGCGACCAGCTTCGCCCCGGCGACCTGGTGTTCTTCTACAGCGACCTGCACCACGTCGGCATCTACATCGGCGGCGGCATGATGGTCCACGCCCCGCGTACGGGTGACGTCGTGCGGGTCGCCCCGATCGGCGGACGGCCGTTCGCCGGCGGCGTGCGCATCGCGGACTGACCAGCGCGCCCCTTCACCCAGCGCCACTTCGTCCAGGGCCGCTTCGTCCAGCGGCCCTCCACCCAGCGGCCCTTCGTCCAGCGCCCCCTCGCCGAGCGCCGTTCCGATGAGCGCCGTCAGATGAGCTGGCGGCGGGCCGCCCACGCCACGGCCTCGATCGCCGTGGCCACGCCGATGCGGTCGCAGATGCCCCTCAGCCTGCGTCGTACGGTCCGTCCGCTGATATCCAGCCGCCTGCCGACCCGATCGACGGTCACCCCCCTGGCCAGCTCGGCCAGTAACGCCAAATCCGCGTGGCTCAGCTCAACGCCTTCTGTGAGCACATCCACCGGGAGCCCTCCCCCAACAGCAGAACTCGGACCTTTCAGGCGAAGCAAGCCGCTCGTCTCGGTGAAGGTAAACGCATCGCGGAAAGGTCGTCAAGCGCAACAATCGGCGCCCTTGACCAGTGCTATTGACATGATCGCTTATATGTGACGTACTCCGCATATGTTGGCACGCCGTGGTCCGCTATGAACGGTCCAAACGATCAATTCGGCGGCCCGGTTCCACCTCCGATGAGCGCCACCGACGTGCTGGGTTTTGATCCCTCGGATCCGCAATTTGTGCGCGATCCGTACGTCCGATATCGCGAGCTGCGAGCCGCCGGGCCGATCTTCAGAACGCGCGGCGGGCTGCTCGTCGTGACCACGTACGAGCTGTGCGCGGCCGTGCTGCGCGACCCCGGGTTCGGTCACGGAACGTCCCCGCCCGCGCAGGAAGAGGCAGGTCAGCCCGGCAGGTCGTTCCTGCTCATGGACCCGCCCGATCACACCCGGTTGCGCGCTCTGGTCAGCCGCGCGTTCACGCCGCGCATGGTGGCCCGCCTCAGGCCGCGGATCGAGGCGATCACCGCCGACCTGATCGGGCGGCTGCCGGAGGAGGCGGAGCTGATTTCCGGCTTCGCGTACCCGCTGCCGGTCATGGTGATCAGCGAGATGCTCGGGGTGCCGCCGGAGGACCACGACCGCTTCCGCGGATGGAGCGAGGCCCTTGCCCGCGGACTTGACCCGATGCTGACAGATGCCCTCATGTCGGAAACGGAGCGTTCCAGGAACGAGTTCCGCGACTACTTCCGCCGCCTGATCGCGCTGCGGCGCGAGCGTCCCGGCGAGGACCTCCTGAGCGCCCTCGCACACGTCGGGGAGCTCACCGAGGCCGAATTGCTGGCGACCTGCGTGCTGCTGCTCGTGGCCGGCCACGAGACCACCGTCAACCTCATCGCGAACGGCGTGCTGAACCTGCTGCGGCACGGCCTGCTGCACCGCGCCGCCGAGCGGCCGAGGGAGGTGGTGGAGGAGGTGCTGCGCTTCGATCCGCCGGTCCAGCTCACCTCCAGGATCGCGCTGGAGGACCGCGAGCTGGGCGGGACGCCGGTGCCCGCGGGCTCGGCCGTGCTCGTGCCGATCGGCGCGGCCAATCGCGACCCGGCCGCGTTCGCCGATCCCGACCGGTTCGATCCCGGCCGCGAGCCCGGCCGGCACCTGGCCTTCGGGCTCGGCCTGCACTTCTGCCTGGGGGCGACGCTGGCCAGGATGGAGGGCGAGATCGCGCTGTCGGCGCTGGCCGCGGCGGCGCCGAAGATGGAGGCCGCCGGTCCGGAGCCGCCGTACAAGGAGAACGTGGTGCTGCGCGGGCTGGCCCGGCTGCCGGTGCGGCTCAGGCGGTAGCGTCGTAGCGTTCGCGGGCGGCCTCGACGTCCTCGATGTGCTGCTCGGCCCACGCCTTGATGGCGGTGACCAGCGGCATCAGGCTCTGGCCCAGCGGGGTGAGCGCGTAGTCGACGCGCACCGGCACCTGCGGCGTGATCCGGCGTGCCACCAGGCCGTCGCGCTCCAGGCCGCGCAGCGTCTGGGTGAGCATCTTCTGGCTGACCCCCGCGATGTGCCTGGCCAGGTCGCTGTAGCGGCGCTCGCCGGAGGCCAGCGCGCTGAGCACCAGCGTGACCCATTTGTCGCTGAGCCGGTCGAGCAGCTTGCGGGATGGGCATTCGGCGAAGTAGGCGTCGAAGGCGACTCTCGCCTGGTCACGCCGCTGCGCCGCCGTCGTGGTCGCCACGTCTCACTCCTCGCTGTGTGTTACGCACTTCCAGGTGCCTACTTACTGAAAGAGAGTAGCTCTTCCTAGGCTCGCCGGCATGACGAACATGCGTGCACTCATCGGCGGCTCCGGCGCTCCCCGGCTGGTGTCCGCGCCGCTGCCGACGGCGGGGCCCGGCCAGGTGCGGGTCAAGGTGGCCGCGGCCGGGGTCAACCCCTTCGACCTGGCCGTGGCGTCCGGGGCCCTGGTCTCGTACGGGCTGGCCAGGAAGCTCGACTCGTACGGGATCGGCTTCGACGCCGCGGGGACCGTGGACCAGGCGAGCCCGGGGGCCTCCTTCGGCGTGGGAGAGGAGGTGGTGGGGCTCAGCGCGCGGCTGGAGCTGCCGTACAAGGCGCAGGCCGAGTACGTCGTGCTGGACGCCTCGGCGGTGGCCCGCGCCCCGCGCGACGTGAGCCCCGTCCAGGCGGCCACGCTGCCGCTGAACGGGCTCACCGCCTGGCAGGCGCTCGACCGCACCGGCGTCGGGCCGGGCGGCACGCTGCTGGTCACGGGGGCGGCGGGGGCCGTCGGAGGCTACCTGGTGGAGCTGGCCGCCGTGCGCGGCGTCAGGGTGGTGGCCGCCGCCGGCGCCGCGGACGAGGAGCTGGTGCGCGGCTTCGGGGCGGAGTGGTTCGTCCCGCGCGAGGAGGACCTGGCCGAGGCCGTACGGGCGCGGGTGCCCGGCGGCGTGGACGCCGTGGTGGACGCGGCCGTGCTGGGCCTGCCCGCGCTCGACGCCGTACGGGACGGCGGCGCGTTCGTGGCGCTCGCCTCGGGGGTCGCGCCGGTGGCGCTGCGCGGGACGGACGTGGCCACCGTGCTGTTCCGCCCGGACGCCCGGCAGCTCGCGGAGCTGGTCCGCCTGGTCGAGGCCGGACGGCTGACGCTACGGGTGGCCGGGACGTACCCGCTGGAGAAGGCCGCCGACGCCCACGCCCGCCTGGCGGAGGGCGGCCTGCGCGGACGGCTCGTGCTGGTGCCCTGACCGCCCCGACCGTCCGGACCGGCGTCCCGTGCCTGCGCGGGACGCCGGACCGCGGCTCAGTGGGTGGGCTTGACCAGCGGGAACAGGATGGTCTCGCGGATGTTCTTGCCGGTGAAGGCCATGATCATCCGGTCGATGCCGGCGCCCATGCCACCCGTGGGCGGCATCGCGTACTCAAGGGCCTGCAGGAAGTCCTCGTCGAGCTGCATCGCCTCAAGGTCGCCGCCCGCGGCCAGCAGCGACTGCTCCACCAGCCGGTGACGCTGGTCGATCGGGTCGTTGAGCTCGGAGTAGCCGGTGCTGAGCTCGGTGCCGAACCCGATCAGGTCCCACTTCTCGGTCAGCAGCGGGTTGTCGCGGTGGAGGCGGGCCAGCGGCGAGGTCTCCAACGGGTAGTCCATGACGAACGTCGGCTGCACGAGCGTGTGCTCGACCAGCGCCTCGAAGAGCTCCTGGACGAGCTTGCCCGACCCCCACTTGGCGTCCCAGTGGACCTCGCGGCGGTCGGCGATCTTCCGCAGCTCCTCAAGGGTGGTCTCGGTGGTGATCTCCTCGCCCACGGCGTCGGACACCAGGTCGTAGAGCCGGATCCGCGGCCACTTCTCTATGCCGAGGTCGATCTCGACGCCGTCGTGCACGACCACGGTGGTGTCCAGGGCGGCCACGACGGCCTTCTGGTACATGCGCTGCGTCAGGTCGGCGATGTCGTTGTAGTCGAGGTAGGTGCCGTAGGCCTCGAGCATGGTGAACTCGGGGTTGTGCGTGGAGTCGGCGCCCTCGTTGCGGAAGTTGCGGTTGATCTCGAAGACCTTCTCGACGCCGCCGACCACCAGCCGCTTGAGGTAGAGCTCGATCGCGATGCGGAGGTAGAGCTCCATGTCGTAGGCGTTGATGTGGGTCTTGAACGGCCGGGCCGTCGCGCCGCCGTGGATGGGCTGCAGCATCGGGGTCTCGACCTCGAGGTAGCCCTCCTCGTGCCAGAAGTCGCGCACCGCGCGCACGGTCGCGCTGCGCACCCGCGCCATCTTCCTGGCCTCGTCGTTGACGATGAGGTCGACGTAGCGCTGGCGCACCCGCGCCTCGGGGTCGGTGAGGCCGACGTGCTTCTCCGGCAGCGGGCGCAGGCACTTGGCGGTGATCTGCCAGCTGTCGGCGAGGATCGACAGCTCGCCGCGGCGGGAGGTGATGACCTCGCCGGTCACGCCGACGTGGTCGCCCAGGTCGACGTCGCGCTTCCAGGCCGCCAGCGACTCCTCGCCGACCTTGTCGAGCGAGATCATGACCTGCAGGTCGGCGCCGCCGTCGCGGAGCGTGGCGAAGCAGAGCTTGCCGCCCACGCGGTTGAGCATGACGCGGCCCGCTACCCCGACCGTCTCACCGGTGGCGGTGTCGGGCTCCAGGCCCTGGTGTTTCTCCCTGACCTCGGCGTTGGTCGCCGTGCGTGGGAAGTTCACCGGGTAAGGGTCGACGCCCTCGCTGCGGAGGCGGTCGAGCTTTTCCCTCCGGATGCGCATCTGCTCTGGAAGTTCCTCGCTCACAACAACAAAGCGTAGGGGATACGGCGAACTGCAAGCGCTCGTGACGGTTCCCTGCAGGGGCGCTGCAAGGACCCTTTTGTACCAATGACTCACGAGCTCCGGAGGGAGCCGGCAAGGAGCCGGCCCGGGGGGAGCTCCGGGAGAGATCATGATGAAGAAGATCGCGACGGGCATCCTCGCCATCGCCGCCACCAGCGCCGTGGCCCTGTCGCTTCCTTCGGCCGCCAGCGCCACCACCGCCGACTTCGACGACTACTCCGACTACTGGGGCCCGGTGTACGCCAAGTACCACCTGGCCAAGGCCCAGGGTCACGTCAGCGTCGAGTGGGACGAGGAGGACTCCAACGAGGTCCACGTCACCGGCCGGCTGTACGACCTGGACAACCGCGACTACGACGAGGGCGGCAAGTGCGCGTACGTGAAGTTCCAGGCCGAGGACTCCGACGGCGACTGGTCCACGGTCTACACCAGGAAGTACTGCGGCTTCCCCGGCTACAAGAAGTTCCACTTCGAGGAGAACGACGTCTTCACCCTGCGGGCCAAGGTCTGCCAGGTTCCCGAGCAGGGCACCTTCGCCACCAAGTGCGGCCCCTGGAGCGAGCTCTACAGCGCCGAGAACGAGTGACCCTCGCCGGCGACACCACGATCGACAGGCGGCCCCCTTTCCGAGCGGGGGCCGCTTGTCACGTTCTAAGCGGTATTGCGGTGATAAATCAGGCGCAGGCCGATGAGGGTCAGCCACGGCTCGTGCACGTCGATCGAGCGGGACTCGCCGACCACCAGCGCGGCGTGGCCGCCGGTCGCCACGACGGTCACCTCGTCGGGGTCCTCGGCCAGCTCGGCGGCCATGCGCTCGACGATGCCGTCGACCTGGCCGGCGAAGCCGTAGATGATGCCGGCCTGCAGCGCCTCGACCGTGTTCTTGGCGATCACCGAGCGCGGCCTGACCAGCTCGACCTTGTGCAACTGGGCGCCGGCGGCGGCCAGGGCGTCGACCGAGATCTCGATGCCGGGGGCGGTGACCGCCCCGACGTACTCGCCCTTGGCCGACACCGCGTCGAAGGAGGTGGCGGTGCCGAAGTCGACGATGATGCACGGGCCGCCGTACTGGTCGATGGCGGCCAGGGCGTTCACGATGCGATCGCTGCCCACCTCTTTGGGGTTGTCCATGCGCACCGGCACGCCCGTGCGCACGCCGGGCTCCACGATCACGGCGGTGACGTCGCCGTAGTAGCGACGGCACATCTCCCGCATCTCGTTGAGCACGCTCGGCACGGTCGAGCAGATGGCGATGCCGCTGATGTCGGCGCCCTTGAGCAGGGGTGACTGGGCCAGCAGCCCCTGGAGCACGACGGCGATCTCGTCGGCGGTGCGGCGGGCGTCGGTGGCCAGCCTCCAGTGCTCGATGACGTCCTCGCCCTCGAACAGCCCCAGCACCGTGTGCGTGTTGCCGACGTCGATCGTGAGCAGCATCAATTACCCCCGCAAATCCAGTGCGATGTCCAGGGCCGGCGCCGAGTGGGTGAGCGCTCCCACCGCAAGGTAGTCAACGCCAGTTTCAGCCACATCACGAGCCGATTCCAAGGTCAATCCCCCACTCGCTTCAAGCGCAACCCTGTTTTTCGCCCGACTTTTCACGATTTGTACGGCATGTACGGTGTCCTCGACCGTGAAGTTGTCCAGCAGGATCTCCTCGGCGCCCTCGTCCAGCAGGGGCTCCAGCTGGTCGAGCCGGTCGATCTCGACCTCGATCGGCACCTCGGGAAAACGCTCCCGCACCGCGCGGTACGCCTCGGCCACGCCGCCGGCCGCCACCACGTGGTTGTCCTTGATCAGGGCCGCGTCCGACAGCGACATGCGGTGGTTGACGCCGCCGCCGCAGCGCACGGCGTACTTCTCCAGGGACCGCAGACCCGGCAGGGTCTTGCGGCTGTCGCGCACCCGCGCGCGCGTGCCCTCGATCGCGGCCACCCACCTGGCGGTCAGCGTGGCCACCCCGGACAGGTGCGTGAGCAGGTTGAGCGCGGTGCGCTCGGCGGTCAGCACGGCCCGCGTCGGGCCCTCGACCGTCATCAGCACGTCGCCGGCCGCCACCCGCTCGCCGTCCTTGGCCCGCCGCTCGGCGCGAGCGGCGCCCAGCCGCAGGAAGACCGCCTCGGCCACGGCCAGCCCGGCCACCACGCCGTCCTTGCGGGCCACCACGTCGGCGGCCGAACGCTGCTCGGCCGGGATCGTGGCCAGGCTGGTCACGTCGCCCGCCTCCTGCAGGTCCTCTTCGAGCGCGCGGTCGATCAGCGCGTCGACCTCGGCCGGGTCGAGCCCGGCGGCGGTCAGCTCCTGCGCCAGCCGCGGCGGCATCGCCTCGCCGTGCGGGGTGTACGTCATGCGAAGGCCCTCCTCGGTCAGGGTCACGTCCAGGTGGCCCAGCCACTCATTGTCGTCGCGGCTCTCGTGGTCCTCGCGCCAGTGGGAGCCGCGCGTCTCCAGCCTGGCCGCCGCCACGCCGGTCAGGACGGCGGCGACGGTGAGGAGGTTGCTCGCCTCCCACGACTCGGTGCAGGCGGGCACCTCGACCGGCGTCCAGAGCGCGTCGCGCAGCGCCTTCGACGTGGCCTGCAGCGACGCGCGGCTGCGCAGCACCCCGGCGCCGGCGCTCATGTGCGCCTGGATCCTGGGCCTGGCCCTCGGGTCCACCAGGCCCGTCGCGGCCCGCCCGTCGACCGGCTCGCCCGGCTCGGGACGCGTCCGGTGGATGTCCTCGGCGATGCGCTCGGCGAAGACCAGGCCCTCAAGGAGCGAGTTGGACGCCAGCCGGTTGGCGCCGTGGACGCCGGTGCAGGCCACCTCGCCGCAGGCGTACAGACCCTCGATCGAGGTGCGGCCGGACAGGTCGGCGCGGACGCCGCCGCTGGCGTAGTGGGCGGCCGGGGAGACGGGGATCGGCTCGGTGACCGGGTCGATGCCGTGCTCCCGGCAGACGGCGTAGATGGTGGGGAAGCGGCTCTCCCACTTGTCCCTGCCGAAGTGGCGGCCGTCGAGGAAGACGTGGTCGCGGCCGCTCTCGCGCATGGTCCTGGTGATCGCCTTGGCCACGATGTCGCGCGGGGCCAGGTCGGCCAGCTCGTGCACGCCCTGCATGAACCGGTTGCCCTCGTGGTCGACGAGGAAGGCGCCCTCGCCCCTGACCGCCTCGGAGATCAGCGGCTGCTGGCCCGTCGAGCCCTCCCCCAGCCACAGCACGGTCGGGTGGAACTGCACGAACTCGATGTCGCGCACGACCGCCCCCGCCCTGAGCGCGAGCGCCACGCCGTCGCCGGTGGACACGACCGGGTTGGTGGTCGCGGCGTAGACCTGGCCCATGCCGCCGGTGGCCAGCACGACCGCCCGCGCCAGGACCGCCCCGACGCCGTCACGGGCGCCCTCGCCCATGACGTGCAGGGTCACTCCCCTGGCCCGGCCGCGGGCGTCCTTGAGCAGGTCGAGCACGAGCGCGTGCTCGATCACCTCGATCGAGCCGGCGCGCACCGCCTCGACCAGCGCCCGCTGCACCTCGGCGCCCGTGGCGTCGCCGCCGGCGTGCACGATCCGGTGACGCCGGTGGCCGCCCTCCCTGGTGAGCTGGAGCTCGCCGTCGGGGGTGCGGTCGAACCGGGCGCCGCGCTCCATGAGCCGCCGCAGCGCGCCCGGCCCCTCGGTCACCAGGGTTCGTACGGCCCTGGTGTCGCACAGCCCGACCCCGGCGAGCAACGTGTCGCTCAGGTGCTCCTCGGGGGTGTCGCGCGGGTCGAGCACGGCGGCGATGCCCCCCTGGGCCCACTTGGTGGACCCGGCGGACAGCACGTCCTTGGTGACGACCAGGACCTTGGCCGCGGGATCCAGCTCGGCATGACGCAGCGCCACGGTCAGGCCCGCGACGCCGGAGCCGACGACGACCACGTCCGCCTCGACCGTCCAGCCGGGTTCGGGGGCCGTCAGACGCCGGGGAATCGCCGGTGCACTCATGGGGGTCTCCTCACTGAGGCGATTTCGTCACTATGACGATAACGCCTCCCGCAGCATGGACATGCCCCGGGGGCGCCCTACGGATCAGTGACGAAGGCTCAGCACGACGTTGTCGATCAGCCGGGTGCCGCCCACCCGGGCCGCCACGGCGAGCACGGCCGAGCCCTCGTAGGAGTCGTCGACCTCCTTGAACGTCGCCGGATCGACCAGCGCCAGGTAGTCGAGGTCGAGGTCGGGCCCGGCCTCGTCGAGCACCGCGCGGGCGGTGGAGCGGATCGCGCCGGCGGTGAGCTCGGCCGCGCCCGCCCGCAGGGCGCGGGACAGGGCCAGCGCCACCGTGCGGTCGCGCGCCGACAGGTAACGGTTGCGGCTGGACAGGGCCAGGCCGTCGGGCTCGCGCACGGTGGGCGCGCCGACGATCTCGACGGCCAGGTCGAGGTCGGCCACCATGCGGCGGATGACGGCGAGCTGCTGGGCGTCCTTCTGGCCGAAGATCGCCACGTCGGGACGGACCAGGTTGAACAGCTTGAGCACCACCGTCAGCACGCCGTCGAAGTGGCCGGGCCTGGAGGCGCCCTCGACGATCGAGCCCATCTCGCCCGCGCAGACGCTCACCTGCCGGTCGGGGCGGTACATGTCCTCGGGCGAGGGCGCGAACACGACGTGCACGTCCTCCTCCCGGCACACGTCGAGGTCGGCGTCGAACGTACGGGGATAGCGGGAAAAATCCTCGTTAGGACCGAATTGCAGCGGGTTGACGAAGATGCTGACGACGACCTGGTCGGCGCGCACGCGGGCGGCCCTGATCAGCGACCGGTGGCCCTCGTGCAGCGCGCCCATGGTCGGGACCAGCGCCACCCGGCCCGTGCCGCGCGCCTTCGCCAGGTCGTCCCGGTTGCCGGCCACGATCAGATCCATTGCTGCCCTCCACACCCGACGGTCAGGTCCATATATTGCCCCCAAGCGCGTCGAGCAGCCGCTCCGCCTCCTCCGGTTTGAGCAGCCCCGCGGCCAGCGCCCGGTCGGCGGTGAGCCGGGCCAGCGCGATGTAGGCGTCGGCGGCCTCCGGGGCGGCCAGGATCAGCGCGTCGACGTGTTTGCGCACCGTGCCTGCGTCGCCGCGGACGACCGGCCCGGTCAGCCCGGCGATGCCCAGCCGCAGCACGTTGTCGAGCGCCGCGCCGAGCAGCGGGCCCAGCATCCGGCCCGGGTGCTCGACGCCGATGCGCCCGAGCAGCTCCTCGGACTCGGCGATGAGCGTGACCATGTGGTTGGCGGCGTTGGCCAGGGCCGCGTGGTAGAGCGCGCGGTCGCTCTCGGCGATCCAGACCGGCTCGCCGCCCATCTCGATCACCAGCGCCTCGGCGACCGGCCGCAGCAGGTCGGGGGCGGTGACGCCGAACGAGATGCCGGTGATCTTGTTGAGGTCGTCGTCGCGGCCGGTGAAGGTCATGACCGGGTGGAGCGCGAGCGGCAGCGCGCCCACGCCGGCTGCGGGTTCGAGCACCGACAGGCCGTACGCGCCGCTGGTGTGGACGAGCAGCTTGCCCTGGAGGTCGGCGCCCGTACGGGCCAGGCCGGCCACGAGGTCGGGCAGCGCGTCGTCGGGGACGGTCAGCAGGATGAGCTGGGCGGCGGCCACCACCTCGTCGGGCCGCGTCAGCTCCACCCCGAGCCGGTCGGCGGCCCACCTTCGCGACCTGTCGGAGACCCCGCTCGCGGCCACGATCCGGTGGCCCGCCTGCGCCAGCGCGGCGCCGAGCGCGGAGCCGACCTTGCCCGCGCCGAGCACGCCGACGGTCAGCCGTGCCGGGCGATCACCTGCGTCCATGACGTCTCACCCCTGTCGACCGTGATGGCACTGCCGACCAGCGTAACCGGCGGGCGGCGCCGCACATGTCGCGGGCCGACGAACGCGGTCAGGCATGTCCGCCGCTTTACCGACCGTTGAGTTAACGACAAATGCGACAGGGGCATACGAATCGTGCACCCCCTGTCGAAAGAGATGAGGAGAGGGGTCCACGCACGACGACGGGCGCCGGGTCCTGACAACCCGACGCCCGCCTGGATGCGACCTCTTGGAGGTGCACTGACCGGTCATCCGCCGAC
Organism: Nonomuraea sp. NPDC049646; assembly: GCF_044465525.1. Taxonomy (NCBI): domain Bacteria; kingdom Bacillati; phylum Actinomycetota; class Actinomycetes; order Streptosporangiales; family Streptosporangiaceae; genus Nonomuraea; species Nonomuraea sp. NPDC049646. Next base: position 263,328 of record NZ_JBITLU010000009.1, on the reverse strand, counting down.
TGACCGGCCGGGATCAGAGCCCGGACCGCGCGCGAGCGGTCCGGGCTCTCCCTGCCTCAGCGGCTGTAGACCGCGGTGTTGGGGCTCCCCTGACAGCCGTTGATCGGCACGGCCTGGATGCCGATGTTGTTGCCGCAGACGGGCACGACGGCGGTGATGGGGAGGTGGATCGGGCTGCCGCTCAGGATGCCGTTGTTGCCGTGGGTGACGTCGTCGGCGTACGCGGGGGCCGCCAGCGCCAGCAGGGCAATGGCACCTGCCATGACCAGAGTCTTCTTCACGGGGGGCTCCTCTCAGTATGCGGCCGTTGCGGCCGCAATGCTTTGGTGGAGCGATCCGGCTCGCCGCTTACCGCGGATGGGCGAAACGCAGTCGCTCGGTGACAGTACGTAAACGTTAGCGCAATGTAGCGACCAAGTGTAGTCAATCAATGACTTAGCGTGGTGAGAGCCGGAGTCATGAGATAGTCAGCGTCATGTGGCTCACCTGGCGCGCAGCGACCGAGCGCGCGCTCTACGGCGAGGAGGGTTTCTACCTCCGCGAACGCCCTTCGCGCCACTTCCGCACCTCGGTCGGGGCCTCGGCGGTGTTCGCCGAGGCGATCCTGACCCTGCTGGCGGAGGTCGACGACGACCTCGGCTCACCCGAGTGGCTCGACCTGGTCGACATCGGCTCGGGCGAGGGCGTGCTGGTCCGCCGCGTCCTCGACCTGGCCGAGCCCGCTCTGCGCGACCGGCTCCGGGTCACGTGCGTCGACCTGTCGCCCAGGCCCCCTGGCCTGCCCGACGAGGTCGAGTGGCGCCGCTGCCTGCCGTCCAGCATCACCGGCCTGGCCGTGGCCAACGAGTGGCTCGACAACATCCCTATCGACGTGGCCGAGCAGACCTCCGGCGGCCCGCGCCTGGTCATGGTCAACACCCGCACCGGGGAGGAGCGCCTCGGCGGCCCGCTGCGGCCCGCCGACCGCGAGTGGCTCGACCGCTGGTGGCCGCTGCCGCACGTGGGCACCCGCGCCGAGATCGGCCGTCCCCGTGACGACGCCTGGGCCTCCGTTCTGGTACGCCTCGCCCGCGGCCGGGCGATAGCCGTGGATTATGCACACCCTGTGGATAACCGACCGCTCTGTGGCACGCTGACCGGTTACCGCGACGGCGCGGTCGTCGCCCCCGTCCCCGACGGGACCTGCGACATCACCGCCCACGTCGCGCTCGACGCGTGCGCCGAGGCCGGGCGGCGGGCCGGCGCGATATCCACAACCTTGTCCACACAGCGTGACATGTTGCGGGCGCTGGGCCTCACCGGCGCCCGGCCGCCGGTCGAGCTCGCCCGCACCGATCCGCGCGGCTACGTGCGCGCGTTGTCGAGGGCGTCGGAGGAGGGCGAGCTGATCGATCCGGCCGGGCTCGGCGGGTTCGGCTGGCTCAGCCAGAGCCGGTGACGTCGAGGTCGAGCGAGCGCAGGCCGCGGATGACGAAGCCCGGCTTGTAGACCGGCTCGGCGCGCAGCTCGATCGTCCCGACCCGGTCCAGCAGGGCGGTGAACGACTCCGTCAGCTCGATCCTGGCCAGCGGCGCGCCCAGGCAGAAGTGGATGCCGGCGCCGAAGGAGATGTGCGGGTTGTCCGGACGGCCCAGGTCGAGCCGGTCCGGGTCCTCGAACACCTCGGGGTCCCTGTTGGCCGAGCCGAACAGGCAGGCGACCTCCGAGCCGCGCGGGATCCGCACGCCGTGCACCTCGATGTCCTCCAGCACCCAGCGCTCGAAGAGCTGCAACGGGGTGTCGTAGCGCAGCAGCTCCTCGATGGCGGTCGGCAGCAGCGAACGGTCGGCGCGCAGCCGGGCCAGCTCCCCGGGGTTCTTCAGCAGGGCCCGCCAGCCGTTGCCGGTGACGTTGACCGTGGCCTCGTGGCCGGCGTTGAGCAGCAGCACGCAGGTGCCGGCCAGCTCGTCGAGGGTCAGCTCGGGGATCGCGGCCAGGGCGCTGACCAGGTCCTCGCCGGGGTTCGCGAGCCGGTCGCGGGCCAGGTCCTTGAGGTAGGACTCGAACTCCTCGGCCGCGCGGACCGCCTGGTGCTGGGTCTCCAGGCTGGGGTTGAGCTCGTACATGCCGCACATGTCGGCCGACCAGGGGCGCAGCAGGTGACGGTCCTGCTCGGGCACGCCGAGCATCTCGGCGATGACGGTGACCGGCAGCGGCTCGGCGACCTCGGCGATCAGGTCGCCGCCGCCCTTCTCGACGTAGGCGTCGATCAGGCCCTCGGCGATGGCCCGGACGCGCGGGCGCAGCGACTCGACCATGCGCGGCGTGAACGCCTTGGACACCAGCCGGCGCAGCCTCGTGTGGTCCGGCGGCTCGACCTCCAGCATGCCGTTCCTGCTGACCCGCCAGAAGGCTTCCTGGAACTCCGGCGCAGGCTGCCGGCCGAACTCCTCGTGCGTGGCGACGTGGGTGTAGTCGCGGCCCAGCCGCCGGTCCCGGAGCAGCGCGTTCACGTCGGCGTGCCGGGAGATCAGCCACTGGTTGGACGGCTCGAAGTAGCGGACGGGCGCCTCGCGCCTCAGCTCGTCGTACGCCGGATAGGGGTCGACGACGAAATCCGGATTCCAGGGATCAAAGCGCACTATTTCATCTTATGAGACGGGTTGACCTGCTGAGCTTGCGAATCATGCCCGGGTGTCGGTTATAGTGCCGTCGTAGGTCATGAGTGCCAGCGACAAGCCCCGGCTAGCTGGCCGGCAACCCTCGCGTCCGCGGCGGGGTGCCCCGGGTGAAGACCTGGTCCGTCACGAGGTGTGGCGGGCAAGCGCGGGCTCCGTGGCTGCTTCCAGGGGTCCGACCGACCCGTGAGGAGCTGTGCCGTGTCCACTCTGACGATCTTCAACTCCGTCCCCGCCCAGGCCGCCGCCGAGGCCCCCGCCCCCGCCGCCGCCTCCGGGCGGTCGATCCCCGCCGTGCTCGGCGCCGACCTCGAAGTGCCGGTCAAGGGCGGCCGGCTGGTGAGCTACGCCAACCTCGACTACGCGGCCAGCGCGCCCTGTCTTGAGCCGGTCAGCGCCGCCGTCGCCGCCGCGCTCCCGGCCTACTCCAGCGTCCACCGCGGCGCGGGCTACGCCTCCCAGCTCACCACCGCCCGCTACGAGCAGGCCCGCCACACGGTCCGGGCCTTCGTCGGCGCCCGCCCGGACGACGCCGTCATCTTCACCCGCAACACCACCGACGCCACCAACCTGCTGGCCGGCTGCCTGCCCGAGGGCACGACCGTCGTCGTCTTCGACTCCGAGCACCACGCCTCGCTGCTGCCCTGGGAGCGGTCCGTGCGCCTGGCGCCGCCCGCCTTCCCCGGCGCGGCCGTCCGCGCCGCCGACGAGGCGCTGGCCGGGATCGAGGGCCCCAAGCTGCTCGTGGTCACCGCCGCCTCCAACGTCACCGGCGAGCTGTGGCCCATCGCCGCCCTCGCCCACATCGCCCACCGGCACGGCGCCCGGATCCTGGTGGACGCGGCCCAGCTCGTCCCGCACCGCAGGCTCAACCTGACCGCGCTCGACCTGGACTACGTCGCCTTCTCCGGCCACAAGCTGTACGCGCCCTTCGGCGCCGGCGTGCTGATCGGACGCCGTGACTGGCTGGCGGCGGGCGAGCCGTACCTGAAGGGCGGCGGCGCGGTGCGCTCGGTGGGCGAGACCACCGAGTGGCACGACGACCCCGAGCCCCGCCACGAGGCCGGCACCCCCAACGTGCTCGGCGCCATCGCCCTGGCCGCCGCCTGCGACGCGCTCACCGCCACGGGGTGGACGGAGCTGGTGCGCGAGGAGGAGCGCCTGATCGCCCGGCTGCGCACCGGTCTGGCCTCGATCGACGGGGTGCGCGAGCTGTCGTTGTGGGGCGAGGACCACCCGCGGGTGGGGATCGTGTCGTTCGTCGTGGACGGCTACTCGGCCCGGGAGGTGGCCGAGGCGCTGTCCGGCGAGTACGGCATCGGCGTGCGGGACGGGAAGTTCTGCGCGCACCCGTTCGTCCGGCACCTGCTGGGCACCTCGGACGGGGGCTGCGAGGACGGCACCGCCTCGGCGGTGCGCGCCTCCATCGGCATCGGCAGCACGCAGGAGCACGTCGACCGCCTGATCGAGGCCCTGCGCGACCTGGTCAGCCGCTGAGGCTCAGCGGTTGGGCGGCTTCTGCTGGTGCGGCTCGTCGGACACCAGGGCGTCGATGTCCCGCATGTCCTCGTCGTTGAGGTGCCCGGGACGCGGCGCGTTGGGCTGCCGCGGCACATTGGGCTGCTCGGCCTCGCCTGCGGGCCGGGCCGGCGTCGTCGGGCCGCCCTCGGGCCCGGCCTGCGCGACCGGCCCCTCGGTGACGACCGTCGTCGGCTCGGCGCGGCGGGCCGGCCGGTGCGCGGCGAGGTCGTCCTCGGCGATCTGGCGTTCCCTGCGGCGGCGGTACGTCGAGTGGAAGATGCCGTCGAGGCCGATGCGGCCGCCGCCCAGCGCGGCGAGCATCAGGGACAGCGCCCCGAGCGCGCCCGGCAGCTCCCATCCCCCGGTCTGCGACAACACCCCATGGCCCGCGTGCACGAAGACGATCGCGCCGATCATGTCGATGAGCAGCAGCAACGCCACCGGCCGGACCAGCAGGCCGAGGATCAACAGGGCGCCGCCGACCAGTTCGACGATGGCGGCGAATCCGGCCGACAACTCGGGCATGGGCACGCCCATCTCGCGGAACTGCCCCGCCGCGGCACCGAGCCCGCCCTGCCACTTCTGCCAGCCGTGCGCCACGAAGATCACACCGAGTACCACCCGGGAGATCAGGGCCGCCACATCAAACAGGACTCTCTTCACAGTGCTTTCTCCCCCCGTTCCCGGTATTGATCCCCATGTCTGGCTTCGGGATGCGTTGCCATACGATTCCTTGACCATCCCCCACGCTGGATCACCCCGTGGGACGGTGGCAGCATGGGCCCTATGAAGGAACGCGTGGTCGGGATCGGCGCCGGCGCGAAGGAGCTGGCGACCGAGGACATGATCCTCAACATCGGCCCCCAGCATCCCTCCACGCACGGCGTGCTCAGGCTCCGGCTCACCCTCGACGGCGAGCGCATCGAGGCGGCCGAGCCGATCATCGGCTACATGCACAGGGGCGCGGAGAAGCTGTTCGAGGTCCGCGACTACCGTCAGATCATCATGCTCGCCAACCGGCACGACTGGCTGTCGGGGTTCGCCAACGAGCTGGGCGTCGTGCTGGCCGCCGAACGGCTGCTCGGCATGGAGACGCCGGTCAGGGCCGTGTGGGCGCGTACGCTGCTGGCCGAGCTCAACCGGGTGCTCAACCACCTGATGTTCCTCGGCTCCTACCCCCTCGAACTGGGCGCGATCACCCCCGTCTTCTACGCCTTCGACGAGCGCGAGCGCATCCAGGCCGTCATGGAGGAGATCTCCGGCGGCCGCATGCACTACATGTTCAACCGGGTCGGCGGCCTCAAGGAGGACCTGCCGCTCGGCTGGCTCGACCGGGTCGCCGCGGCCGTCGCCGAGACCCGCCGCCGGGTGCCCGACATCGAGGGCCTCATCCTGAACAACGAGATCTTCCTCGCCCGCACCAAGGGCGTCGGCGTGCTGACCCGCGAGCAGATCCTCCAGTACGGCGTCAGCGGGCCCATCGCCCGCGCCTCCGGCGTGGACCTCGACCTGCGGCGCGACGACCCGTACCTGGCCTACGGGGAGCTGCCGGTCACGGTCGTCACCCGGCGCGACGGCGACTGCCATGCCCGGTTCGAGGTGCTGTTCGAGCAGCTCAAGGTCTCGCTCGACCTGGCCGACGCGTGCGTCGCCCGGCTGCGCGAGCTGCCTCCAGGGCCCGTCAACCAGCGCCTGCCGAAGGTGCTCAAGGTGCCCGAGGGCCACACGTACGCGTGGACCGAGAACCCGCTCGGCATCAACGGCTACTACCTGGTCTCCAAGGGCGACAAGACGCCGTGGCGGCTCAAGCTGCGCTCGGCGTCGTTCGGCAACGTCCAGGCGCTGCGCGAGCTGCTGCCGGGGAACCTGGTGGCCGACATGATCGCCATTCTGGGCTCGATGTTCTTCGTCGTGGGTGACATCGACAAGTGAGCACCGCTCCCGAACGCGACAAGTACGTCGACTGGCTGCGCGCCCTCAGCCTCATCGTCGTGGTGGTCTGGCACTGGGCGTTCACGATCCTGGAGTGGAAGCCCAGCGGGCCCGAGCCCACCAGCCCGCTCGGCTTCACCTCCGGGTTGTGGATCCTGACCTGGCTGCTCCAGGTGCTGCCGCTGTTCTTCTACGTCGGCGGCCACGTGCACCTGCTGTCCTGGAACCGGGCCCAGGCGCGCGGCGTCGGCATCGGGGCGTTCGTCTGGCGGCGCATCCGCGCGCTGTCCCTGCCCGCGCTGTTCCTGTGCGGCGTGTGGATCTCCGTCGGGGCGGTCGTCACCTGGGCGTTCCACGTGGAGTGGATGTGGCGGGTGGTGCTGCTCGTGCTCAGCCCGCTGTGGTTCCTCGGCGTCTACCTGGTGCTGATCGCGCTGCTGCCGGTGGCCCTGTGGCTGCACCGGCGCTACGACGTGCTGGCCCTGATCTGGCTCGGCGGCTCGGCCCTGGTCGTCGACGTCGTGCGCTTCCGCTACGGCTACGAGTGGGCCGGCTGGCTCAACATGATCATCGTCTGGGGGCTGGCCCACCAGGCGGGCTTCTTCTACGACCGGATCGTCGTCCTGCCCCGGCGGTACGACGTCGGCATCCTGTGGACCGGCCTGTTCGCCCTGATCGGCCTGGTCTACTCGGGCATCTACCCGGGCTCGATGGTGGGCGTGCCGGGCGACAAGTGGTCGAACATGGCGCCGCCCACGTTCGTCATCGTCGCCCTGCTGATCTTCCAGATCGGCCTGGTCGAGGTGCTGCGCCCGGCCATGGAACGCGTGCTCGAACGCCCCCGCTGGGCCCGCGCCAACTCCTTCATCAACCGCTACGCCCTGCCGCTGTTCCTGTTCCACACGACCGGCATGGCGATCGCCTTAGGGCTGTCGTGGTGGTTGTTCGGCAGCCTCGGCACGAAGATCCCGCCCGACCTGAAGTGGTGGCTGGAACGGCCGATCGCCATCGTCGGGCCGCTGATCTGCACGCTGCCGGTCATCTACCTCTTCGGCCGCCGCCGCTAGTCGGGTTTGCGCTCGTCGGAGTCCTTCGGGATCCGGCAGCAGTGCTCCAGGTACAGGGCCGCGCAGACGAGCACCACGCAGGCCACGAACGACCCGGCCGCCACGAAGAACTCCGAGCGCGGCGTCTCCCGGTCGAAGATCTGCAGCGTGTACGCGGCGAACCCGGCGAACATCCCGGCGAACACCGCCCCCGCGTACGCCGACGCCTTGGCCAGCGCCGCCAGCCGGGCCACCGCCAGCGGCTCGACCGGCTTGGTGTCGGGTTTCCTGGCGATCCTGGCCTTGGTCACCCACCCGCTGTAACCCTCGCCGAGGGCGAGCAGCAGCACGGTCGGGATGGCCGTCCAGGGCATGATGGGCAGGTCGGAGTAGAAATGCCGGACCGCCGCCCAGACGACCAGGGCGACGACGAGCAGGAGAGCGGCCAGCCGGCCGGGATGCGTCGGCTTCAATCGGGCCTCTGCAGCTTCAGGTCGTCACGCAGGCGCACGCCGTGCCGGTCGAGCTCGGCCAGCAGGTCGGCCACCCGGCCCCGGCCCGGCACCGTGGCCTCGGGGTCGATCACCGACCAGGGCACCAGCACGAAAGCGCGCTCGTGGGCGCGGGGATGCGGCAACGTCAGCTCGGGGTCGTCGGACACGGTCTCGCCCACGACGATCAGGTCGACGTCGAGCGTACGCGGCCCCCACCGCTCCGCACGCACCCGGCCGAAGGCGTTCTCCACGCCCAGCGCCCGCTCCAGCAGCGTACGCGGCGGCAGCGCGGTCTCGGCGACGACGACCGCGTTGAGGTACGGCTCCTGGCCTCCCGGCCCCCCGACCGGGTCGGTCTCGTAGACCGGGGACACCTTGACGAACTCCAGGCCGGGGGCGTCGAACAACGTGTCGATGGCTCCCTGCAACGTCTGGAACCGCTCGCCCAGGTTGCTGCCGAGAGCGAGGACGGCCTTCATGCGCGGCTCCGCTCGATCGTCACGATCACATCGTCGAACGGCAGCGGGATCGGCGCCGCCGGTTTGTGCACACTCACCTCGGCCCTGTGCACCAGCTCACTGGCCAGGCAGACGTCGGCCAGCCGCTGGGCCAGCGTCTCGATCAGCTCGACCGGCTCGCCCTCGACCACCTCCACCAGCGCCTGGGCCAGCTCGCCGTAGTGGACGGTCTTGGTGAGGTCGTCGCCGGCCGCCGCCGGGGCGGTGTCGAGGAACAACGTCGCGTCGATCACGAACTCCTGGCCGAGCTCCCGCTCGGCGGGCAGCACGCCGTGCCTGCCCCTGGCCCGCAGGCCCTTGAGAGCGATGCGGTCAGACCTCAAGCTCGCCCTCCTCGTCCTCGTCGTCGTCTCCCTGGAGCACCGGGGAGCCGTGGTGCATCCACAACCGCCAGCCCTGCGAGGTGCGGATGTAGACGTTGCTCGCCACCACCTTGCCCGCGGCGAAGCTGGACTCACCCTCCTCGCCCGCCGTCAGGATGTTCTCCACGCAGGTGAGCACGGCCACGTCGCCCAGCACGGTGGTGTTGACGTCGGTCAGCACGAACTGGATGTAGGTGGTGTTGGCCATGATCAGCGCCCACGACCGCAGCACCTCCGACCGGCCGGTCAGCAACGTCCAGCCCGGATGGACGCAGCTCACCTGGTCGTCGGCGGTGTCCTCGGCCCAGATCTCGGTCATCTTGTCGAGATCGGCGCTCTCGATCGCGGTGTAGAACTCCTGGTTGACCGTCTCGATGGCGGCGGTGTCGACGCTCATGTGCCTGCTCCGGCTCTCTTCCATGCGGCCGCCACGCGCACGGCATCGGCATTGGGACCTACCTCGTGCACGCGCACGCACCAGGCCCCCGCCTGAGCCGCCAGCGCGGTGACCGCCAGCGTTGCGTCGTCGCTCCTGCTGAACGGGCGGGGCGCGCCGTCGGGGCCGGCCAGCAGCCGCCCGAGGAAGCGCTTGCGCGAGGCTCCGATCAGCAGCGGGTAGCCCAGCTCGGCGAGCTGCGGGATGCCGGCCAGCAACGCCCAGTTGTGCTCGGCGTTCTTGGCGAAGCCGAGGCCGGGGTCGAGCACGATCTGCTCGGGGGACACCCCCTCGGCCAGCACGAGATCGACCCGCTTGCTGAGCTCCTCGCGCACCTCTGTCACGACGTCGGCGTAGACGGCGCGGCTGTCCATGTCATGGCTGTGGCCGCGCCAGTGCATCACCACGTAGGGCGCTCCCGTCGCGGCGACCACGCGCGGCATCTCCGGGTCGGCCAGGCCGCCGCTGACGTCGTTGACGAGCCTGGCGCCCGCCTCGACCGCGGCCCTGGCGACCTCGGCGCGCATCGTGTCGACGCTGACGGCCACGCCCTCGGCGTCGAGCGCCCGGATCACCGGGACGACCCTGGCCAGCTCCTCCTCCAGCGACACCCGCGCGGCGCCGGGACGGGTGGACTCACCGCCCACGTCGACGATGTCGGCCCCCTCCCGCACCAGGTCGAGCCCGTGCCGGACGGCGGCCTCTTCGTCGAACCACAGGCCGCCGTCGGAGAAGGAGTCGGGGGTCACGTTGACCACGCCCATGACGAGGCACCGCTCCGTACCGCCCGGCACGTTGATGGGCACGCTAGTCATGGGGCAAGCCTAGGCGTTCCCCCACACCTGCCGACATCTCGGGTCCCCAGTTGTGGATAACGATCGTCACCTGCCGAGAATCAGCGCCATCGCCTCGGAGCGGGTCTTGTCGCTGGTACGGAAGTCGCCGCGGACCGCCGACGTGACCGTCTTGGCCCCCGGCTTGCGCACGCCGCGCATCGTCATGCACAGGTGTTCGGCCTCGACCACCACGATGACCCCGCGCGGCTCCAGCACCCGCATGAGAGCGTCGGCGATCTGCGAGGTCATGCGCTCCTGCACCTGCGGACGGCGGGCGAAGACGTCGACCAGCCGGGCCAGCTTGGACAGCCCGGTCACCTGGCCGCGCTCGTTGGGGATGTAGCCCACGTGGGCCACGCCGTGGAACGGGACCAGATGGTGCTCGCAGGTCGAGTAGACCTCGATGTCCCGCACCAGCACCATCTCGTCGTGGTCGACGTCGAAGACCTTGTTGAGCACGTCTTCGGGGGTCTGGCCGAGCCCGGAGAACTGCTCGGCCATCGCGCGGGCGACCCTGGCGGGCGTTTCGAGCAGGCCGTCGCGGTCGGGATCCTCGCCGATGCCGTAGAGGATCTCGCGTACGGCCTTCTCGATCCGCCCCAGGTCAACCTCGTGCTGGGTCACGCACTGTCCCCGGACTGGAAGGCGTCCTGGTGACCGGAGGTGAGCGAGCCGTTGGCCGACTGCTCCTTCGGGGTCAGGATCGGCGGGCGGTCGGAGGGCAGCCGCTTGCCGTAGCCCGCGTACGAGGGCCGGTGCTCCTTGACGACCACCGGGGCGAAGATCTGCAGGACCTGCTCGCGGGAGAGGGTCTCCTTCTCCATGAGCTCCAGCACCAGGTTGTCGAGCACGTCGCGGTATTCGACCAGGATGTCCCAGGCCTGGTCGTGCGCCGTCTCGATCATCCGGCGGACCTCCTCGTCGATGGAGGAGGCGATCTTCTCGGAGTAGTCGCGCTCGTGGCCCATCTCGCGGCCGAGGAAGACCTCGGCCTGGCCGGTGCCGAACTTACGGGCGCCGAGCTGCTCGCTCATGCCGTACTCGGTCACCATGCGGCGGGCGACCGCCGTGGCCTTCTCGATGTCGTTGGAGGCGCCGGTGGTGGGCTCGTGGAAGACGAGCTCCTCCGCCGCGCGGCCGCCGAGCAGCATCGCGAGCTGGTCCATCATCTCGGACCTGGTGGCCAGGAACTTGTCCTCCATCGGCAGCGTCATCGTGTAACCGAGCGCGCGGCCGCGGGACAGGATCGTGATCTTGTGGACCGGGTCGGAGTTGGGCAGCGCGTGCGCCACCAGCGCGTGACCGCCCTCGTGGTAGGCGATCATCTTCTTCTCCTTGTCGGACATGACCCGCGACTTGCGCTCGGGCCCTGCCATGACACGGTCGATCGACTCCTCGAGGACCTCCATCGTGATCAGCTTCTGGTCGGCCCGCGCGGTGAGCAGGGCCGCCTCGTTGATCACGTTGGCCAGGTCGGCGCCGGTGAACCCGGGGGTGCGGCGCGCGATGACGTCGAGGTCGACGTCGGGCGCGAACGGCTTGCCGCGACCGTGGACCTTGAGGATGCCCTTGCGGCCCTCCAGGTCGGGACGGTCGACCGTGACCTGCCGGTCGAAACGGCCCGGACGCAGCAGCGCCGGGTCGAGGATGTCGGGCCGGTTGGTCGCGGCGATGAGGATGACGCCGCCCTTGACGTCGAAGCCGTCCATCTCGACGAGCAGCTGGTTGAGGGTCTGCTCGCGCTCGTCGTGACCGCCGCCCAGGCCGGCGCCGCGGTGGCGGCCGACGGCGTCGATCTCGTCGATGAAGATGATCGCGGGGGCGTTGGCCTTGGCCTGCTCGAACAGGTCGCGCACGCGGGAGGCGCCGACGCCGACGAACATCTCGACGAAGTCGGAGCCGGAGATCGAGTAGAAGGGCACGCCCGCCTCACCCGCGACCGCGCGGGCCAGCAGGGTCTTGCCGGTGCCGGGCGGGCCGTAGAGCAGCACGCCCTTGGGGATCTTCGCGCCGATCGCCTGGAACTTGGCCGGGGCCTGCAGGAACTCCTTGATCTCCTGGAGCTCCTCGATGGCCTCGTCGGCGCCGGCGACGTCGGCGAACGTGGTCTTGGGGGTGTCTTTGGTGATGAGCTTGGCCTTCGACTTGCCGAAGTTCATCACCCGGGAGCCGCCGCCCTGCATCTGGTTCATGATGAACAGGAAGATCAGCACGATGATGACGATCGGCAGGAAGCTCACCAGGATGCTGAGCAGGAAGTTCTCCTGGGGCACCTCGGTGGTGAAGCTCTTCGTCTTGTTGGCGTCGACCTGGGCCTGCAGCTCGTCGGTCAGCTTCGCGCCGTAGCCGCTGACCCAGTTGGACTGGATCAGCTTCGCCGGGGCGTCACCCGGCCGGACGACGATCGGCTTGATGAGGGTGAGCTCGACCCGATTGTCCTTGTCGACGACCTTGGCGCTGGTGAAATTGCCGGCGCGAATCTGCTGGAGGACCGTGGACGTGTCGGCCTGCTTGAAATTGCCCCCGCCGCTCCAGAGCTGGGTGACGAGCAGGAGCAGCACGACGATGCCCAGGATCCACAGCAGTGGCCCACGTGTAAATCGCTTGAGATCCATCCGATGCGGAACCCCTTGCGGGCCCGTCCCTTCCTGACCATGGCCTGGAACCCCGGGCTGGCCCGGGGCCGCGGCATCCGACACCGCGACTTCTGACTACCCGAAGGGGACTTGCGGTCACCCTTCCGGAGTCTGAAGGTACACCGGCACGGCGCACGGAGGGACCCGCCCGCTACACCGGTCTTGCCCTATCAACGTACGTCACGTTGCGCGATGTTCCCGGCCATGGCCGGGATTACTACTTATAAACGTGCGGCGCGAGCGTTCCGATGAACGGCAAATTGCGGTAGCGCTCCGCGTAGTCGAGCCCGTAGCCGATGACGAACTCGTTGGGAATGTCGAAGCCGACGTATTTCACGTCGATCGGCACCTTCACCGCGTCCGGCTTGCGCAGCGCGGCGCAGATCTCCAACGACGCCGGATTGCGCGACTTCAGGTTTTCCAGCAGCCAGTGGAGGGTCAGGCCGGAGTCGATGATGTCCTCGACGATGAGGACGTGGCGGTTCAAGATGTCGGTGTCGAGGTCCTTCAGCACCCGTACGACGCCGGAGGACTTGGTGCCCGCGCCGTAGGACGACACCGCCATCCAGTCCATCTGCACCGGCACGTGCAGGGCTCTGGCCAGGTCGGCCATCACCATGACCGCGCCCTTCAGCACGCCCACGAGCAGGACGTCCTTGCCCGCGTAGTCCTCGTCGATGCGCCCGGCAAGCTCTTTGATCTTGGCCTGGAGGTCGTCCTCGGGGATGAGGACCTTCTCCAGGTCTTTGCCCATGTCGGCAGCGTCCACCTGTGGTTCCTTAAACGATGGGACTGATGGCGAGTATCAGGGTGCCATACCGCCGAACTGCGGACAGACCTCCGGGTAGATCGACCGCCTTCTGCCCGTGCCATTGCGTGACCAGCCGATCGACCGCCAGCACGTGGGTGGCGGAAAGCGCGCCGGAGGGCGTGCCCGCCGCGATGGCCGCGCGCCGCAGCACCCTTCGGCGCACGGCGTCGGGCAGTTTCTCCAACTCGGGAACGGACAGGACGACCGCCTCTCCGATATCGCTAAGAGCGCAATTCGGGAACGCCGATTCGGCCCACTGGTCGAGGGCGTCGGCGTCCTCCCGTGCCATTGCGGCGGTCCGCGCGAGCGCCTCGGCCACCCCCGGCCCGAGTTCCTCGTCGAGCATCGGCAGGATGCGCTTCCTGACGCGGACGCGGGTGTAGCGGGGGTCGTCGTTGTGCGGGTCGTCCCAGGGGGCGAGGGACATGGCGGCGCAGGCGGCGACCGTCGTGGCCCTGGGCAGGGCGAGGAAGGGCCGGCGGTAGCGGCCCGCGCGGGCGGCCATGCCGGAGATCGAGCGCAGGCCGCTCCCCCTGGCCAGCCCCAGCAGGACGGTCTCGGCCTGGTCGTCGCGGGTGTGGCCGAGCAGGACGGCGGCGGCCCCCAGCCGGTCGGCCGCCTCGGCCAGCGCGGTGTACCTGGCCTCGCGGGCGGCGGCCTCCGGGCCGCCGTCGGCGCCGACGGTGACGGTGAGCACCTCGGCCGGGGTCAGGCCGAGACCGGCGGCGATGCCGGCGACCTGCCGGGCGCGGCCGGCCGAGCCCGGCTGGAGCTGGTGGTCCACCGTGAGCAGGCCAGCGCGCAGGCCGGCGCGGGGGGCGACGAAGGCCAGCGCCGCCGCCAGGGCCAGCGAGTCGGCGCCGCCGCTGCACGCGGCCAGGACCAGCGCGCCGGTGCCGGCGAGGTCGGCCAGCGCCTCGCGGACGGCCCGGCGCACGTCGGCGACGGCTGGACGGGGACCCACAGGAGCCATTGTCCCGGCTGCCGCGACCTGCCGCACGTCACGGCAACCGGGAAGGGACGGTCAGGCGGGAAGGGCCGGGGTGCCGATGACGCGGTGGATCCAGGCGTCGGGGTCGGCGATCTCGGGGGTCGTGGGCAGGGTCTCCGGGGAGGTCCAGACCTTGTTGAAGCCGTCCATGCCGACCCGGTCGACCACCTTGCGGACGAACGCGGAGCCCTCGGCGTACTGCTTCATCTTGACCTCGATGCCCAGCAGGCGCCGCACCGTGCGGTCGAGCCGGGAGCCGCCCTCGCGGCGCTGGGCGAACTTGGCGCGGATCTCCGAGACCGACGGGACCACCGAGGGGCCCACGGCGTCCATGACGAAGTCGCCATGGCCTTCCACCAGGGTCATCACGGCCGTCAGGCGGTCGAGGATCTCCTTCTGGGCGGGCGACTGGATGGCGTCGATCAGGTTGCCCTCGCCGCCCCTGACCACGTCGGCCACCGTGTCGGCGGCGTTGCGCAGGCGGTCGAGGAGCGTGGGCAGGTCGAGGTCGGAGGCGAGCAGGAACTCGGTCATCTGCGACCTGACGTACTCGCGCAGCCAGGTGACGCCGGTGAACTGCACGCGGTGGGTCTCCTCGTGGAGGCACACCCACAGGCGGAAGTCGCGGGGCACGACGTTCATCTCGCGCTCGGCGTGGACGATGTTGGGCGCCACGAGCGTCAGCCGGCCGGTCGGCTCCTGGCCGGTCGGGTCGGGCGGCAGGAACAGCTCGTACTGGCCGAGCACCCGGGAGGCGAGGAAGGCGAGGACGGCCCCGACCTCGACGCCGGTGATGCGCGAGCCCACCGCGGTGACGATGGCGGGCGGCGGGTTGGCTCCGCCGCCCATGCGCTGGGTCAGCGGTTCGAGGACCACGCGGAAGCCCTCGACGTTGGCCTTGATCCAGCCCGGCCGGTCGACGATGGTCGCGGGCTGCGGCGCGGTCTCGGTGTGGATCTTCGTGAACTCGCGCACGTGGCCCTCGGCCTCACGTGACAGCGTGCGGAGCTCGGCGACGGCCTGCCTGGCCTCCTCCTTGCTCACCTGAGGACCGGGGCGCACCAGGCGCGTGCCGGTCGTGACGGCCAGATCCCAGTCGATCACCTGCATGACGTCCACCGTACGTTGTTCTCGTCACGCCTGCGAAGAAGCGGCGTTCAGGATCGCGCGACGATCGCGGCGAGCCTGTCGAGCACGGGCTCGGCGTTCACCGGCACGTCGTCGGCCAGGAAGGCGAAGGTGACCAGCCGGCCGTCTTTGGTGGTGGCCAGGCCGGCCAGGGTGTTGACGTTGTTCAGCGTGCCGGTCTTGGCGCGGACGAGGCCGACCTGGCCCTTGCTGTCGGCCCGGGTGAAGCGCTTGCCGTTGCCCAGCGTGCCGGAGAAACCGGCGATCGGCATGCCCGAGTCGACGGCCCGCAGCTCGGGATGCCCGGCCGAGCCGGCGATGGCGATGATCCTGGCCATGGCGTCGGCGCTGACCCGGTTGCGGATGGACAGGCCGCTGCCGTCGGCGACGCTGACGCCCTTGGTCACGCCGAGCCGCCGCATGACCCCGATCACCGCCTCCGCGGCCCCGGCGTAGGACGCCTCCTTGCCCTCCTTGATGGCGACGTGCCTGGCCAGGGCTTCGGCCATGTCGTTGTCGCTGTGGGTCAGGGTGTGCTCGACCAGGGCGTACAGGGGCGCGGAGTCGACCTTGCCCAGCTCGGCGGCGCCCGCCGCGGCCCGCTCCTGGCGGACGTCCTTGGCGACGGTGACGCCGTACCTGGGCAGCAGCCGGGCGAAGGCGGCGGCGGCGTACGCGGCCGGGTCGGGCACGCGGGGCCGGGCGCCGGGGCGCTGGCGTCCCTCGTCCATGGCCAGGGCGTGGACGGGGGCCGCCTCGCCGTCGGGCACGTAGTTGGGCTTCCAGCCGGGCGCGATGGCCGGCCCGGTGAACAGGCTGTCGTCGTAGGAGAGCGTGACCTTCCTGACGCCCTTGGCCTTCAGCGCGGCGGCGGTCCGGGCGGCCAGGGTGGCGAGGGAGGCCTGCTTGGGGTAGCCGGGCCTGGCCGACGGCCCGGCCAGCAGCGGGTCGCCGCCGCCCACCAGGACGATCGCGCCGGGCGCGCGGCCCTGGACGACGCGGGTGGAGAAGCGGGTGTCGGGGCCCAGCGAGGCCAGCGCCGCCGTGGTCGTGACGACCTTGTTGGTGGAGGCCGGGGTGATGCCCGTGTCGGGGTTGGAGGCGAAGATCCGGGCGCCGGTGGCGGCGTCGAGCACGACCGCGCCCACCCGGCCGCCCAGTGCTTTGTCACCCAGCGCGTCGGTGAGCTGGCGGGTCAAAGTACTCTTAGTCGGGAGAGGTCCGTCTCCTGACGTCGCCGAAAGCTGGGCCAGCACAGGCCCCGAGGTGACCACGGGGGCGGGGGGGATTCCCCGGGGAGACGCCGTCGGCCCGATCGGTGACGGCTGCCTCGTCAGCGCGCTCAGGTTGAAGTCGCTGGTCATGGCGTAGACGCCGATGACGATCGTGACGATCTGGAGCACGGCGAGAGTGGCCAGCATCATCGAACGCTCGTGCCGCGCCACGTCGCCTGACCTCTCTCCTGGTGTTCGCCTACGAGACATTAACGCCCAGCCGGGACTTCCCGGGGGCCTTGAGCGGAGGAACCGCGGTGGAGTTCGACGTTGTCGTTGAGATTCCCAAGGGGCAACGGAACAAGTACGAAGTGGACCACGAGACCGGAAAGATCAGGCTTGACCGGCTCCTGTTCACCTCCACGCAGTACCCCGCCGACTACGGCTTCATCGAGAACACCCTCGGCGAGGACGGCGACCCGCTCGACGCGCTGGTGCTGCTCCAGGAGCCGACGTTCCCGGGGTGCTACATCACCTGCCGCGCGGTCGGCATGTTCCGGATGACCGACGAGAAGGGCGGGGACGACAAGGTCCTGTGCGTGCCCTCGACCGACCCCCGGATGCACCACATCCAGGACATCCACCACGTGTCGGAGTTCGACCGGCTGGAGATCCAGCACTTCTTCGAGGTCTACAAGGACCTTGAGCCCGGCAAGTCCGTCGAGGGCGCCAACTGGGTCGGGCGCATCGAGGCCGAGGCCGAGATCGAGCGCTCGTTCCACCGGGCCAAGGACGCGGGTCACCACCACTGATCCTCACCGGGGCCTGGTGGCGCCCACCAGGTCCCCTCTCCAGATCGGGGCGACCCGCACCACGTCGCCGGTCTGGGGCGCGTGCACCATCTGGCCCTGGCCGACGTAGATGCCCACGTGGTGGATCGTGCCGGGGTCGTCGGTGATGCGGCCGAAGAACAGCAGGTCGCCGCGGCGGAGCTGGTCCAGCGGCACGTGCGGGCCGGACGTCCACTGGGTTCCGGTCCAGTGGTCCAGGCGCACGCCCACCTGCTCCCAGGCGCGCATGACCAGGCCGGAGCAGTCGTAGGTGTCGGGGCCCGCGGCGGCCCACACGTACGGCTTGCCGAGCTGGGTCAGCGCCCAGTTGGCGGCCAGGTTGCCGCCCGCCGACCCGGCCGCCAGGCCGGCCGCCGACAGGGCCAGGGCCCGCCGTCTGGCCAGCAGCTCGGCGTGGCTGCGGGCGGCGTTGACCCGGTGCTGGAGCTGCCGCCGCTCCACCCGGAGGGTGCGCGTCTCGCGGCGCTGCCGGGCGACGGCCGCCTCCGCGGCCAGCTTCGCCCGCCGGGCCCGCTCCGAGGCGGCCTGCCGGGCGTCGTAGGCCTTCTGCGCCTGCGTACCGAGGATGGCGGCGACCTCCTGGGCGTCGCGCATCCTGCGCAGGATCTGGGCCCGCTCGTCGCCGAGCTGGCCGAGCACGCTCGCCCGGTGCAGGAAGCCGTCGACGCCGCCCTCGTCGATGAGCATGCCGACGATCGGGTCCATCGGCGTCATCCCGCCGTAGCTCTGCGCGGCGAGCAGCGCGACGGCCTGCCGGGCGCGCTCGGCCTCGGCGTCGGCCGCCGCCCGGCGCGCCTGGGCCTGCGCGTACGACTGCTCGGCCTGCCGCAGCCGGACCAGCTCGCCGTTGTACGCCTCCACCTGCCGTTCCACGGCCGCGGCCAGCTCGTCGAGCCTGGACTGGGCCGCGGCCAGCCCGGCGCTGGCCACCCCCAGCTCCTTCGAGCGGTCGCGGGCGGCCTCGCGCGCCTTCTTCACGTCCTTGGCCGACGGCATGGGGTCGGCCAGCACCGGCGAGCCGGGGGTGAACGGACACAGAGTGGCCAGCAGGGCGCACGCCAGGAGCCCGGCCCGAAATGCGCGCATAGGTCCCCCTGAAAACAGATGGTTACTCTATGCACACAGTTCCCAGCGCTTTCATGCACGTAACGTCATCACCGCAGGCGGAAGAGCCGTTCTATCCACGGACGGACGCCGGCGACCACCGGCCGGGCGGCCCGCGGGTAGGTGAAGACGGGGGTCTGGACGCCGTAGGCGGCGTGCAGCTCGGCGGCCTTGCACCAGTCGGCGGTCACGCGGGCCGCGGCCCACGCCGCCGCGATGGCCGGCCTGGCCTCCGGATGGCGGTCGTAGGTCTGGAAGAGCGTCATCGCGGCGTCGGCGGCGGCGTGGCCGTCGGCCGGGTAGGCGGTGCCGGCCAGGTAGGGGGCGGTGACCCGGCCGCCGTGGCAGGTGTCGAGCACCCAGGTCCAGTTGGCCGTCACCAGCCCGAGCACGGGCTCGGGGACGTCGGCGGCGGCGGCGTACATGCGGTCCTGGCGGGGGCCGGTCAGGCGGCGGGCGTCCCACAGCCAGTCGAGGTCGTCCGGCTGGGGGCCGCCGGCCAGCCAGGACAGCACCGCCAGCCCGCGCGCGGTGCGCAGGCGGCACAGGTCGAGCACGTGGCGCAGCATGCGGGGGCCGCGGTCGAGCCAGGTCGGCCAGTCGACGCGGTGCCCCCTCGGCACCAGCTCGGCCACCCGTCCAGGGACGGGCAGCGGGCAGACCCGGCGCCCCAGATGCGGATCCTGGCGCACCTCGAACGCCTCCACGGCCCCCTCGGGCAGCCGGTCCCGGCGCGCCTCCAGGACCTCCACGGCCCGCCCGGCGAGCCGGTCCTGGTGCGGCTCCGATGCTTCCACGGGGTGCTCAGCCGCTCTCGACGGGGGTGACGGGCTCCTCGGTGGGGGTGTGCGTGGGGGCGGGCGTCGCCGTCTCCGAGGGCGTGGTGGTGGGCGCGGGCGTCTCGGTGGGCGTCGGGGCGGGGGTGGGGGTCGGCACCGGCGGGGTCCGGGTGGGCGGACGCGTGCCGGGCTCGCCGTGCGGCGGACGGCCCGGCTCGCCGTGCGGCGGGTGACCAGGGTGGCCGGTACGGCCGGGCAGACCGGGCTGGCCGGGCTGGCCGTACGTCGGGTCGCCGGGGTCCTCGCCCGGCGGGTCGGCCTGCGGCGGGCCGTCGGGCGTCGGCCGCGGCTCGCCGGGCGTGGATTCGGCGGGCGGCGTGGTCGCGTACGTGGGCACGAGCACGGCCGGCGGCACCGGCGTCGTCGAGCCGAGCATGCCGAACGGCTCGGGCGCGGCGCTGTCGAGGATGGGCTCTACGGTCAAGTGGGCGTCCTGCGGGTCGGGTTGCCAGGGCAGTCTGATGCCGGGCGGCTCGCCGGTGGCGGGGAACGCGGCCGTCGCCACCCCGGCGAGACCGCCGTTGTCCTTGCCGAACTGGTTGAAGATCACTGCTATCGCCACCACGGTCGCGACCGCCGCCAGCGCGCCCGCCACCGCCTGAGGCCACCTTCGAGCCGTCGTCTGCGTGGGAACGGGAAATCCGGCGGCGTCCAGGGAGGCCGTGCGCCGGGCGACGTAACGGCGGTAGGGCAGCAGCTCGGGGTCGGCGAAGCAGCTCATGACCCTGATGCGCAGGGCCTCGGGCAGCGCGGCGGCGGGCAGCAGGCCGAAGACCTTGGCGGCCGAGGCCTGGCGGGCGCGGTGGGGGGCGCAGACCTCGCAGCGGGCGACGTGCCCGACCAGGTGCTCGCGCATCTCCCTGGTGAGGTCGCCGGTGAAGCCGGCCAGGATCGCGGCCCGGCGCGGGCAGTCGTAGGGGCCCTTGCGCGCCAGGATCTCGGCGGTGACGGCGTCGGTGAGACGGTCGCGCGCCTGCTCCCTGGCCTGTTCGACCTGGCGCGGCGGGATCGCGAGCACCTGGGACAGCTCGGCGGTGTCCAGCGCGTGCCTGGTCGCCAGCTCCAGCACCTCGCGGTCGGCGACGGGCAGGCTCACGACCGCGTTCCAGGCGATGAGCCGCAGGTCGGCGTCGGCGGGGTCGTCCAGCGGCGGGGCCTCGGCCAGGACCTCGTCGGCGCCGGGCGGCGCGGCCATCCGGCGGCGCAGGCATTCCTGCCGGGCCAGGGCGAGCAGCCAGACCCGGAACCTGTCGGGCTGGGACAGCGCGCCCGCGTGCGCCTCGGCGGCGATCAGCGTGTCGCGCAGGGCCACCTGGGCGCTGTCGGTGTCGAGGAGGAGGGACCAGCAGTAGCGGTAGACGCTCTCCGCGTGCGTGTCGTAGAGCGCGGCGAGGGCTCCCGGGTCGCGGGTGCGGAGTGCCTCCACCAGGACGCGGTCATTCATGTGACCGAAGGTAATGGATCGGTAACTAGTAGTTCTACCGGTTCCGCCGCTTGTCTACCGCGACCCCGCCAATTTCCCACCCTTTTGTTCGGACTAATACCGTTTATTGCTTTACCTGTCCCATGGCCTCGCTCCCCCGGTCCACCGCGAACGGCTCGGAGGTGGGCTTGACGGTGTGCACCGGGAGCGCGCCGCCCATCGCCAGGTCCTCGTAAGGACGGCCGGTCGAGCCCCAGGTCCGGGCGGTGACGTCGGTCTTGACGACCTTGCTGTCCTTGGGCAGTCCGGCCACGGTGAGGATGAACCTGGGCGGGCTGCCGGCCTTGACGTCGTCCACGAACGTGCTGCCGCCGCCGAGCAGTTTTCCGGCCGCGTCGCGCAGCAACGCGTTCACCACCAGGCTGCTCGCCGGCAATTGATACGGATTCCCGACATAGCCGGTAATAAGGTAAGAGCCGTCTTTTTGGCGCATTGTCTGGACGCGCGTGATCGGGAACGACTGGAACGACGACGGGATGCGCGCGGCGGACCGCCACTGCGCCGGACGGTACTGGATGGTCACCTTCACCGGCTTCTCGGCGGCGGACGCCTGGCCGGTGAAGGCCAGGGAGCCGCCCGGCGGCACGGCGTCGAGCGGCTGGTCCATGCGCACCACCTCGGTGCCGGCGGCGTCGCGGCCCACGATGGTGGCCACCACGTGCTCGCCGAAGTGCCACGGGTTGGCGTTGGTGAGCACGCCGGCCCAGTTGACGGCGTAACCGTCGGTGGACTTGGCGATGTTCGAGACCTGCTCCTTGAGAACGAGCGGCTTGAGCGATTGGGCTGGCTGGTCCTCACTTGAACAACCGGCGAGGCAGATCGCCCCGAGTGCGAGGAGGCTGACGGTTCGGCTACGCGGGATCACTTTGCCGTGATAACCCGTGCATGGGCACGGCTGGCAGATGACACGCGCCGGGCGTACCAACTCTTTAACGCCTCCGGACGACCCTCGTCTCGTCCCACACCGGCTCGGACGACTCGTAGACCGTGCCGTCGGAGCCGAAGACCAGGAAACGGTCGAAGTCGGCGGCGAACCAGCGGTCGTGGGTGACCGCCATGACCGTGCCGTCGAAGGCGTCGAGGCCCACCTGGAGCGCCTCGGCGCTGGCCAGGTCGAGGTTGTCGGTCGGCTCGTCGAGCAGCAGCAGCGTTGCGCCCGACAGCTCCAGCAGCAGGATCTGCAGCCGCGCCTGCTGGCCTCCGGAGAGCGTGTCGAACCGCTGCTCGGCGATCAGCCCGGCCAGCTCGTAGCGGGCCAGCGTCTTCATGGCCTCGTTCTTGAGCCTGGCGTGCTCGTTCATCACGATCTCGACCGGGGTGCGGCCGAGCAGGTCGGGCCTGGAGTGGGTCTGGGCGAAGTGCCCCGGGACGACCCGGGCGCCGAGCCTGGCCACGCCGGTGTGCGCGACGGGCTCGCCGGCGATCAGGCGCAGGAAGTGGGACTTGCCCGAGCCGTTGGAGCCGAGGACGGCGACCCGCTCGCCGTACCAGATCTCCAGGTCGAACGGGCGCATCAGGCCGGTCAGCTCCAGGCCCTCGCAGATGACCGCGCGCTTGCCGGTGCGGCCGCCGCGCAGGCGCATCTTGATGTTCTGGTCGGCGGGGGCCTGCTCGGGCGGGCCCGCCTCGACGAACCTGCGCAGCCGGGTCTGGGCCGCGTGGTAGGGGGCGGCCATGCCGTCGTTGTACCTGGCCTTGTTCTTCAGCATGTTGACCAGGGCCTTGAGCTTGGCGTGCTCTTCGTCCCAGCGCCTGCGCAGCTCGTCGAGCCGCTCGTTGCGGGCCTTGCGGGCCTCGGCGTAACCGGCGAACCCGCCGCCGTGGATCCAGATGTTGCCCGACTCGACCGTGACGATGCGGTCGGCGGCGTTGGCGAGGAGCTGGCGGTCGTGGCTGACCAGCAGGACGGTCTTGGACGTCTCGCGGAGCTGCTGCTCCAGCCACTCCTTGCCGGGCACGTCGAGGTAGTTGTCGGGCTCGTCGAGCAGCAGCGTCTGGTCGGGGCCGCGCAGCAGCGCCTCCAGGACGAGCCGCTTCTGCTCGCCGCCGGACAGGGTGGCCACGTCGCGGTACTTCACCCGGTCGAACGGGACGCCGAGGGCCGAGACCGTGCAGGTGTCCCAGAGCACCTCGATCTCGTAGCCGCCGGCGTCGGTGTAGTCGCTGATGGCCTGCGCGTAGCGCATCTGCGCCTTCTCGTCGTCGCGCTCCATCATCACCAGCTCGGCCGCGTCGAGCCGCTCGGCCGCCTGCCGCACGGCCGGCGGGGCGACGCCGAGCAGCAGGTCGCGCACGTTGCTCCCGTCGCGCACGTTGCCGATGAACTGGCGCATCACGCCCAGCCCGCCGGAGCTGGTGACGCTGCCCTCGACGGGCTCCAGGTCGCCCGCGACCAGGCGCATGAGGGTGGTCTTGCCCGCGCCGTTGGGCCCGACGAGCGCCGCCTTGACACCGTCGCCGATCCGGAAGGAGACGTCGTTGAGCAGGGGCCTGCCATCGGGCAGCACGTACGTCAGATGTCCTACTTCAACGTGGCCCATCCGGGCAGGCTACCGGCCGCCCGCGACCACCGGCACCCGGTTTTCGGCCGGTGATCCGGGGGCCCTGGACAGCAAGTGATCTAATGACTAGAACTGTACGGGACTCCCCCAGCCCCTAGGAACCGGTGATGACGCGATTCCGCTCCTCCCTCGTCCCTCTCGCCGTCGCCGTGCTCGGCCTGGTCGCCGTCCCGCAGCAGGCGTGGGCCGCGCCGCCCAAGCCCGTGCCTCCCTCGGCCGCCGTGGCGCGGGAACCGTCCGGGCCGGCCTCGGCGTGCGCGCCCACCGTGCGCGGCGCGTCCGTGGACGCCCGGCTGACCAGCCTGTTCACCTCCTACGGCAACGACAACAGCCGCCTGGACGACTGGACGGGAGCCGACGGCACGTACTCGCTCCGGCTGCCGAACGGCCGCGAGCTGTGGGTGTTCTCCGACACCTTCCTCGGCCAGGTCAACGCCGACGGCTCCCGGCCGCCGGTCGTCGAGGAGGGCGGCAGCACGGTCTTCCTGAACAACTCCTTCGCCGTCGAGCGGGACGGGCGGCTGTCCACCGTCCACGACGGCACGGCCGCGAAGCCCGAGGCCGTGATGCCGCCGCGCGACGACCAGCACTGGTTCTGGGCCGGGGACGCCACGCTGGCGGGCGGCCTGGTCGAGGTCACCTACCAGGAGTACGAGCGGTTCGGCCCAGGGGCATGGGACTGGCGCTGGCACCGCAACGTGGTGGCCAGGTTCGCGCCCGGCCGGCTCGACCGGCCGGTCAGCGTGCACGACCTGCCCTCGGGCCACGGCGTCTCCTGGGCCTCCGGCCTGCTGAAGGACGGCGGCTACACCTACGTGTACGGCGTCGAGGACCTCGGCTCGGCCAAGTACATGCACCTGGCCAGGGTCAGGGGCCAGAGCCTGCTGGGCGCGTGGGAGTTCCGCACGGCCGACGGCTCGTGGTCGCCGGACGAGACCGACTCGGCCCGGATCATGGGCGGGGTGGCGAACGAGTACAGCGTCACCCGGGTCGGATCCGGATATGTCCTGATCACGCATGACACCACCGAGGTGCTCAGCCCGAACATCGTGGCCTACTCCTCCTGCTCGCCCACCGGCCCCTTCACCGGCAAGCAGCACGTCTACACCACCCCCGAGACCAGCGGGAACGTCTTCACCTACAACGCCCACGCCCATCCCGACGTCGCCGGGACCGGCCTGGTGGTCTCCTACAACGTCAACAGCTTCGTCAACACCGACCACTACCGGGACGTGTCCATCTACCGGCCCAGGTTCCTGGACGTGACGTTCGGGTGAGGCGCAACTGGGCGGCGCGCCTGCGGCACCTCACCCTCGACGGGCTGCGGGCGGTCACGCTGGAGAACGAACGGCTGCGCGTGACCATCCTGACGGACAAGGGCGGCGACGTGGTGGAGTTCCTGCACAAACCCACCGACACCGACTTCGTCTGGCTCTCCCCGCAGGGCCTGCGCGACCCGCGCGACCACCGTCACGGCGCGGCCGACGACGTCGCCCAGTTCGTCGACCACTACGAGGGCGGCTGGCAGGAGGTCTTCCCCAACGGCGGCGCGCCGAGCGAGTACCGGGGCGCGCGCCTGGCCCAGCACGGCGAGGTCGCCGGGCTGCCGTGGTCGTGCGAGGTGGTGGCCGACCGCGAGGAGGAGGTCGCGGTGCGGCTCGCCGTGCGGACCCGGCGGCTGCCGTACCGGGTGGAGAAGGTGTTCCGGCTCCGGGCGGGCACGGCCGCGCTGGAGGTCGAGGGGCGGGCGACCAACGAGGCGGACCTCGCGCTGCACGCGATGTGGGGCCAGCACCTCGTCTTCGGGGCGCCGTTCCTGCGGGCGGGCGCGCGGATCCGGCTGCCCGAAGGCGTGCGGGTGATCCCGCACGCGGCGCCGATCGGCCCGGCCGGGCGCCGGGTGCGGGCCGGCGGGCCGTGGCGGTGGCCGGTGGTGCCCGCCGACGGGGGCGGGGAGACGGACCTGAGCGTGGTGCCGGAGCGTGGCGGGCCCAGCGACATCGTCTACCTCACGGGTTTCCCGGAGGGTTGGTACGAAATTTCAGGGGATATCGGTATCCGGGTGGAGTGGGATGCGGCGCTCCTCCCCTACCTGTGGATGTGGCAGGAGCTCGGCGCGTCCACCGGCTACCCCTGGTGGGGGCGGGCCTGGACGCTGGGGCTCGAACCGTTCGCCGGCATGCCGACCGACGGCCTGGCCGCCGCCGTGGCCAACGGCAGCGCCCTGTCGCTCGGACCGCAGGAGACCAAGGTGTCGAGATGGCGCGCGGAGGTGCTGGCGTGAGTGAGTTTTCCGGCAAGGTGGCGCTGGTCACCGGCGGTTCGACGGGCATCGGCCGGGCGGTGGTCGACCGGCTGGCCGACGGCGGCGCGAACGTGGTGTTCTGCGGCGTGGACGAGAACGCGGCGCTCGACGGCGAGCACGTCACCGGCGTCGTCGCCGACGTGCGCCGGGCCGGGGACCTGCGGGACCTCGTGGACCTGGCCGTGACCCGGTACGGCGGCCTCGACATCGTCGTCACCTGCGCCGGCGTCCAGCGGTACGGCACCGTCGAGGACACCCCCGAGGAGGTGTGGGACGAGGTCATGGACGTCAACCTCAAGGGCGTCTACCTCACCTGCAAGGCCGCCGTGCCGCGGCTCAGGGAACGCGGCGGCGGCTCGATCGTGGTCATGTCGTCGGTGCAGGCGTTCTCGTCGCAGGCGCAGGTGGCCGCCTACACCGCGAGCAAGGCCGCCCTGAACGGCCTGACCAGGGCCATGGCGCTCGATCACGCGGCCGACGGCATCCGGGTCAACGTGGTCTGCCCCGGCTCGGTGGACACCCCCATGCTGCGCTGGGCGGCCGACCTGTGGCGGGGCGACCTGTCGCAGGAGGAGCAGGTCGCGCAGTGGGGGAAGGCCCATCCGCTGGGCCGCGTGGGCCGTGCCGAAGAGGTGGCCGAGCTGGTGGCGTTCCTGGCGGGGCCGCGTTCGTCGTTCATCACCGGGGCCGAGCACCGCGTGGACGGCGGCCTGCTGGCCCGGAACCCGGCGGCGCTCCCCGACTAGGTCGAGTAAGTCCCCAGTCGCCTCCCGAACCTGGCAATCGTTGCGTCAATGCGGCGAAGTGGCAGGTGGTGAGCCTGGTAACCAAGGTCTCTGCGTGTATTCGAGGGTGGGTCCCGAGCCCCCTCACCGCACGCTTGGTACGGGTTCCGAAACGACTCACCGATCTAGGAGAGACCTGTGAGGCTCACCAAGAAGGCCGCCGGCTTCATCGCCGCGGCCGCGCTGTTCACCGTGGTCGTCCCGGCTGCCGCGGCGGAGGCCAGCCCGCGCTCGACGTGCTACGGCGGCCGCGTCTGCCTGTACGCCGGTTTCGACTACAACCGGGGCCAGAGCGACCACTGGCGCGACTTCACGGCCGACGACTCCGACCTGGCCGACAACAACTGGCTGAACTGGGACTTCAGCAACACCTGGCACAGCATGGACAACGAGACCAGCTCCGTCAGGAACCGGGTCGGCTGCAGCGCCACCCTCTGGCAGCACGCCGACTACACCGGCGCCCACAGCACCTTCACCCACAACAGCAACGACGGTTACCTGTCGAACAACGCCATCGGCAACAACCGCACCAGCTCGATCGACATCTGGTGCCGCTGAGAAATAACGGGAGTGCCGGTTTCCGGGCTTGGCCGCCGGAAACCGGCTGTCGCGGCCTCCTCGCGGGCGCGCTGCTGCTGTCCGTCGCGGCCTGCGCCGCCGGCGAGCCCGTACGCGAGCGGCCCCCGGCGGGCGTGACCTCGGTGTCGCAGCTCGTGTTGCCGTTCGACGCCTACAAGCCGACTCCCGAGCAGCGGGCCGTCCTGGGCAATGCCCACAACCACCTGGTCGCGCGGTGCATGAGCCGCCGCGGCCTCACCGTCACCCCACCCGCGGAGGACGCCGCCGAGCTGGCGGCGATCGACCCGGGCAACTCCCGCCGCTACGGCGTCGTGGACACCTCGGCCGCCCAGCGGTACGGCTACCACCTGGCCAGGCCGCCGTCCCCGGACACCACCGGCTCCTGGGTCAACAAGCTGCCCAAGCAAACCCGCCACCGCCTGTACGGCACCGCCGCCGACCGCGGCTGCCTCGACCGCGCCTCCGCCGAGCTGGAGGGCGGCACCCGCCAGGCGGACTGGCCCTGGCTGGGCCTGCAGGACTCGCTCACCCTGGAGCAGGCCGCCAAGCACGGCGACGTTGCCGCGGCGACCAAGCGCTGGCAGTCGTGCATGAGCCAGGCGGGACACCCCTACCCGGACCCGGAGTCGGCCATCGCCGACTCCCGCTGGAACCTGGAGAAACCGGACGTGAGCGAGGAGGAGAAGCTGACGGCCGTCGCCGACACCACCTGCAAGTGGTCATCGGGCCTGGTGGCCGCCTGGTTCACCGCCGACGCCGAGCTTCAGCGCGCGGTCATCCGGGACAACCGGGAACGCTTCGACGCGCTCGCGGCCAGCCTGCGGCAGCGGCTGGAGCGCGCCTCACGCCTGCTGTCCGAGCACGAAGGCCGCCAGGTCGGCTGACTGGCGCAGCCTGCTGGGCTCGTGCGCGTACATCATGTGGCCGGCCTCGTAGTACTTGAACTCGACGTTGGCGGCCAGCTCGGCGGGCACGGGCAGGTGGGCGAAGGCGTGCTCGGCCGCGTAGTACGGCGTGGCGCCGTCGTGGTAGCCGCAGGCCACGTGCACGCGCAGGTGCGGGTTGGCGCGCATGGCGGCGCCGAGCCGGTCGGTCACGCTGACGTGCACGCCCTCGAACTCCTTGTACGACCACGGGTGCACCCGCGAGCTGAGGATCTCGTAGGGCAGGTCGTTGGCGTACTCCAGCTCGGTCCGCAGGTAGTGGTTGAGCGCGGCGCTGTAGGGGCCGGTGATGGCGTCCATGCTCGGGTCGGAGACGAAGTGCTCGCGGCCGCCGTCGGGGTCCCAGCCGGTGAAGCGGCCGTCGAGCCTGCCGACGGTCAGCCGGCGCTCGCGCAGCAGCTCGGTGAAGAAGCGGATGTGCTCGATGCGCAGGTTCACGCGGTCGACGTAGTCCTCGGACAGGCCGGACAGGGCGGCGACTTTGGAGACCGCGGCGGCGCGCTCGTCGCCCGTGAGGCGGTTGCCGCGGGCCAGGGCCCACGGGTAGTCGCGGGAGGCGTACTCCTCGGCCTCGCGCAGCACGTCGGCCAGCGGGCGGTCGCCGTGCAGGCCGTGATAGTGCGCGATGGCGGCATATGTCGGCAGATAGAGGGCGTAGGCCACGTCGTTGCCCTCGTTGAACTCCACGGTCGCGTAGTCGAGCACCGAGGAGATCAGCATCACGCCGTTGAGGTACATGCCGTACCGCGACTGGAGGTGGTCGGCCAGCCCTGCCGCCCTGACCGTGCCGTACGACTCGCCGGCCAGGAACTTCGGCGACATCCACCGCGCGTTCCTGGTCGTCCAGAGCCGGATCACCTCGCCGACCGACTCCACGTCGCCGCTGAACCCGTGGTACGGCTCGGCCTTCTCGCCCTCGGCCGCCCGCGAGTAGCCGGTGGACATCGGGTCGATGACGACCAGGTCGCTCACCTTGAGCAGGGTCTCGTCGTTGTCGGCCAGCGCGTACGGCGGCGGCAGCAACGCGCCCGCGTCCCCCATCACGACCCGGCGCGGCCCGAGGATGCCGAGGTGCAGCCACACGCTCGACGACCCGGGCCCGCCGTTGAAGGCGAACGTGACCGGCCTGGTCAGCGGGTCGGCGTCGTCGAGGGTGTAGGAGGTGAGGAACACCTCGGCCTTCGGGCGGTGGCCGTCGAACGTGCCGTCCGTGAAGACCTCCTCGCGCACCACCATGGTTCCGGCGGTGGCGGTGTACGCCTGACCGGTCGGCAGGGTGTGCCGGGTGGTGACGAGGTTGTCGGCGGGCTTCTTTGTCTGTACTTCGTCGGACATAGCGGCCAATTATGGGGCAACGTCCACCGAGATCGCGGGGTCGGCGAAGCGCTCGTTCGGGACGGTGGCGTACCAGCCGGGACGTCCCGGGTCGCGGTCGTAGGGATAGCCGCCGGTCTCCCGGTAGAACTCGGCGTAGCGGGCCACGCGGTCGGGGTCGAGACGCACCCCGAGCCCCGGCCCGGAGGGCACGGCGATGGCGCCGTCCGCGTACGGCAGCCTGCCGCCCTCGATCACGTCGTCGCGCAACTGGTGGTAGTGGGCGTCGGCGGCGTAGGTGAGGTTCGGCAGCACCGCGCCGAGGTGCAGCATGGTCGCGAGCTGGATGCCGAGCTCGCCCGAGGAGTGCACGGCCACCCCGACCTGGAACGTGTCGCACACCGCCGCCGCCTTCACGCACGGCCGGACGCCGCCCCAGAACGTCGTGTCCAGCAGCACCACATCGGCTGACCTGCGCAGCACGTTGGAGGCGAGCTGCTCGAAGTTGACGACCACCGTGTTGGTGGCGAGAGGCACCCTGACCTGCTCCCGGACGGCCCTGAGCCCTTCCATCCCCCAGACGGGGTCCTCCAGGTAGTCGTTGTTCAGCCCCTCGATGGCCCGGCCGAACCGCAGCCCCTCGGCCACCGACAGGACGGCGTTGGGGTCGTACCTGAGCCGGTCGCCCGGGAACGCCTCGGCCAGCGCCCGGTAGCACTCCAGCTCGTAGTCCGGCGGGAACACGCCGCCCTTGAGCTTGTGCACGGTGAACCCGTGCGCCTCCTTGAGCCGGGCGGCGTGCTGGACGAGCTGGGCGGGGGTGCGGATCTCCGGGTGGCCGTCGGCGGCGTACCGGAAGAACAGGTAGGAGGCGAACGGGACCGCGTCCCGCAGCCGCCCGCCCAGCAGGTCGTGGACGGGCACGCCGAGGTGCTGCCCGACGAGGTCGAGGCAGGCGAACTCGACGGCGGCGAGGAGCTGGGTGCGGTTGTTGTAGAGCGAGGCGGTCGGATTGGCGATCTTGAAGCGCAGCGCCTCCAGCTCGAACGGGTTGTGCCCCTTCAGGTACGGGACGAGCGCCCGGAAGGCCGACTCCGCGCTCTCCCCACCGCCGCCCATCTCCCCCAGGCCGACCAGCCCGTTGTCGGCCTCGACCTCGACGATCGTGCGGACGAACCGGCCCCAGTGTGCGCCGTTGCTGTGCCGCAGCGGCGCCTCCAGCGGGACGGCGACCGTCGTGGCCCGGATGTCAACGATCTTCACGCGCGCTTCCCTCCGACGACGGCGACCCCGCAGGCGGGCAGGTGGACCTCGACCGGATCCCGTCCAGGGACCGTGACCGTCGCCGTCACCGGCTCGGCGGCCAGCGACTGCAGCCGGACCACCTGCTCGCCGTCCACCCGGCCGATCGAGGTGATCAGCACGTCGGGGTGGTCCACCGAGGCGTAGGTCTCGCCTGCGCCGGAACCGCCGGTGATCAGCGCGCCGACGAACGGCTCGGTCAGCCCCGAGGCCGCCGCCGCGCCCAGCCTGCCGCCCTTGACGCCGGCCGCCGACGTGACGGCGTACCGGAAGGTGGTCTCGCCCTGCTGCTGGGCCGGGAAGTTGGTGTCCCAGATGTTGTTGAGCGCCCAGGAGTAGACCGTGCCGTCCTCCTGGTCGAGCGTGGGCGGGAACGGCGCGTACGGCATGTGGATGGTGCCGAGCTGCACCAGCGGCGCTTCCAGGGTGGCCCAGGCGACGGTCAGCTCGGGGTCCTCGAAGGCGATCCAGTGCCTGATCGGCAACATGTACTCGGCCGAGCCCGGCACGCGCGGCACGCCGGGGCCGCCGACCCCGCCGGTCAGCTCCCAGGCCGTGGCCGGGCCGGTCGCGAACGGGAACGCCAGGAACACCGCCTCCTTGGCCGGGGTGCCCTGCTTGGCGAGCTGGTAGGTCAGGTCGAGCCTGGGCACGCCCCGGTGCAGCTCGATCGTGGTGCGCAGCCAGTCGACGCCCTTGCCCTGGAGCTCGACGACCAGCTTCTCGCCGACCGCCGTGCGCTGGGCCCTGACGATCGTCGCGTTGCGGGCGACGGCCCGGTCGCCGAGGAGCGTCCTGTCGTGCGCCCCGACGTGGCCCGACAGGTGGTTGAAGTGCGGGGCGGTGGCGTAGCGGTCGTAGACGTACTGGCCGAAGCCGGCGGCGGCCTCGCCGTTGACCAGCTCGCGGCCGGCGGACTTGTCGAAGATCGAGCTGATGTGGCCCTCGCGCACGTCGTAGGCCACCCGGTAGAACTCGTTCTCGATCACGCCGTCCAGGTCCGGCTCGGCCGGCTCGGGGGCCTGGGACGGCCCGCGGACGACGTCCAGCCGCGCGTAGCCGAAGCCGGGGACGTCCGGCACGACCGCGTGCACGTGCCGGCCGATCGGGCGGGTCGGCCAGTCGTCGGGGTCGACGTACTCCTCGTGGTGCGGCACGGTCTCGCCGGTCCGGGCGTCGACCAGCGCGATCGGCACGTCCACGGCCACCACGTCGCGCGGCAGGAACGCGCGGACCACGTCGGTCCGCGCCCTGGTGCCGGGGTTGAACACGGCGAACGAGGCCAGGGCGCCGCCTTCCGCGTCCGAGGTCGAGAGGGCGGCGGCGAAGCGGCGGGTGGCGGCGTGCAGCAGGTCGGAGGCGTCGTCCTGGGCCTGGTAGGCGCCCGACGACTTGCGGGTCCACTGGAGGCCGCCGGAGTCGCCCGCCTCCTCGGCGTCCTCCCACGGGTTGGCCGCGCCCCAGGTGTGCTCGTTGAACAGGGCCACCTTGTCGTAGGCCGCGTCGATCTCGTCCGTGGCGTCCGCCCCGGCGATCGTGTGCAGGGTCTCGGCGACGCGCAGGGCCGACTGGGCGCGGCGCACGTAGCCCAGCGGGCGGGCGCCCGAGCCGAGGCCGTCGGCCCACCAGTCGGTCCAGTCGCCCTCGTGCACGGCCAGGCGGTCGTGGTAGCGCTCCTCGACGTGCTGGAAGAAGTCGCTGTTGACCGCCGAGCGCAGGCGCGGCCAGGCCCACGTCTCGTTCCACCGGCGGGCGACGGAGGCGGGCACGATCGACGGCCCGGCGTTGTCGGCGTGCGCCCCCTGGACCCGCAGGTGCAGCACGTCCAGCTCGTACGGCTCACGCGGCGCGTCCGGCCCCTGCCATCCGAACGTCCCCGGCCCGTACGGGTAGCCCCGCGTGGCCAGCGCCGACAGGTAGCGCGGCAGCAGGTCGTCGGCCAGCTCGTAGGAGTCGGTCAGCCCGACCGTGTTGCCCTCCATGTACGCCATCCCGTGCGGCGTGTCGGTGAACCAGACCAGCAGCTCGTTCCCGCTCGGCGCCCGCCACCGGAACGGCCTGGTCAGCTTGTCGCCGCCGTGCAGGTACGGCACCGACCGCCCGGCCCAGTTGTGCGCGGCGGCCAGGTAACGCACGCCTGAGGCGTTGAGCGCGTCCACCAGCCCGACGACCGCGCCGGGCACGTCGGTGTGCATGGCGGACCTGGTGGCGAAGCCGTAGCGGTCCTGGAGCTGCGCGGTGAAGCGGAGCTGGCGGTAGAGCTCCTCGGTCGAGCACGCCTCGGTGTGCAGCTGGAACGGCAGCGCGGTCACCTCGATCACGCCCGCCCTGGCCAGCGCGGCGAACGACTCGACCTGCCCGGCGGGCCGGGCGTCGAGCCATTTGAGCGCGGGCATCGACGACTCGACCGTCCAGCGGAACCTGGCGTCGTCGGGCCAGGAGGCGGTCTCCTCGGCCAGGCGCAGCGCCGCGTCGAGGTAGTCGAGGTGGTGGCGGAGCACCGTGCCCTGGGGGTCGGTGTAGCCGATGTCCAGGTGCGAGTGGTGCACGACGAACACGCTCCACTTGCGCTGCGGGGTGACCGTCACCTGCGCGCTGCCGACCACGCCGGCGTCGTCGCGGCACTCCAGGGTGAGCGTGCGCGGCGCGTCCACCTCGGGCACCAGCAGCGTCACGTCCGTGCCGGAGGCGCTGTCGACGCCCACCAGCACGTGGGTCAGGGGTTGCGTGCTCGACACCCTGACCGCCTGGCGGCCGTCGTGCGTGAACAGCGGCAGCACCGCGACCCGCACCTCCAGCCCGCGCGCGCTGATCACCGGGGTCGAGGTGTCGTTGCGCAGCGCCTGCCTGATCCCGTCGTAGTCGGGGCTACCCAGGCTCCGCTGCAGCAACCGGCTCGTCATCTAAACACTCCCTAGGGACAGGCCCCGTGCGAAGAGGCGCTGGGTTGCCAGGAACAGCACGACCGTCGGCAGCGAGACCACCAGGCCCGCCGCCAGGCCGACGGGGACCGGGGTGCCGGCGTAGACGTCGGTCATCAGCCCGGCCAGGGCGGTCATGACCGGCCGTACGCTCCCGGTCTGCGTCAGCGTCAGGCCGAAGATGAGGTCGTTCCAGATGAAGGTGAACTCCAGGATGAACACCGCCGTCAGCGCGCTGAGCGAGATCGGCAGGTAGATGCGCCAGAAGATGCGCCACGTGGACGCGCCGTCCATGCGGGCCGCCTCGAAGATCGAGAACGCGACCCCCGTGTAGAAGTTGCGCAGCACGAACGCGGCCAGCGGCACGTTGATCGCGGTGTAGATCAGGATCATGCCGAGCCTGCTGTCGTACAGGCCGGCGTCGCTGTAGCCGACGAACAGCGGCACGAGCAGCATCTGCGACGGGAACACGGTGCCGCCGAAGATCAGCAGGAACCACCAGAACCCGTGACGCAGCCGCAGCACCACGATCGTGTAGCCGGCCAGCGCCCCGATCAGCACGCCGAGCAGCGGCGAGACGACCGCGTAGAGTGCGGTACTGGCCAGGCTGCCGGTCAGGTCGGCGCTGTCCAGGGCGCGACCGAAGTTGTCCAGCAGCGCGAAGTCGCCGGACGGCGCCCACGCGCTGCCCGGGTCGTACGAGGCCGCCGGCCTTGAGGCGTTGACGACGAGCAGGTAGGTAGGGCCGAGCCAGATCAGCCCGAGCACGATGAGCACGACGCGCCGGATCATCGCACCTGCCTCCTCAGGTAGAGGTAGGAGGCCAGCCCGGTGACCACGGTGAGCAGCACCGCGACCGCCGAACCGTAGCCGTAGTCACTGGCCACGAACGTGTCGCGGTACATGGTCACCGCCAGCGTCTCGGAGTTGCGTCCCGGGCCGCCCTGCGTCAGCACCCACACGATGTCGAACGTCTTCAGGCTCGCCACCAGGGCCAGCCCGACCACGACCGCGGTCAGCGGGCGCATCAGCGGCCAGATCACGTGCCGGAACAGCCGCCAGCCGGAGGCGCCGTCCAGGCGGGCGGCCTCGATCGGCTCCTTGGGGATGGACTGGAGGCCCACGACGAACAGCAGCGTGTTCACGCCGAGCTGCTGCCAGGTCCACACCAGCAGCATGGCCAGCGTGTTGTCCGGCGCGACCTGCAGGAACGCGGTGTCCACGCCGAGCAGCCGGTTGGCGATGCCGTCGTGGGACAGCACCGGGCTCCACACCATGGCCAGGCCCGCGCCGCTCAGCGCGTACGGCAGCATGAACGGCACCCGGTACCAGGCGCCCCCCTTGATGTCGTAGGACAGCACCGCGACCAGCAGGCCGAGCCCGACCGGCAGCACCATCGTGCCGGCCACCCAGATGAGCGTGTTGCGGGTCGAGGTGAGCAGCGCGGGGTCGTCCAGCAGCTTGACGAAGTTGTGCACGCCGACCCACGCCGAGGGTTCAAGGCCGTCGTAGCGGGTGAGGCTCAGGTAGGCCGTCCACAGGAACGGCGCGTAGAGCAGCCCCGCGACCAG
Source organism: Nonomuraea sp. NPDC049646 (assembly GCF_044465525.1). Taxonomy (NCBI): domain Bacteria; kingdom Bacillati; phylum Actinomycetota; class Actinomycetes; order Streptosporangiales; family Streptosporangiaceae; genus Nonomuraea; species Nonomuraea sp. NPDC049646. The sequence continues at coordinate 228,187 of NZ_JBITLU010000009.1, read as the reverse complement.
CACGGCCGCGGGCGCCACGTAACCGTGCCTGAACCGGCCGAGCATCGGGGTCCGCGCGCTCATCACTGATGCGTGGCCCAGTACTCGTCGGCGGCCTTCTGGATGGTGTCCAGCACTTCCTTGTACGTGCCGGGCTCGGTGACGAACTTGCCGAAGCCGTCGAGCGCGGCGGTCAGCACCGGCGGCGGCGTGGCCTCGAAGTAGCGGTTGACCAGGCGGTACTTGCCGCCGCCCGCGTCCTTGGTGACCGCGCCGAGCGCTTCGTCGGCGATCTCGACCTTCGGGTTGGCGCTCACGTCGCCCCTGGTGGTGGCCCACTTCTTCTGGGCGTCGGCGGTGGTCCACCACTTGAGGTACTTCAGGCTGGAGTCGGGGTCGGCCCCCTTGGCGAGCGAGCACAGCGGCCCGCTCTCGAAGATCATCGAGGTCTTCGGCAGCGCCGGGTTGACGTTGGGGATGACGAAGAATCCGTAGTCGGTGCCGGACTTCAGGTCGCGCTGCGTCATGCTGGTGCTGAACCAGGTGCCGAAGGAGACCATCGCCGCCTTGCCGGTCTTCATGACGTCCCCAGGGTCGGTCTTGTCACCCGGGTTCATGAAATATCCGGCGTCGATGAGCGACTTCCACTTCTCCATCACCTGCACCACACCCGGGTCGGTGTACTTGGCCTGGCCCGTGGACAGCCGGTCGTACAGGTCGGGGTCGGAGCCGGCCAGGAGCTGCTCGAACCAGACGAAGGAGAACAGCACGCTGGTGTGGTAGAAGGCCTTGACGCCGTTCTTCTTCAGGGTCTCGGCGGCCTGGACCAGCTCGTCCCACGTCTGCGGGGGCTTCAGGCCGTACTTGTCGAAGATCTTCTTGTTGTAGAACATGCCCCAGTAGGCGACGTTCATCGGCACGCAGTACTGCTTGCCGCCGATGGTGTAGTACGGGGCGAGGTCCTGCGACAGGTCGCCCGCCTTGATCGCCTCCTGCCAGACGGCCGTGGTGTCGGCCACCTGCTTCTGCTTGACGATCTCCGCCAGCATCCCCCCGGTCTGCCAGGTGAACAGGTCGGGCTTGACGTCCGTGCGGAACGACGCCTTGATGAAGGCCTGGTACTGCGCGGAGTCGGTGTATCCCGTCGGCTTCATGCCCAGGCCGATCTGCTGCTTGGACAGCGCGCCCATCTCGTCGAAGTATTTCGTCCAGGCGCCCTTGTCGTTGTAGAGCGTCAGTTCGGTCTTCTTCTTCGGCGCCTCGGCGCTGTTGCCGCCGCAGGCGGTCAGGACCAGCGCCGCCACGCCGAGCGTGGCCACACGTGACCGGAACATGGCCGGCCTCCTTGCTCTTTCGGGGGGACTTGCTCTATCTGGGTGGCAACCTCTGTTCGACGACGGTCCGGACGTCGACCAGATGGGCCCGCATGCGCGCCTGCGCCTCGGCGGCGTCACGCGCTTCGATGGCCTCCAGGATGGCCAGGTGCTCCTCGTAGTCGCGGCGCCGGTCGTCGAAGATCTGCAGGATCTCCCGCTGCTCCGGCCCGTGGACGGTGAGCAGCGAGTCGACGACCTCGTTCAGCACGCTGTTGCCCGCCATCCGCGCGGTCGCCCGGTGGAAGGACATGTTGGCCTCGTGCAGCTCGGCGTCCTCGCCGCGCAGGTGCCGGCCGGCCTGGTCGAGCACCCGCTTGAGCGCGGCCAGCTCCGCGCCCTCGGCGTGCTCGGCGGCCATGGCGGCCAGCGGCGGCTCGATCACGATCCGCGCGCCGAGCAGTTCGAGGAGCTGGGCAGCGTGCATCTCGCGCATGTTGGGGTTGGGCAGCACGAGCCGCTCGATGTCGGCGCCGACGTAGATGCCCGAGCCGTGCCGCAGCTCGATGGCCCCGGTGGCCTCCAGCCTGCGCAGCGCTTCGCGCAGCGTCGGGGTGGTGACGGCGAAACGCTGGGAGAGCTCCCTGGTGGAGGGCAGCCTGTCGCCCGGCCGGTGCCCTCCACTACGGATGAGCTCCAGCATGCGCTCGGTCAGAGCGTCGGAAAGCGTCGGCCGCGCAACCTCGGACATATCAAGTGATCTAATCACTTAATCCGACGCACGTCTACGCCGACCGGGGATCTCCCCGATCAGCGCTTGAGCAGGTCCTTCATCAGGTCGATCTGCGCCTTGCGGGACGCCTGCACCTGCCCCGCCCACTCCTTGACCTCCGGGTCCGCGCCGGAGGCCACCTCGGTGTCGGCCATCTTGATCGCGTCGCCCTGGTGGGCGATCAGCAGGGTCATCAGGTCGTGCTCGAAGGACTTCGACTTCTTCAGCGCCCTGATCTGCTTCCGGTCGGTCTCCGGCATGCCGCCGTGGTGGTCATGGGCGCCGGAGGCGGCGGTGAGCGGCTGCTCCCAGGCGTACAGCCAGCGCAGCATCATCTCGACCTCGTCCTGCTGCGTGCTGGCCACGGCGGCCACCAGGATCCGGAGCTGGTCGTCGGTGGCCCGCTGGCTGCCGAGCTTGGCGATCTCTATGCCCTGACGGTGGTGCTGCAGCATCATCTGCACGAACATCACGTCCTGAGCGTTCACCGGAGGCGCCTGGGCCCCGGCCGCCCCGCAGGCGGTGGCCAGCAGGAGGCACAGGGCCGCCAGGACGAGCTTCAGGGCGCCGGATCGGGGGGTTGCGGCCACTCTGCGCGCCTTCCATTAAAAAGGAAACCTTCCTAAGAGTTAGACGATTTCCCTCAGGCGCGCAAGGGCCCCTGTCAAGGCGGCGGACCGCCGGCACGGCGGCCCGGCACCGGGCCGCTTGCCGTCCGGCCCGGCCCTAGGCGGCCGCGCCGCCGAAGACCTCCTTGACCAGCCGCTGCAGGACCTCCTGGAACGCCGCCGCCTGGGACATCGCGGCGTCGTCCACGTAGGTGACCGAGGCGGTCAGGGTCCTGCGGCCGTCGGGCGTGCTGTACATCAGCGCCGCCGAGCCCGAGATGCCGCCGTTGTGCGTGATGAGGGTGCCGGTGTCGGGGTCCGCGTCCTGCACGAACACCCCGAGGCCGTAGCCGACCTTGGGATGCGCGTCGCGCATCTCGGCCAGCAGCGGGGCCGGCAGGAGCCGGCCGCCCATCAGCCCGGAGACGAACGTGTGCAGGTCGCGGGTGGTCGAGATCATGTCGCCGCCGGTGGAGATCCAGGAGGGGTTCTGACGGGTGACGTCGACCGTCCTTTCCTGGCCGTCCTCCTCGTAGCGGTAATAGGCGTGGGCGTGCGGCCCGGCGATCTCCGTGTCGGTGCCCGGCACGACGGTGTCCGGCAGCCCGAGCGGGTCCAGGACGCGTAGCCGCATCTCCTCGGCCAGCGGACGGCCGGTGACCTTCTCGACCAGCAGCCTGACCAGGACGTAGTTGGTGTTGGAGTAGCTCCAGTCCGCCCCCGGCTCGAAGCGGGCGGGCTTGGACAGCGCCAGCCGTACCAGCTCCTGCGGCTGGTAGGTCCTGAAGCGGTTCTCCACCCACTCCTTGCCCGACCAGACGATCCCCGGCACGACGGTGCCGTCCTCGTAGTACTCGCCGGTGAAGTTGAACACGCCGCTGGTGTGCTGGAGCAGCATCCGTAGGGTGATCCGGCGGTCCAGCCCGAACTCGGGCAGGTGGTCGTCCACGACGTCGTCCAGGCCGAGCACGCCGTCGGCCACCAGGCTCAGGACGAGGGCCGCGGTGAAGGTCTTGGTGACGCTGCCCACCCGGAAGCGCCCGTCCGCCGGCGGCTCGGCGAGGCCGCCCAGCTCGCGCACCCCGGCGGTGCCGACCCACTCGCCCCGCTCGTCGTTCACCCGCAGCTGCACGCCGACGAAACCGGAGTCCACGATCTCCTGGAGGATCTTCTGCAGCTCCGGGCGCTCGGTCACGTCGTTCACGGAAACGCTGTCGTTCGTCATGCTTCGTACGCCTTTCAGAGCCTTCGGGCCGATTCCCCGAACCGGTGATGGTCCAACCATCCCCGGCCGCGCTGACACGGGACCGTCGCCGTCCTGACGCGCCCGCTGACGCGGCGTCCCCCGTACGGCTACCGATGGCTCCGGTGCACGGTCTCCGGCCCCACCACCCGCAGCAGCTCCAGCGCCTCGAACGTCTTCGAGCCGGGCGGCGGCGTGAAGATCAGCAGCCGCTGGTCCTCGGCCGGCGCCAGCAGCACCTCGTAGTCGAACTCCATCGCGCCGATGGCCGGATGCCGGACCCGCATGCGGCTGCCGCGGCGCACCGCGACCTCGTGCCGCTCCCACAGCGAGACGAACTCCGGGCTGGCCCGGCGCAGGCGCTCGACCAGGGCCCTGGCCTGCTCGTCGTTGCCCCGGCGGACCACCGCCGCGCGCAGGTCGGCCACGTGCGCGCGGGAGCGCTCGGCGTGCTCCTCCTCCGGGTAGGCCGCGCGCCTGAACGGGTCGGTGAACCAGCGCCACACGATGTTGCGATCGGGCTCCTCGACCGTGCAGCTGCATCCGAACAGGGACTCGGCCATGGCGTTCTGCGCCAGCACGTCGCCCAGGTCGCTCAGCACCTGCGCGGGCGTACCGACGAGGCGGTCGAGCAGGTAGAGCAGGCTCGGCTTGACGTGCTCGCCCGCCCGCGGCCCGGCCGGGGGCCGGTGCCCGGCCAGCAGGTAGAGGTGGTCGCGTTCGTCGCTCGTCAGCCGCAGCGCCCGCGCCAGCGCGCCCAGCAACTGGGTGGACGGCTGTGGGCTGCGCGCCTGCTCCAACCGCATCAGGTAGTCGGCCGACATGCCCGCGAGCTGCGCCACCTCCTCCCGCCTCAGCCCCGGAGTACGGCGCCGCGGCCCCGACGGCAGCCCCACCTCGCCGGGCAGCAGCCGCTCGCGCGAGCGGCGAAGGAAGTCGGCAAGCTCCGTACGATCCATGGGCCCATCCTGCAATACCGCGAAATATCGCATCCAAGGACCATCTGTCCTAGGGAATCCGGTCCGCTCCTCATCCGCGCCCCCGCCTGGCACGGTGACGCCCATGACCCGACACCTGACCGTCTCCGGGACCCGCCTCGCCTACCGCACCCTCGGCGACGGCCCCGGCCTGGTGCTGCTGCACGGCACCGGCCCGGGCTCGTCGACCTGGAACGGCGTCGCCGAGCGCTTCGCCGACCGCAACACCGTGATCCTGCCCGACCTCGGCGGCAGCGACCTCGTCGAGGACGACGGCGCCCCGCTGACCGTCGAGGGCCTGACCGAGCAGCTCGCGGCCGTCATCGAGGACTTCGGCAAGGCCCCCGTGGATCTGCTCGGCTTCTCCCTGGGCGCGGTGGTCGTCCTGTCCCTCGCCGCCACCCGCCCCGAACTCGTCCGCCGCCTGATCCCGGTCTCCGGCTGGGCCCACACCGAGGACGCCTACCTGCGCACCGCCCTGCAGACCTGGCTCGGCCTGGCCGGCAACCCGGACGCCTTCGCCCGCTTCTCCATGCTGACCGCCTTCAGCCCCCGCTACCTCAACTCCCTTTCCCCCGAGGACCTGGAGAGCCGGGCGACGTACTTCCAGCCGCACCCCAACCGCCTGCGCCAGATCGACCTCGGCCGCCGCGTCGACCTCCGCCGCCTGCTGCCCGGCGTCAAGGCCCCCACGCTGGTCGTCGGCGCCGCCCGCGACGGCCTGATCCCGGTGGAGAACTCCCGCGAGCTCCACGCCGCCATCCCCGGCAGCTCGTACCTCGAACTCGACACCGGCCACGTCTCCAGCGCCGAACGCCCCGACGACTTCGTCACCCTCGTCCGGAACTTCACCCCCCTCGTCCAGGACTTCACCCCCCTCGCCCGCGACGCCACCGCCTGACCTCCGGCCCCGCCACGGCCCGCGGCACAGGGCGAGCGGGGGCCGATGTCCGACACAAGGACGGCGGGGGCCCGCCCGCTCACCGCGGACCGGCCCCCGCCACCGACCCACCGGCTCAGCCCAGAGTGTCCTTGATCTTGATCTGACCCCCGTCGATCACGAACCTCTGATTGTTGTTGTTGGCCTGACACTCCCACTGATAGATCCGGACCCCGTTACCGCGATCATTGGTGACATCCACACACA
>NZ_JBITLU010000009.1:0-222050 GCF_044465525.1 Nonomuraea sp. NPDC049646 | reverse complement strand
GATCGGCCGCGACGTCCCCAGAGTGTCCTTGATCTTGATCTGACCCCCGTCGATCACGAACCTCTGATTGTTGTTGTTGCTCTGACACTCCCACTGATAGATCCGGACCCCGTTACCGCGATCGTTGGTGACATCCACACACATCGGCCGCGACGTCCCCAGAGTGTCCTTGATCTTGATCTGACCCCCGTCGATCACGAACCTCTGATTGTTGTTGTTGCTCTGACACTCCCACTGGTAGATCCGGACCCCGTTGCCACGGTCGTTGGTGACGTCGATGCACATGGGGTTCGGAGCGGCAGCCGCGGCAGGCAGAACGAGACCCGCACTGGCGGTGACGACGAGGACGGCTCCAGACAGAAGGCGACGAACCAGCATGAGTGTCCCTCCGAGGGTGCGTTGAACAGGGCTCATGCACCATGTCGCAACTCAGGGTGTTCGATCAATCACCTTCCGTTTACACTCCCCTTCCCCCGGCATTCGACCTGGAACCACGACGTCATAGGCTCGCCGCGGGTCTGGTGGCATGCAGAGGGAGGCGCGATGACTTCTGGCTTCGCGGCCGGCGAGCAGGAGTGGCGAGCTCGCCTGGGGACACTCCGGCAGATCGTCCGCCAGGAGCTGGTGGCCCGGCAGTTGGCGGCTCACCTGCCCGATGCGGTGCCGCAGCGCGTTCTGGACGTGGGCTGCGGCCAGGGAACCCAGTTGCTGCGGCTGGCCCGGCGCGGACACGACGCGACCGGGCTGGACTCCTCGGCGGCACTCCTTGGCGACCTTCAACATGCTCTGGCGGACGAGCCCGAGTGCGTCCGGGAGCGCGTGCGGATCCGCCAGGGCGACGTACGGGACCTCGCGAGCTTGTTCCGGCCCGAGAGCTTCGACGTCGTGCTGTGCCATGGCGTTCTGATGTACTTCGCCGACCCCGGGCCGTTGCTGGATGATCTGGCGCGGCTGTTGGCCCCCGGGGGCATGGCGTCTTTGCTGGTCCGCAACGGGGACGCCTTGGCGATGCGGCCGGGCCTGCTCGGCGACTGGGCCACAGCGCAGGGAGCCTTCCGGGAACTGACGTACGACAACCGCATCGGCGTCACGGCACGCGCCGACCGCCTGGAGGCCCTGACCGCCGCGCTCGCCGACCGGCGGCTGAAGGTACGCGCCTGGTACGGCGTGCGCGTGTTCACCGACACCGCGCCGGCCGACGCGGAACTCCCCGACGACCAGGCTCTGGCCGCGCTGCTGGACTGCGAGGAACAAGCCGGCGCCACAGATCCCTATCGACGCGTTGCGGCTCTGAGCCACATCCTCGCCGAGCGGGCGTAGAGCCGATCGACACGCCCTGGGATCGACGTTCGGCATCGGGCAGCGCATGCAGGCGCACCCGTGCTGGAGGGGCGCCGCGGGTGGTGCAGCAGGCTCAGGTGATCACCATGTCGCTGGGCGTCGCCGTCCACCTCGCCCCCTGGGGGAAAGGCCCCAGGAATCACCCTCGGGGCCTTTCCATGACGCTGTGGTGAGATGTCAGGATGGATGGCGTGGACCGCGATGCAGTGGTCGAGTTGCAAGCTCGTTTCGCAGCCCTCGGAGCCGACGACCCCGAGGGCTGGGCGCTTGCGGAGATCACGGAGAACGTCCCCCAACTCGCTCGCTTCCTGGCGTTGAGAAGCATCTGGCCCGAACTGATCGACGGCTGGGCCGCTCCCGGATCGTTGGAGACCGTTCCGGCGGCGACCCGCCTGCTCTCGAACGGCGCCGACCGCGACGACCTCGCCCGGCTCGCGCGCGCCTCGGCCTATGAAGCGGTCTTCGGCCTGCTGTACCGCCTCACCGCCCACGGCCAGGACGACGAAGCGCCTGACAACTCTCCTGGCCGGCGACTGATGGAGACCACAGCGACGGGCGAACTCACCGGCCGCGCGGTCCGATCGCTCCATGAGGACCTGCTCGGCATGGACCCCTCGGGCCGCGAGGGCCAGGACCTCTTCGAGTAGTGACCCGTTCCCCGCGGCTGTACGCCCACGCAAAAGGCCCTCCCGGATCATCCGGAAGGGCCTTTGAACTGGGAGCCGCCTTGGGGATTCGAACCCCAGACCCCTTCATTACGAGTGAAGTGCTCTGGCCGACTGAGCTAAGGCGGCGTGCCTGTACGGCTTGAAAGAGTCTACAGGAGATCGAAGGGTTCTTGCTCCTCCTGATCACCGGATGCCCGGACAGATCGCGCCATCCTTCGGCGGCACCCCCTCCACGAGATACCGGTCCACGGCGTCGTCCACGCATGGGGAGCCGTTCCCGTACGCGGTGTGCCCGTCGCCGTCGTAGCTGAGCAGGACGCCGGACCGCAGGCCACCGGCCAGCGCCCGAGCCCACCCGTACGGCGTCGCCGGGTCCCGTTCCGTACCGACGACCAGGATCGGAGGGGCTCCGGCGGCGGTCAGGCGATGCGGCGAGAAGGTGGGCCGAGCCGGCCAGAACGCGCACGGCAGGGACGACCACACGATGTACGGCCCGAACCGGGGCGCCTTCCTGGACGCCTCCGCCGCATCCTCCGCGAAGGCCGCAGCCGTGGCCGGATACGGTCCGTCTACGCAGTTCACCGCCAGGTTGGCCGCGAGCTGGTTGGAGTAGGTGCCGTCGTCCTGCCGGCCCGCGAGCTGGTCGGCGTTGTGCAGCAGGAGTGAGCCGTCGCCGTGCAGCGCCCGGCGTAGCGCCTCGGTGAGTTCCGGCCAGGAGGCGCGGTCGTAGAGCGGCGTCAGCGCGCCGAGGGTCGCCAGCGCCTCGGTGACCAGCCGGCCGCCGCCTGCCAGGGGCCGGGTGTCGGCACGGCGGATCAGGGCCCCGACCTCGTCCATCGCCTCCTCGGCCGTCCGGCCGGCCAGCGGGCAGTCGCGGTCGCCCAGGCAGTCCTGGACGTACGCGCGCAGTGCCGCCTCGAACCCCACGGCCTGCTCGGTGTTCACCAGCATCCGCGGGCCGGCCGGGTCGAGGGCGCCGTCCAGGGCGAGGGCGCGCACGTTGCCGGGGAACAGGTCGGCATAGACGGCCCCGAGAAAGGTGCCGTAGGACTTGCCGAGATAGGTCAGCTTCTGGTCGCCCAGGGCCTGGCGCAGCAGGTCCAGGTCGCGGGCCACGTCCATGGTGCCCAGGTGGGGCAGGAGCCGGCCGGAGCGCTTCCGGCAGCCGTCCGCGAACCGCCGCGCCGCGGCCTCCAGCGCACCCCGCTCCTCAAGGGTGTCGGGGGTGGTGTCCATGGCGACGAACGCGTCGAGAGCTTCGTCGTCGAGACACTCGACCGGCGCCGACCGGCCGACCCCGCGCGGGTCGAACCCGACGACGTCGAACCGCTCCCGTACCTTCTCACCTACCACCAGCCGGGCGGCCCTGGCGTACTCGACCCCGGACGCCCCCGGACCGCCCGGGTTCACCACCAGTGAGCCGATCCGGTCGCCCGTGGCGGGCAGCCGGACGACCGCCAGCCCAAGCGACTCACCGTCGGGACGGTCGTGGTCGAGCGGCACCCGCAACGTCCCGCACTCGAAGCCGTCCCCGCAGCCCGACCAGCCGATCCCCCGCCCCGCCCGCTCCTCAGGACGGCCACACCCACCGGCGAGAAGCACCACCGGCACCGCGACCCCGGCCACGACGCGGCGCAGCCGCCGTGCCCACCGGCCCCCGCCGCGTCTCCGGCGTCTCCGGCTTCTCCACGCCCGCCCGCTCGCCATCGGCCCATCGGTGGCGCCGGACGGCGGGCCCATGGGCTCGTACGCCCGCCTCTCCGCGGACCCGTACCGAGACGAACCCGGCATGGTCGGCAGGGCTCCCCACGAGCAATGGTTGCGCACCACACCAGCCAACCACCGACGGCGCGGGCACACCCCCTGGACGCCGTCCGGCGATCGCGGCAGGAGGGACACACCGCGTCACCCCGGATGACTTCCTGTGATGCCAGGAGTTAGCCTGAAAAGGCTGCTCCGTCCCCCCGGTGACGGTCGTTCGGTCGACCCGTCCGGAGGCAGTCGTCCGGTATGTCCGGCGAACAACGGAGGCATCGATGAACGGCTACCCGCAGATCGCAGACCACGGCATGATCGGAGACCTGCAGACCGCCGCGCTCGTCTCCAGCGACGGCACCATCGACTGGTGGTGCACGCCCCGGTTCGACTCCCCGAGCCTTTTCGCGTCCATCCTCGACAGCGGGCGCGGAGGCCACTGCCGGCTGGCCGCCGACATGGGGGGCAGCGACGAGGCGGCCGTGCGGCAGCTCTACCTGCCGGACACCGCCGTCCTCGTCACCCGCTTCATGGCCTCCGGCGGCGTCGGCGAGGTCGCCGACTTCATGGAGCCGAACACGTCCAGCACCCCTTCCGGCCGGCACCGCCTGGTGCGGTTCGTGCGGGTGGTCCGCGGGAGCCTGCCCTTCGTCTTCGCCTGCCGTCCCCGCTTCGACTACGGGCGGGCGCCGCACACCCTCGCGCTCGGCGACGCCGGATCAGCGGTCTTCCAGGGCCCCGGCACAAGCCTCCACCTGCAGGCCGCCGGCCCTGTGGCCCTGCGCCCTGACGGTGAGGACATCGTCGCGGACTTCACCCTCCACGCCGGCCAGACCGCCGCGATCGTCCTGACCAGTTGCAGCGGCGATGACCAGGCCGTGCCGCCCGTGACCGCCGCCGGGATACGCGACAGCTTCGAGGCCTGCCGCGCCTTCTGGCACGGCTGGCTGCGCGCGTCCCGGTACCGGGGGCGCTGGCGTGACATGGTGAACCGGTCGGCGATCACTCTCAAGCTCCTCACGTACGCGCCCACCGGCGCCCCGATCGCCGCCGCCACGATGGGGCTGCCGGAGCAGATCGGCGGCGAGCGCAACTGGGACTACCGCTACACCTGGGTCCGCGACGCCTCCCTGTCCGTCCGGGCCCTGATCGGCCTCGGCTTCGTCGAGGAGGCCCAGGCGTTCCGTACGTGGCTGCACGAGCGGCTCCTCGCCGGCCGCGCCTCCGGCGAGCCGCTGCAGATCATGTACCGGATCGACGGCGATCCCCATCTGACCGAGGAAGTGCTCGACCATCTGGAGGGATACCGGCAGTCCCGCCCGGTACGGGCCGGAAACGCCGCCTCCGATCAACTCCAGCTCGACATCTACGGCGAAGTCGCCGACGCCCTGGCCCAGGCCCAGGAGATCGGCGGCATCCGCGGCTGGCGGTCCTTCGCCGGGCTGCTCGACTGGCTGGCAGACACGTGGGACCGTCCCGACGAAGGCATCTGGGAGACCCGCGGCGGGCGCCAGAACTTCACCTACAGCCGGCTGATGACCTGGGTCGCCTTCGATCGCGGCATCCGGATGGCCACCACCCACTCGCGTCCGGCCGACCTCGTGCGCTGGATGAGCGTCCGGGACGCCGTCTTCAACCAGATCATGGACCGCGGCTGGAGCCCGGACCGGCAGGCCTTCGTCCAGCACTACAGCACCGACGTGCTGGACGCCTCGCTGCTGCTCATGCCCCGGGTCGGGTTCATCTCCCCCCGCGACCCGGCCTGGCTGAGCACCCTGGACGCCATCGACGAGGAGCTGGTCAGCGACAGCCTCGTCTACCGCTACGACCCCGCCGCGTCCCCCGACGGCCTGCGCGGTTCGGAGGGGACGTTCAACCTGTGCAGCTTCCTCTACGTCGAGGCCCTGGCCCGCGCCGGACGGCTGCAGCAGGCCCGTTACGCCTTCGAGAAGATGCTCACCTACGCCAACCACGTCGGCCTGTTCGCCGAGGAGATCGGCCCGTCTGGCGCGCAGCTCGGCAACTTCCCGCAGGCGTTCACCCATCTGGCGCTCATCGCCGCGGCCATCGCCCTCGACGAGCAACTCGACCGTGCCGAACCGGGTGGCCGGTAGACCGCACACGACGTCCCCGGAGCTCACCGGGGGTTGGAGGGGAGCCGGATCGCGGCGGCCAGGCCCACCAGGGCGAAGATCGCAAGCGCGATCATGGCGAGGGCGTAGGAGCGGTTCCCCTCGGCCAGCCCGGAGATGAGGATCGTGCCGGCGATCGCCGTTCCGAACGACGAGCCGAGATTGGACACGCTGCGCGACAATCCGGAGATCTCGCCCTGCTGCTCCTCGGGAAAGCTGGACTGCACGACGTTGACCGACGGCGTGAGCATCACGCCCACGCCCAGCCCGATCAACAACAGCCCCGGTACGAAGGCGACGACCCGCGACGACGCCTCGACCAGGGCGAGCAGGACGGCGATCCCGGCCACGGTCATGGCGAAACCCGCCGAGATCAGGCTCTTCTGGGAGTGCTTCCTGGCGAGCCGCTCCGCCGCCAGGGAGCTCACCAGAATCCCCGCGGTCGCCGCGGTGAAGACGACCCCCGTCTGGATGGCGTTGTACCCGCGGACCTTCTGCAGGAAGACCGCGACGACGAAGGACGTCCCCATGAGGACCAGCCATTGCATGTTCTGGGTGACGAGGCCGAGATCGGACGTACGGTTCCGGAACAGCCTGGTCGTGAGCAACGGCTCCTTCCCGGCGCGTTCCCGGGCCCGGATGTGCAGGAAGAACCAGATCAGGAAGACTGCTCCGGCGACGAGGAACACCGTCATCAGCACGGCGTTCTTGCCGGCCTGGAGGATCCCGAACACCACGCAGAACATGCCGACGGCCGACAGGACCGCGCCGGCGGCGTCGAAGGGCCGGCTCGGATCCGGCGGCACCGGGTCGGCGATCCGGCGGCTGAGGAAGACGATCACCGCGACCACCGCTGCCTGGAAGACGAACGCGGCACGCCAGGTGATCGCCGTCGCGATGAAACCGCCGATCAGCGGGCCCGCGGCCGCGCCGACACCCCCCAGCCCGCTGATCAGGCCGAAGGCGCGGGCCCGCGACCGCAGATCGTCGAAGGCCATCGTCGCCAGAATGTAGACGGGCGGGATCAGCAACGCGGTCCCCACCCCTTCCAGGACCGAGTTGCCGAGGATCAGCACCGCGAGGCTGGGCGAGATCGCGCTGGTCAGAGCGCCTATCCCGTACAGGGTGAGGCCCGCGAGGAAACACTTCTTGCGACCCCAGCGATCGGTCAGCTTGCTGCACGGGATCATCAGCACGGCCATGATCAACAGGAACAGCGTGATCGTGCTCTGCACGCCCTTGACCGTGGTGTTCAGGTCCCGGCCGATGTCGTTGATCATCACGTTCATGTTCGAGCCGGCGAAGCTACAGATGAACTGGGCGAGGGCCAGCGGGGCCAGCGGGCTCTTCGCGAAGGCGGCCGAATTCCCGGGGGCTGCGGGTCCGGTCATGGTCCACCCTGCCATCGCGCTCGCTGAGGTCGATCGGTGGCTACGGGGTCGGGGCCTTCGCCGTACGAACCGGCGCCGGCCCTTTCAAGGACGAGATCACCGCGGCACATCATCCACCTGCACATGACCACCTCGATGTTCGCCGCCTCCGTGGTAACCGCCTCCCCGCCGGCCACCCCCGGGGTGGTCGCCACGGATGGCCGGCCGCCTCCCGGGTGGTCGCCGCCACGGATGCCCGGCCGCCTCTGCGGTCGGGGCGGCCGTGCCGGCGGGCGTCCGGTCAATGGTGGAACGCGGCCTTCAGCACCACGATCACCAGCCCGAGCAGCAGATTGATCACGCTCGTGACCAGCACCATGCGGGAGGAGGCGCCGATCCCCACGGCCGCCGCGGCCGACCAGCCGACCTGCCCGGCCACCGCGACCCCGAGGGCCAGCCAGGCGGTGCCCCGCGCTTCGAGGCCCAGCAGCGGCCCGACGGCCACGGCGACGGCCGGCGGAACGGCCGCCGTGACGATCGGCCACTCCTCGGCGCAGGCCCGGCGGATGTCGGCCACGCTCATGCTCTGGAAGACGGTACGGGCGCCGAACAGGCGGGCGTGGACATGAGCCGCCCAGAACACCGCGCTGGTCCCCAGCAGCAAGACGATCATCTCCAGACGCGGGAACCTGCCGAGCGACGCGGCACCGGCCACCACGGAGGCGGCGAGCAGCGATCCGTAGACCGCACCGGTGTAGTCCCTGTGGGCGCCATCGGCCGGCGACCGATGACCGTCGGCCGGATCGGGCACCTTCCCCATGACGACCTCTCTCGGTGGTTACCTGACCATCTCTCAACAAAGGGCGCTCAACTCTCACCCTCGCGACGAAAGCGACCGCGCCCAGCCCACGCGACGCGCGCTGCGCGCACGCGGTGAGGCGGACGCGCCGCGCCCACGCGGCGGGGCGAATCCACCGCGCTCATGCGGCAGAGCAGGTGCAGTGCGCTCGAACGGCAGAGCGGGTGCGTCGGGCTCACGCGGCGGGACCGGGCGCGTCGCCGCCGCGCCGTCCGCGAAGGACAGCCGTACGCGCCACCGATCCGTGGTTCTGCCGTTTCAGGTCGGCAAGGCGGTCACGGACGGCGATGGCGGCGCTGAGGGCGGGATAGGAGATCGCGATGAGATGGCTCATTGGGCTTGTTCCTCCTGATCGGTTGCATCGACGAGCAGCTGCGGATGCCCCGGAAGGCAGTGCGGGCCGCCGCCGGAACAGGTCCGTGACCGGCTTTCCGGTGTCCAGCGTCCTCCGTGGAAGACCCGCAACAGCCGCATCGCGGCACACAGGACGGCATCGCCCGGCTAAGCCGCCGTCCATGCTTCTGATCCCCTGTTCCCGATCGGGCGGCCACCGCGACATGGCAAAGATTCCCCTCGGACAAATCTGGGCGTTCTACGAAAACAACCCTCAGCGCGCCGAGAAAAAGGGACTTTCCATGCACAACGTCGAGGATGAGCAGCCCCGACTGCGGGGACCATCCACTTCGCCTACCTTCCGGCGAGGCGTGATGGAGGGACGTGGGCCGCCATGGGATGTCTGTTCGCGATCTTCGCGGGCCTCTTTCCGCGACTTGCCGTGTTCATCATCTGGGTGGCGCGGCCCGCTCTGGTCAGCGCCGCCTTCGACACGTGGATCTGGCCTCTCCTCGGCCTGATCTTCCTGCCGTTCACCACGCTGATGTACGTGATCCTTTACGTGCCCGGCGTCGGACTGCGAGGAGCCGACTGGTTCTGGATCGCCGTATCGGTCGCGCTGGACCTCTTCCACTGGATCGGCACCGCGAGCCAACGTCGCCAGATCCCCGGCTATCCCCGCGGCTGACCGGCCACCGCCCGTACCGTCGCACGTGCACACCGGCCGGAGGGCCCGGCGCGGTCTCCGCCCGGCACCGCCGCCGGAACGATCGTCCATCCGCACGGACCCACGTCACTTCGGCGGCGGCGAGCCGGAACCGCCCTTCGAGGACGCTTCCCCGCCTTCGCCCTTCGGCGGCGCCGACTCGGCGGCCATGGCCTCCCGCAGCTCCTGACGAGTGGCGAACGTGTCGATCAGCGACAGCAGCATGGCCACGATGGGGATGGCCAGCAGCGCGCCCATCGCGCCGAACAGCGACGCCCCCGCGATCACTGCGGCGAAGGACACCCCGGGATGGATGTCCACCGCCCGCGAGCTGATCTTCGGCTCCAGCGTCAGGTTCTCCACCTGCTGGTACACGATGCCCCAGGCCAGCGCCGCCACTCCGATCCAGGGACGCGACGAGACCAGTCCCACCACCACCGGCAGGGCGATGGAGATGTAGGTGCCGATGGTGGGCACGAGCTGGGCGACCAGCCCCGTCCACGCACCGAGGGCCAGCCAGGAGGGCATGCCCAGCAGCAGGAACACCAGGGCCGACGCCGTGCCGTTGATGGCGGCCAGGATGAGCCGGGAGGAGACGTATCCACCCGTTTTGATCGTGGAGACGTCCCAGACGCTGATGAAGACCTGCTGGAGCCGGCCC
Source organism: Nonomuraea sp. NPDC049646 (assembly GCF_044465525.1). Classification (NCBI taxonomy): domain Bacteria; kingdom Bacillati; phylum Actinomycetota; class Actinomycetes; order Streptosporangiales; family Streptosporangiaceae; genus Nonomuraea; species Nonomuraea sp. NPDC049646. The sequence goes on along the minus strand of NZ_JBITLU010000009.1, from coordinate 212,225 downwards.
GGCAGCAGCTGCGCGAGCCACCGGCGCAGCCTCGGCCCGTCGGCCGAGAAGTAGAACGTCAGCAGCGCCAGGGTGAACAGGTTGAACAGCGTTCCGGTCACCGTGCCCAGCAGACCCAGCACCCCGCCGAGCGCGCCCTGCGCGTACTCGGCCGCCTGCTGCGGGGTGAGTTTGATGGACTTGAGGATGTCGGAGATCTCATAACGGGTGCCGAGACGGGCGTTGACCCACTCGACCACGCCCGCGATGACGTCGGGCAGAGCCTTCAGCAGCACCGCGACCTGCTGCACGAACATGCTGCCGAACAGCAGCATGAAGATCACGAAAGCCAGGATGAACAGCGTCATCACCAGCAGCGTCGCTCTGCCTCGGGGCATGTGCCGCGACATGCGCCGCACGGCGGGCTCCATGGCCAGCGAGAGGAACCACGCCATCACCAGCATGGCGATCAGCGCACCCGCGTCCGTGATCACGAACCGGACGAAGAACGCCACCGCGACGACGGCCGCCATGGCAAGCCCGGCACGCCAGACGTTGGCAGGCGAGAGCATCACCTGCACTGCGGGCACGCCCTCGCTCGACTGCACCGGATTCTTCATGACTCTCCAGAGATCTAGACCTCACCTCCGATGACCCGGCCCTCACCCCAGGCGCACGAACATCAACCCTCTGAAAGTTCGCCCCACGAAGCCTGCGACCCGATCCGCGCCATACACGGAAGTGACGCACCCAACGTACGACGACCAGCCGCTCCACCCCCGCATCTACCACCTGACCGGCTTGTCCCCCTCGCTGAACAGCACCCCGCACCCCCAGGCCATGCCAGGACGCGCGGCGAGCCAGGGGCACCGGCGAGGCGAATGGCTAACTCCGCCACTTCGAACGAGCTCCGCAAGCTCCCGCTCAGACAGGCGTCAGAAGATCACGCTTCGGGCGGCTGGGAGTGGCACTTCCGCGAGGGCGGCTGCGCCAGCGGGTTGGCGTCTTGAGTGGGGCTGCTGTGAGCTCGTGCGCTTGCCCCAGTAAGCCTCATCAGAACGCCCGGGGTGCACGAGGGGCCGCATGGAGCCTCGACAGCCATGCCCCCTCGCGCTGTAGCCCCCACAGCCTCCCCGTCACCTTAGGGAGAGCAGTCAGAGCCTGTTGCCGGCGCGCCCATGAGCGTCACCTGCACCGAAGCCGGATGAGTGTCTAACCGTCCTCCCCGCCGGAAGGCTTGTGGTCGGGCGATTCCTCCCGGGTGCCGTACATCGTGTCGTGCTGGATGCGGGGTGAACACACCGACGCCGAAGGGCACGCGCAGCGCCTTCCGCCGTCGTCCAGGCGCACCGTCACCGTGTCGGCGGGGACGTTGTGCCCGGTGACGACCCCGTCGCCCTGAGGCGTGCTCACCCTGCTGCCCGCGCGAGGCATTCTGTACCGGCTCTCGACGTACAACGGGTGCTCGTACTTCAGGCAGCACATGAGCCGCCCGCAAGCCCCCGCGATGCGCAGCGGGTTGACCGGCAGGTCCTGGTCTTTGGCCATGCGCACGGACACGGGCTCGAAGTCCTTCAGGAACGTGGCGCAGCACAGGTCACGGCCACAGGGGCCGATGCCGCCCTGCAGCCGTGCCTCGTCCCTGGGGCCGATCTGCCGTAGCTCGACCCTGGCCCGCAGGTTACGGGCCAGGTCGCGGACCAAGGCCCGGAAGTCGACCCGGTGAGGGGCCGAGAAGTAGACGGTGTAGACGTTGTCCTGGTCGAGATAGTCGATGCCGACGACCTTCATCGGCAGCGTGTGCCGTTTGATCAGCTTCTTGGACACGCTGCGGGCCTCGGCCCTGCGGCGTTTGTTGGACTCGTCACGCGAGAGGTGTTCCTCGCCCGCCGGCCCCTCGCACACGGGCAGACCGTCGATGTCCTCGCTCGTGTACTGCGGCGCCCACACACACTCCGCCACCTCGGGCCCCGAGTCGGTCGGCACCAGCACCTTGTCGCCGACCTTGAAGGTGTGCCCGCCCGGATCGAGGTAGTAGAGCCTCCCGTAGCGTGTGAAGCTCACGGCCATGATCATTCCCATGGGCTAGAGCTCGCCTCCCTGACGGCCTCGGGGGTTGTTAGGGCCTTCCGTTGCCACACTACGTGTGTCCGCCCGGTGAGCGTGAGGGGCACCGGCCCCGATCTTGATTCAGCCGCCCGTCCGGCAGTCCTGGCCCTTCGGCAGCGAGACCCGGTAGCGGGCCATGGCCAGAGCCGCGTCGACCGCGCAACGGTGGTCGAGGACGGACGCGACACCTCCCTGCCGTCTCAGGGCCTTGAGCAGCGGACCCCAGTCGTCGCGCTCCGATCTCATCTGCAACCGGTACGACTCCGGCATGTCCTCCACCCTGGTGGCCGCGAACAGTGCCTCGTTGTCCTTGTAGCTGCGTTTGAAGTTCTCGTACGCCGTCGACCGGTCCTCGAAGCGGATGGACTTGACCTGCTTGGACGCCCGCAGGAGTGCGGAGATCTCGTTCTTCTGCCTGGTCGTGGCTCCCTTGCCGTCCTTCATGACCTTGTCGTCGTCCGGTGCGCGTACGGCACCGCAGGCGGGCAGCCCCGAACCGTCCTGGCAGAGGAAGACGCTGACCTGGGTGTCGGACGACGGAAGGGAAGCGGCGGAGGGCACCAGGTCGATGTCCTCGACCCCCGGGAGCGGGCTGAGTGCCTGCTTCACCCGCGCCGGATCCGTGCCGGGCGCAAGCTGCACCCGGAACGAGGCCCGCAGGTCGTCGACCGTCACCGCGTCGAGCAGCCGCTGGTTGTGCGCGAAATCGCGCCGAAAGCTCTCGAAGGCTTCGGCCTGGTCCACATACAGGCCCGAGGTGAAGCCGGGGACCTTCTCCGCCGCCTCCTGGATCGCCTTCTTCTGCTCAATCGTGACGCCCTGCCCCTGACAGGACGGCGCCTTCCCGCTGGCCGACCTCGAACAGAGGAAGATCGTCAACTCCTGCGCATCGGCCTGACCGCCGGTGGGGCCGGCCAGCGTCGCCACGTGCTCGTCACCCCGCACGCCCAGCCAGACGGCGGTCGTCGCCCCCGCGAGCACCACCGCCACGGCCGCGCTCACCAGCCGGAGATCCACCCGGCTCCGGCGCCGCTCGGGCGTGCGCAACGGCTTGAGCGCGCCGGTGTCGACGGTCGCGCCGGCCTCGACGAGCGCGGCACGAAGCCGGTCTTCCATCGGGCTGTTCATGATTCCTCCCCAAGCGCCCGGCCGAGGGCGGCGAGCCCTCGCGCGATCGTGGACCTGGCCGTGCTCGCGTTGACGCCCATGGTCGCGGCGACCTCCTGGTCGGACAGGTCGAAGTAGTAGCGCAGGGTCAGCGCCTCACGCTGCCTGCGCGGCAGCTCCCGCAGGGCGAGCAGCACCTCCCGCCGTTCCTCGCCCAGCAGCGCGGCGCTCTCCGCCGACCAGACCGGCGGCTCGTAGGGCACCGGCCGCCGGAACACCGTCGCCCGCCTGCGCAGGACGGACCGGCACCCGTTGAGCACGGCGGAACGCACATAGGCCAGCGCCTTGTCGGCATCCCGCAGCCGGGCCCGGTTGGCGTGCGTACGTGCGAACGCCTCCTGTACGACGTCTTCGGCAGTGGCCTGATCGCCGACCATGATCAGGGCGAGCCGCACGAGGCCCACATGATGCTCGGCGAAGATCGATGCCACATCGACCCGTTGCCGCGCCAGGGCCTGTTGTTGGGAGAGCAGTTCGACTTCCACGCTACAGAGACGCTTGGCGGGCTCACTTGCTGCTCCGGTCACCCAGCTATCTTTTCGCTCTCCCGACAAGCGAGAAGGCGGAAACCGCAGGTCACCGCAGCCGGACCCCCAAGGAAAGCCACCGCAGGCGAAGCCTCGAACAACCGGCGCAGCCGCCACAGGCGGCGGCCGGGATCAGCTCAGGCCGCCCCGCGCAGCGACAACATCATCGCCTCCACCGCGATCTGCGGATTGACGTTGGCCCCCAGCCGCTCCCGGCACCGCATGATCGCGTCGATCCGCCGCAGCGTCTCCTCCGGCGTGGACGACCTGGCGAGCTGGTCGAGATCGAACCGGATGTCGTCGTTGGCCAGCTCCACCCCCGCCCCGAACTGCATGGCCAGCACGTCGCGGTAGAACGACACCAGCTCCAGCAGCGCGGCGTCGAGAGAGTCCCGTTTGATGCGAGTGGCCCGGGACTTCTGCCGGTCCTCCAGCTCCTTGAGGGCGCCCGCCCCGCCGCGCACCAGCCCCCGGTTGAGCCCCTTGCCCGTGGAGCCCTCGCCGTAGATCTTGCGCAGCTCGGCCGTCTCGTTCTCGTTGAGCGCCGCCGTGGCCGCCGCGGCCTCTTCCTCGGCCGTCTTGACCAGGCGTTCGGCGGCGGACACGCACTCGCCCACCCCGGTCAGCGAGCGCGGGATGCCGAGCACGGCCTCCCGCCGGTGGCGGGCGCCCTCGTCGAGGGCCAGTGATCGCGCCCTGCTGATGTGCCCCTGCGCGGCCCGCGCGGCGAACGCGGCGGTCTCCCACGGCACGCTGTCGCGGGTGGCCAGCACGTGCGCGACGGCCTCGGTGGACGGCGTGGTCAGCGTGACCTGGCGGCAGCGCGACCTGATGGTGATCATGAGGTCGTCGGGAGCGGGCGCGCACAGCAGCCAGACCGTGCGCGGCGGCGGCTCCTCGATGGCCTTGAGCAGGGCGTTGGCCGCCGACTCCGTGGCGCGGTCGGCGTCCTCGAACAGGATGACCCGCCAGCGGCCCTGGGTGGGGGCGCCCGCGGCCCGCAGGATGAGCTCGCGGGTCTGCTTGACGCTGTAGGACAGGCCCTCAGGACGTACGGACTCCAGGTCGGGGTGGGAGCCGATGAGCACCTGGTGGCACTGGTCGCAGTGGCCGCAACCGGCGTCGGGGCACAGCAGCGCGGCGGCGAAGGCCCGCGCGGCCTCCTCCCGGCCCGAGCCGGGCGGGCCGGTGAACAGCCAGGCGTGCGTCATGCCGGCGCCGCGACCGCCCTTGACGGCCTCGCCGGCCGCCGCAGCGGCCCGCGACAGCACGGAGATCGCCTGGTCCTGCCCGACGAGGTCATCGAAAACTGTCACGGCGTAAGGCTAGTCGCGGATCGCGGGCATCGTGCCCGTGGCGTCTTCGGACTCCCGGGGCACCGGGTCGGGCAGGATCTCGCGGATGCGGTCCTGGATCTGGCGGGTCAGCACCTCGGGCGGCATCGTGCCGTCGACCACCAGGTAGCGGCCGGGGTGGGCGGCGGCCAGCGCGCGGAACTCCTTGCGCACCCGCTGGTGGAACTCCAGAGGCTCGGACTCGATACGGTCGGCCGCCCCGCCCAGCCGGGTCAGCCCCACCTCGGGCGGCGTGTCGATGAGCACGGTCAGATGCGGTACGAGGCCGCCCGTCGCCCACGCGTTGACCCTGGACACGTCTTCGGGGTCGAGCGCCCGGCCGGCGCCCTGGTAGGCCAGGGACGAGTCGACGTAGCGGTCACTGATCACCAGCGAGCCCCGGTGGAGCGCCGGGCGGATCACCTTCTCGACGTGCTCGGCCCGGTCGGCCGCGTAGAGCAGGGCCTCGGACCGGGCCGACAGACCTCGCTCGGCCGCGTCGAGCAGGATGGCCCGCAACCGCATGCCGATCTTGGTGGAGCCGGGCTCCCGCGTCTGGACCACGTCGTAGCCCTGGTCGCGCAGCCAGATGGCGATCAGCCGCGACTGGGTGGTCTTGCCCGAGCCCTCGCCGCCCTCGAACGCGATGAACAGCCCCGGCACGTGCTCGGCCGGCTCGGCGGGGTAACGCTCGCCGCGCACCGCCGCGAGCAGGTCGGCCGACAGCGAGACGCCCTGCCTGTCGTCCATGTGGCGCAGCGCCAGGATCCCGACGGCCATCGCGAGCCCGCCGCCGATGACCAGCACCAGGTTGGTGCCGTCGAAGCGGTAGGCGACGGCGCCGAGGCCGAACTCGTGGGCGCCGAAGAGCGCCGCCAGCGGGTTGGCCACCGCCACCACGAGCAGCAGGGTGACCCGCGCCGTGGACTGCAGGAACGAGAACGTGCGCCCGCGCAGCGCGTCTTCGACCTCCAGCCCGATCAGGGTGTAGCCGATGATCCACGCGATGCCCGCGCACGCCCCGAGCAGCACGGTCAGCATGACGACGATCGGCAGGTTGTGGATCAGCGCGATGGCCACGAGCACCACTCCGGCCACGGTGATGGCCAGGCCGAACAGCCGCCGCCGCGACAGCCCGCGCAGCAGCCTGAGGCCGGCGAACATGCCCAGCGCCATGCCGACGAAGACCGCGCCGAACACGACGCCGTAGGCCGCGTCGCCGCCGCCGAGGGCCACCACGTAGATCTTCGCCACGCCCACCACGGCCCCGCCCGCGGCGAACGCGCCGAGCATGCCGATGATCAGGCCGCGCACGAGCCGGTTGCCGCCCACGAAGCGCCAGCCCTCGACGACCTGCTTGAGCACCGAGGGCGTCGAGATCGCGCCGTCGCGCTTGGGGATGCCGCGCAACGTGAAGATCAGGAAGGCCGACACCAGGTAGGCCAGGGCGTTGACGATCAGCGCAGGAGCTGTCGGGTCCATGCCGTTCAGCAGGGGCAGGACGCTGCGTCCCATGTCGCCGGCCAGGGACAGCGCGGCGAACAGCAGGGCCGCGATCGGCGCGCTGCCGTAGGTGACCAGCAGGTTGAGCCGGTTGGCGGATTCGAGCTGGTCCTTGGGCACCAGGTTGGGCACCGTGGCGTCCTTGGCCGGGACCCAGAACAGGTTGACGCACTCGACCAGGACGGTCGCGACGATCACCCACTGGTAGGTGCCGATGACCGGGATCGACAACACGACCGCGAACCTGGCCAGGTCCGCGGTGAACATGGTCAGCCGCCGGTCGAACCGGTCGGCGAACACCCCGGCCAGCGGCCCGAGCAGCACGGCGGGCAACATCTTGGCGATGAACACGCCGCCCACCGCCAGCGACTGCATGCGGTAGTCGCCCTGGTTGAGGTTTCCGGCGAGGGCGGTCAGGGCCAGGATGTTGAGCCAGTCGCCCAGACTGCACACCGACATGGCCGTCCAGAGCCGGCGGAACGGCGCATGGGCCAGCACATGTGCGGCGCGCCTAGGGGCAGTCATGATTTCAGCGTATCCAGGTGTCGGCCGGACATGGGAAGGCAGCAGACAACGCGGAATTACCCGCTTGTCCGTGGCTGAGGGTATTACGTTCGCGGGTCGGCGTGCAGGTTACCCGCATGGAACAGGCCGTCGAAAACATCGTCAATTCATTACTCCGGCCTCTTGCCTGTTCTCCTCCACCAGAGGCGACCAGGCGGCGCGGACGGCGGCCGGCAGGGCCAGCTCGCCCCAGAGCTCGACCAGCAGCGCGCCGTCGACGTGGTCGAGCAGGTCGGCGGGGCCGCCCTCGCTCAGCAGCGCCGAGTAGGCCGCCCGGCGCTGGTCGCGATCGGCCAGGTCGTAGACCCGGCCGCCGAACCGCAGGACGCCGAGGGCCGCGGCCACCGGCAGCCGCCGCAGGCGGCTCGGGACGTGGAAGCTGCGCCCGCCCGCCGACCTCACGGCGAACTCGACCTTGGGCTCAAGAGCCAGCCGGAACCCGGCCGCGTCGAGGATGCGCCCGGCCGTCTCCAGCGTGGGCGACTTCCTGCCGTGCTCGTAGGCCGACAGCGTGGTGCGCGAGGTGCCGCTCCTGCTGGCCAGCGCCTTCTGGTTCATGCTCGCCGCGTGGCGCGCCTGCCTGAACAGCAGCCCGCCGCGCCGGGCCCAGAAGGCGACGTCGGGCGCGAGCGAAGCCGCCTGGCGCAGCGCCCCTTCGGCGGGGGAGGAAACCATGCTCACCTCCTGCGAGTATCCGCTCGGATACTACGCCAAGATGACGCCACGTGGCGACCGCGTCGCGCAAAGTCAGGAGCGCAGCTCCAGCATAGTGATCTCCGGCGGCGCGCCGACCCGCACCGGCGGCCCCCAGAACCCGGCGCCCCTGGTGACGTAAACCTGCACGCCGTCGACCGTGGCCAGGCCCGACACGACGGGCTGCTGCAGGCCCACCACCAGGTTGAACGGCGCGATCTGGCCGCCGTGCGTGTGCCCCGACAGCTGCAGGTCGACGCCGTAGCCGGCCGCCTGGTCCACCTGGACGGGCTGGTGCGCGAGCAGCACGGTGGAGCGCCCGGGCGTCCGTCCGCCGAGCGCCTTGGCGAAGTCGGGCCCGTCGCCGACGGCCGCGCCGTTGAGGTCGTTGACCCCGGCCAGGTCGAGCACGGCGCCCTGGTGGCTGATCTCCACGCGCTCGTTACGCAGCGAGCGAACGCCGAGCTGGTCGAGCTCCTCGATCCATTCCTGGGGGCCGTTCTGGGTGTAGTACTCGTGGTTACCGGTCACGAAATATGCCCCGTAGCGGGACTCAAGGCTTTTGAGCGGCTTGGCGAGGGCGCCCAACTGGGCCACGGACCCGTCCACCAGGTCGCCGACGATGGCCACCACGTCGGGACGCAGGCCGTTGATCATCCTGACGATGCGCTCGGTATGGCCGACGCCCGTGAGCGGGCCCAGGTGGATGTCGCTCACCACGGCGAAGCGCAGGCCGTTCAGCCTCGGGTCGAGCTTGGGCAACCGGACCCGCACCGGTTCCAGCACCGGGTCGCCCAGGGCGCTGGTCATGCCGTAACCGACCGTGCCGAGCGCGCCGGCCCCGGCCACCACCGCGGTGGTGCGCCCCAAAAAGAGCCGCCTGCTCATGGGCGGCGCGGTCGCGGGAGCGGGCTCAGCGGGGGGCTCAGCGGTCACCTCGGACGGCGAGGCGGCGGACGGCACCGCCGCGACCGGGACCGGCTCCTTGACCGCCACCGACCCGCGCTCGCCCCTGCGGATGATCATCGACGCGACGGCCCGCGGCACCTCCAGCACGAGCAGGAACACCACGAGGTAGAACATCAGCGCCACCCAGAGGTAGCCCGGCCAGGCCAGCCAGTTGCCCAGCTCCATCCGCGTGCCGGCGAACGCGGCCACCACGAGCAGGACCAGCCCGACCAGCCCCCAGGTCAGCGCCTTGCGGACGCGCCCGGGGCGGGTCGCGGAGCGCACCATCCGATGCCACAGATAGAGGTGCGCCACCACGACGAGAGCGACGAAGACCAGCACGATCACACGTCGATGCTACTTACGATTTGGCCGCCGGCTTCTTCGCGGTCGTCTTCTTCGCCGGGGCCTTCCGGGTGGTCTTCTTCGGCGCGGGCGCCCGATCGCGGCGCTCGGCCAGCAGCTCGGCGGCCCGTTCGATGGTGATGTCCTCGACCGTGTCGCCCTTGCGCAGCGACGCGTTCGTCTCGCCGTCGGTCACGTAAGGGCCGAAACGCCCCTCCTTGACCACGACCGGCTTCTTCGACGCCGGATCGTCGCCCAGCTCCCGCAGCGGCGCCGCCGCCGCGGCCCGCCGGCCGCGCTGCTTGGGCTGCGCGAACAGCTCCTTGGCCTGCTCGATCGTGACCGTCAGCAGGTCCTCTTCCGAGGTGAGCGAGCGGGAGTCGGTGCCCTTCTTGATGTACGGCCCGAACTTCCCGTTGTGCGCCACGACCTCCTCGCCGTCGAGCTCGCCCACCACCCGGGGGATGGCCAGCAGCTTGAGCGCGTCGTCGAGGGTGATCGTGTCCAGCGACATCGTCTTGAACAGGGAGCTGGTGCGGGGCTTGGGGGCGTCTGCCTTCTTCGTCCGCTTCTTCGGCGTCTCGTCCTCGGCCGGCTCGGGCAGGATCTCCGTCACGTACGGCCCGTAACGCCCGTCCTTGGCCACGACCATGTGCCCGCTCACGGGGTCGCGCCCCAGCTCGCGGTCGCCGGTCGGCCGCGAGAACAGCTCCTCGGCCTTCTCCGCCGTCAGCTCGTCGGGCGTGGTGTCCTCGGGCACGTTGACCCGAGCGCCGTCTCTGTCCAGGTACGGCCCGTAACGCCCGACCCGCAGGACGATGTCCGTCCCCCTGATCGGGAACGAGCTGATCTCCTTGGCGTCGATGTCACCGAGGTCGGTGACCATCTCCTTCAGCCCCTCGTCGCCGTCGCCCGCGCCGTAGTAGAACCGCTGCAGCTCCGGCACCCGCTCGGCGCGGTCGTTGGCGATGTCGTCGAGCACCTTCTCCATCTCGGCCGTGAAGTCGTAGTCGACCAGGTTGCCGAAATGCTGCTCAAGCAGGTTGACCACGGCGAAGGCCAGGAAGGACGGCACCAGCGCGGTGCCCTTCTTGAACACGTAACCGCGGTCGAGGATCGTGCCGATGATCGACGCGTACGTCGAGGGCCGCCCGATCTCGCGGTCCTCCAGCTCCTTGACCAGCGAGGCCTCGGTGTAGCGGGCCGGCGGCTTGGTGGAGTGGGCGGCCACGTCGAGCCGCGACACGGCCAGCGCGTCGCCCTCGGCCAGGTTGGGCAGCCGCTTCTCGGAGTCGTCGCGGTCGGTCGAGGGGTCGTCGGCCCCCTCCACGTACGCCTTGAGGAAGCCGTAGAAGGTGATCGTCCGGCCCGAGGCGCTGAACTCGACGTCTTCGCCGGAAGCCGAACGGCCGCCGACCTTGACGCTGATCGACTCGCCGACCGCGTCCTTCATCTGCGAGGAGACGGTGCGCTGCCAGATCAGCTCGTAGAGGCGGAACATGTCGCCGGACAGCCCGGTCTCGCCCGGCGTGCGGAACTCCTCGCCGGAGGGCCGGATCGCCTCGTGGGCCTCCTGCGCGCTCTTGACCTTGCTGGTGTAGACGCGCGGCTTGTCGGGCACGTACGCGGCGCCGTAGAGCTTGATGGCCTGCGAGCGGGCGGCGGCGATCGCGGTCTCCGACAGCGTGATGCTGTCGGTACGCATGTAGGTGATGAAACCCTGCTCGTACAGCCGCTGGGCGACCTGCATCGTGTACTTGGCGGAGAAGCCCAGCTTCCGGCTGGCCTCCTGCTGCAATGTGGTCGTCCGGAACGGCGCGTACGGCTTGCGCGTGTACGGCTTGCGCTCGACGGACCTGACCGAGAACGACGTGCCCTGGAGCCGGCCGGCCAGCTCACCGGCGGCGGCCTCGGACAGGTGCAGCACGTCGGCCGTCTTGAGCTGCCCGGTGCTGGCGAAGTCGCGCCCCTGGGCCACCCTCCTGCCGTCGACCGAGGTCAGCGTCGCGGTGAAGTCACGCGGCCGCTCCTCGGGCTTGCCCGAGTCGAACAGCGCCTGCAGGTCCCAGTAGTGGGCGGAGGTGAACGCCATGCGCTCCCGCTCGCGCTCCACCACCAGCCGCGTCGCCACCGACTGCACCCGGCCGGCCGACAGCCGCGGCTTGACCTTCTTCCACAGGACCGGGCTGACCTCGTAGCCGTAGAGCCGGTCGAGGATGCGGCGGGTCTCCTGGGCGTCGACCAGGCGGAGGTTGAGGTCGCGCGGGTTCGCGACGGCGTCGCGGATGGCCTGCGGCGTGATCTCGTGGAACACCATGCGGTGGACGGGCACGGTCGGCTTGAGCACCTCGCGCAGGTGCCAGGCGATCGCCTCGCCCTCCCGGTCCTCGTCAGTGGCCAGGTAGAGTTCGTCAGCACCCTTCAACAGCTGACGCAGCTTGCTGACCTGCGCCTTCTTGTCGGGGTTGACGACGTACAGCGGCTCGAACTCGTGCTCGACGTTCACGCCAAGGCGTGCCCACGACTCCTTCTTGAAGGCCTCGGGGATGTCGTCGGCCCGCTCCGGCAGGTCACGGATGTGGCCGATGCTGGACTCGACCGTGTAGCCGGCGCCGAGGTATTTCTCGATCGTCTTCGCCTTGGCGGGCGACTCGACGATCACCAGGCGTGTTCCGCCGGAGCTGCCGTTCTTGGCTGGCACGCTGCTTCCTACCTCACTGTTCGCTTGCAATCCCCCTGCCGGGAGTCGGCATAGATCTGAAAGGTAACCCGACTCGCGGAAATTTCCTTCCCCCGGGCTACCCACTAGCTTCCGGGTCCACCCACAAGCACGCAGAATAAGCCCCATCGAGCGGCATGGCGCCCTGACTCACCCTGGAGACTAATCGTTGTGCTCGACTACTCCTACATGGATATCTTCATTCCGCGCGACCTCACTCGCGAAGCCGCACGTCAACTGCTGACCGAACACGCAGAGTACGGCCAGTGGGAGCTCGCGCGGGTGCGGGTGCACCCCGACGGGAGCCGGCACGTACGGCTGCGACGCAAGGTCATCCGTGTCCGCAGCACCCTCTGAGCCTGGACATGGCTTTGCCCGCTCCGGGCCGCGCCCCCGGAACGGGCAAAGCATCTATCGCCTACCGCTCCCAGGCGGTGGAGCGGTAGCGGTATCTGTGGTTACCGACCTATGCCGTATATCTACTTACGGCCGAACCGGAACCGGCGGGCGGTCGCGAACAGCGTGGCCGATGCGGCGAACATCGAGCCGAGCAGCAGCGCGAGCAGCGAGCTGGAGTTCATCCCGGTGAGACCGGCAGGCTGGGCGGCGCTCATCAGGCCCAGGTTGCCGACCGGCAGGCCGCCGGTGGCGGAGGTCACGGCGCCGCCGACCGGGGTGGAGGCGAGCAGGTCGGTGGCCGGGGCGAGCGGCGACGAGGGACGCGCCGGCGCCCGGCGCACGTGGTCGGTCCTGTCGGCCATGTGACGCTTGCCGGGCCGGACGGGCACCCGCTTCTCCCAGGACTTGGCCGGCATGTCCACCGCGCCGGGCCTGGCCTGCGCCGGACCCTGCACCGGAGCCTGCGCCTGGCCGGGGAGGCCGGGCAGCTCGGGGAGGGCGGGCAGGCCGAGGGTCTTGGACGCGTCGTCCACGAGCGGCAGCGAGGACAGGCCGCCGCCGACCGGCAGGCCCGAACCCTGGAGCTGCTGCGTCACGTTGCCCGGAACCGGCAGGCCCGAGCCCTGGAGCTGCTGCGTCACGTTGCCGGGGACCGGCAGGCCGCCCGCCTTCGACAGGCCGCCGACGTCGGGCAGCCCGGGAACGCCGCCGGTGCCGTTGACGCCGTTGAGCGCCGGGACGGCGGGCACCGCGGGCAGCAGCCCGCTCTTGGCCGCGGCCTGGTGGCCGGTGGAGCGCAGGAACTGGCTGTAGCCGCCGCCCGGGTAGCCCGGCTTGCCGACGTGCGCGCCGCCCAGGCAGCCCGCCGCGGCGTCGCCCAGCACGGCCACGGCGTTGCCGCAGACGTTGACCGGGGCCGTGATCGGCGCGATCACCTGGTTGCCGCTCAGCACGCCCGAACGGCCGGAGGTCGTGTTGCCGCCGCCGCCCACACCGTTGTGCGGCCAGACGGCCGCGCCGCCCTTGCAGTGGGCGGTGGAGGCGCCGAGCACCGCGGCCGCGTTGCCGCAGACGTTGAGCGGCGCGGTGATCGGAGCCACGGCCTGGTTGCCCGCCCCGACGCCCGACTGCCCGGAGGTGTGGTTGCCGCCGGCGCCCCGGCCGCCGTTCTTGACCGAGACGACGCCCCGGCACCCGGCGAACGCCTTGCCGAACGCGGCCACCGCGTTGCCGCAGACGTTGAGCGGAGCCGTGATCGGCGCGATCACCTGGTTGCCGCTCAGCACGCCCGAACGGCCGGAGGTCGTGTTGCCGCCCGCCCCCGAGCCGGCGCGGGTGTTCAGCACCGTCGCGCCGCCCCGGCAGTTGGCCACCGCGTTGCCGACGGCGTTGCCGCAGGCCGTGATGGGCAGGTTGGCGGGGGCGATCACCTGGTTGCCGCTGCCCGCGCCGTAACGCCCGTCGGTGTCGTTGCCCGTGGAGCCCGGCGCGGCCATGTGGTGCAGCCAGCCGCCGCCGCCCGAGTTGGTGACGCTGGCGCCGCCCTGGCAGCCCGCGAACGCCCGCCCGAACACCGCCACCGCGTTCCCGCAGATGTTGATCGGCCCGTTGACCGGCGCGATCACCTGGTTGCCGCCCAGCGCGGACGAGCGCCCGGACGTACGGTTGCCGCCCGCGTTGCCGACGCCGCTGTTGTGCACGGAGGCGCCGCCCTTGCAGCCCGCGGTCGCGTCGCCGAAGATGGCCAGCGCGTTGCCGCAGGCGTTGATCGGAGCCGTGATCGGCGCCGTGAGCTGGTTCCCGCCGATGAGGCTGGAGTCGCCCGAGGTCTGGTTGCCCCCGGCGCCGCCCTTGCCCTTGTTGTGGACGGTCGCGCCGCCCCGGCAGCCCGCGTCGGACTTGCCGAACAGGGAGACCGCGTTGCCGCAGGCGTTCAGCGGCGCGGTGATCGGCGCGTTGACCTGGTTGCCGCCCAGCACGCTGGAGTTTCCTGAGGTGCGGTTGGGGATGTCGCTCGGGCCGGCGTTCTCGACCGAGGCGCCGCCCTGGGACCCGGCGGACGACTGGCCGGCCGCGCCGACGGCGTTGCCGCTGATGTCGATGGGCAGGTTGATCGGCAGGTTGACCTGGTTGCCCCCGCCGACGGAGGAGTTGCCCGAGGTGTCGGCGAAGGCGGCGCCGCTGCCGAACGACATGACCGCGACCGCCAGAAGGGCCGCAGGAGTAGATGCTCTAGCCCACGTACGCATGGTGAATGCTCCTAGTGGTTCTTGGGGGGATACCTGAAACGGTTCGCGGGCAGCCGAGGCCGTGCGAGGTCGCACACAACGGTGGCCTCGGATTCGCGAACAGGTTGACTGACGTCTCACCCGCCGGCGGAGGGGATCAGACCACGCTCCGCCGTCGCTCTCCGGACGGGACGTCCGGGGCGTGTCGAATGGCGGGATCAGTCAGGTGAGAAGGAAGGGTCGTCCGCCGCTGTGCGGACGACGGGGGGCAGCACACGCGCCATGACGGCGGACTGGTACTGCAGCCGCGGGTCGACACCGGACCTCGCGACATCCCCCATACCGGGCCCGAACGGGCCGCTGCCACCACCGTTGGGCACCAGTCCATCGGTGTCCAAGATCTTTCCGGCGGAGGATGGTGGTGGCAGACCAGGATCCTGCTGGCTGTTGAGACCGTCCACGGTGCGGCCCGCCATCGCCTCGGCGTTGTCCGACGCCGAGAGGTAGCCGGGGGCCGAAAGGGGAGCGGGGGCCGCGTCGGCGGCTCCTGTGGTGGCCGCGGTGGCATCCGCGGCCGCCGGAGCGGCGGACATGGCTCCGAACACGACGGCGAGCAGCCATCCGGCCGCCACGAGGGCGCCCATCGTGACTGCCCGCACGACAACCCTGCGGGCACCGGCCGCGAACCGCGCCATCCGGTCGGCCCGCTCGGCGGTCGTGTCCTGCTCCGGGAGCGTCGTGGGCACGCGGCGCGCAGCGAGGGACGACGCCCTCGACTGCCCGACCTTCGTGCGTGCCACGTGACCTCCCAGCTTCCGGAACCGGCCTCACGTCGTGAGACCGGCCCGTGGACTCACCCCTCAACGATCCGTAACCGTAGCAGCACCCAAAGTTGCCGCAAGGGCTTTTCAGCAGAGACCCCGAAAAAGGCCAAGGACACGCTGGTCCGCTTCACGTAAGACACCTGGGAGGGTCATCGGGACGGTCCGGCGGGACCGCCGGGGGGCCGTCCTGGAGGCGGCGCCTCTCCCCTGTGCCGATACTTGGTATGACTCACCCCCCAGAGTTTGCTAACCTTACGGAGCCGACGCGAGATGACGGTCCCGCGTGCAGGCACCAAGTCCGGGTGGCGGAATAGGCAGACGCGCTAGCTTGAGGTGCTAGTGCCCAGTGATGGGCATGGGGGTTCAAGTCCCCCCTCGGACACACCGCACACATGTGGAGGCACCGGTTCAACCGGGCCTCCACATTCTGCTTTCTGGGGGCAGTACGTAACCCAGCCCAGGTTGCGGGGACTCCAAGCCCGCAGACTCCCCTCTCCATGACGGTGATGCGCTGCGCCGTCGTGAGCGCGTTCAGCTTCCGCCAGGGATGGGCCGCGCGCGCGGGCTCGGCGGCGACGCGAAGGAGGGTGCGGTCTTCGGGGGTACGGCGATGAGTTTCGTCGGTGGGGGTGGTCAGTATGGGGGTGACGAGGACTGCTGACGAGACCCACAACCGCAAGGCCGGCCGTGACGAGGTCAGGCCCGAGACCGATAGAGGTACCGTGTCCAGCCCACAGCTCGAATCATCCGCCAAGGGCGTGTCCGCCGGTGCGGGCCGTACGCCCGCCGTGATCCGGTTGCTGGTGCTGGCGACGTTCGTGGTCGTGCTCAACGAGACGATCATGATCAACGCGATCCCCCGGCTGATGGACGCCATGCACATCACCGAGCAGACCGCCCAGTGGCTCTCCACGGCGTTCATGCTGACCATGGCCGGGGTCATCCCGATCACCGGCTGGTTCCTGCAGCGGGTCACCACCCGCACGGCGTACACCACCGCCATGGGGCTGTTCCTGCTGGGCACGGCGCTGGCCGCGGTCGCGCCGGTGTTCGGGGTGCTGCTGGGGGCCCGGATCGTCCAGGCGTCGGGCACGGCCGTGATGATGCCGCTGCTGATGACCACGCTCATGCAGGTCGTGCCGGAGAGGGACCGGGGGCGGGTGATGGGCAACGTGACGCTGGCGATCTCCGTCGCCCCGGCCATGGGTCCGGCGATCTCCGGGGTGATCCTGCACTTCGGGTCGTGGCGGCTGCTGTTCGCGGTGGTGCTGCCGATCGCCGGGCTGATCACGTGGAGCGGCCTGCGGCAGCTCAGGAACACCGGCGAGCCCGAGGTCAGCACCATCGACTGGTTCAGCGTGGTGACGGCGGCGGCCGGGTTCGGCGGGCTGGTCTACGGGCTGAGCCGGTTCGAGGGCGGCGACGTGCGCGTCGCCGCCGCGATCACGGCGGCCGGGCTGGTCACCATCGCCGTCTTCGTGGTGCGCCAGCTCGTGCTGCAGAGGCGCGGCGCGCCGCTGATGGACCTGCGCACGTTGCGCCACCGCACGTACACGGTGGCGCTGGTGCTGATGTCGGTGGCCTTCATGGCGATGCTCGGGTCGATGATCCTGCTGCCTCTCTACCTGCAGAACGTCCGGGCGCTCAGCCCGCTGGAGACGGGGCTGCTGGTGATGCCGGGCGGGCTGGCGATGGGGCTGCTCGGCCCGGCCGTCGGGCGCGTGTTCGACAACCACGGCGGCCGGGTGCTGGTCATCCCCGGCGCGATCGGGATCATGCTCGCGCTGGCCGGGTTCACCCAGGTCACGATGACGATGCCGTACTGGCAGCTGCTCGGCCTGCACGCGCTGCTCATGGTGAGCCTGGCCGCGACCTTCACCCCGGTCTTCACGCTCGGCCTCGGTGCGGTCCCGCCGCACCTGTACCCGCACGGCAGCTCGATCCTGAGCACGCTCCAGCAGGTCGCGGCGGCGATCGGCACCGCGCTGGTGGTCACCGTGATGAGCGCGCGGGCCGACACCCTGCGGGCCGAGGGCCTCACGCAGGCCCTGGCGACCCTCGGCGGCATGCGGCTGGCGTTCGTGGTGGGCGCGGTCCTGTCGGTGGCGGTGGTGGTGACCGCGCTGCTGCTGCCGGCCAGGGCGGAGCGCGCCGTCGAGCACTAGGGGGCGGTGGCGCCCAGGTAGGTGAGGACGGCGCGCACCCGGCGGTTGGTGTCGTCGTCGGCGGCGAGGCCGAGCTTGGCGAAGATCGTGGTCGTGTACTTGCTGATGGCGCCCTCGCTGAGGAACAGCCGGGCCGCGATCGCCGCGTTCGACAGGCCCTCGGCCATGAGTTCGAGCACCGAGCGTTCGCGTTCGGTGAGGGTGGCGAGGGGGTCGGCGTGGGCGGGGCGGCCGAGCAGCTTGGCGACCACCGTCGGGTCGAGGGCCGTGCCGCCGTCGGCGACGCGGGCGAGGGCGTCCATGAACTGGCCGGCGTCGAGCACGCGGTCCTTGAGCTGGTAGCCGACGCCGCCCTGGCCGTCGGCCAGCAGTTCGCGGGCGTAGAGCTGCTCCACGTGCTGGGAGAGGATCAGCACCGGCAGGCCCGGCACCTCGCGGCGGGCGGCGAGCGCGGCCTGGAGCCCCTCGTCGGAGAAGGTCGGCGGCAGCCGCACGTCCACGATGGCCACGTCGGGACGGTGGCCGACCAGCGCTTCGAGCGCCGCGGGCCCGGAGTCGACGGCCGCGACGACGGTGTGCCCGTACGCCTGGACGAGCCGGACGAGCCCGTCGCGGAGCAGGAAGAGATCCTCGGCTATGACAATTCGCACGGCACCGCCACTGAGACGCGGGTGGGACCCCCGAGGGGGCTGTCGATGTCCAGACGTCCGCCGAAGGCGGCCATCCGGCGTCTGACGCCGTCGAGCCCGGAGCCGGCGGACGCGCTCGCCCCGCCGGCGCCGTCGTCGGCGACGGTCGCGGTGAGGGTCCGCGCCTGCGGCTCGTAGTCGAGCTCGACGGTCGCCCGGGTGGCGCGGGCGTGTTTGGCCACGTTCGCCAGCAGTTCGGCGACGGCGAAGTAGACCGCGGACTCGACCGGGCGCTCGGGCCGCGCGGGCACGGAACTGCGTACGGCGACCTCGACGGGCGCGTCGAGCGCCAGGGCCCGGACGGCGTCGACCAGGCCGCGCTCGGTGAGCACCGGCGGGTTGATGCCGCGGACCAGCGAGCGCAGCTCGGCCAGCGCCGCGATCGACGAGGCGCGGGCGTCGGCCAGGATGGCGCGGGCGGCGGCGGGGTCGGTCTCCAGGAGGTGTTCGGCGGCCTGCATCGACATGCCCATGCCGACCAGCCGCGCCTGGGCCCCGTCGTGCAGGCCGCGCTCGATGCGTTCGAGCTCGGCGGCCTGGGTCTGGGTGAGGTCGGCGCGCACGGCCTCCAGCTCCGCCACCCGCCGGCCGAGCCGCGAGTCCGGGATCGGGCCGAGGAAGCGGCGGGCCAGGGGGCCGAGGACGCGCCAGGCGAACGGCGCGGCGGCCAGCCCGGCGACGATCAGGGCGAGTCCGAGGCCGCGGAAGCCCGGGACGAGCGTCAGGTAGCCGCCGCCGGCCAGGCCGACCAGCGGCAGGGCCGCGACCGGCAGCACGGTCAGCCCGGCGAGCAGGCACCACAGCCCGTCCCAGTGCAGTTGGGGGTCGTGGAAGCGGGCGTTCATCCGGGCGCGGCGGCGGGCCTCCCGTTCGGACTTGTGGTACTCCTCGCCGTCCCACCAGTGGCCGGTGGCCATGCGGGTGACCGGGGAGGGGGTGCGGTAGGCGACCTCGATGCGCAGGCCGAGCCAGCGCGCGGCGAGCCGGCGGGCGACCTGGCTGAAGGTGCGGCTGGTCAGCGGGTGCACGACCCACAGGGCCACGGCGATCCACACGATCACCACCAGCGTCTCACCCAGCAGCGCCAGGGCCACGACGAACGGGGGCGCGGTCAGGTTCGCCGACCAGGAGTAGGCCAGCTCGGCGCCGAAATGGCCGACGACGACGCCGACGATCGGCATCAGGCAGGTCAGCAGGACCAGGACGGCCGAGCGGCAGAGTCCGAGCACGATCTCGGCGCCCCAGCGCAGGGGCCCGCCCCTCGCGGGCGGTCTCACCTGCCAGCGTCCTTCGGCACGGCGCCAATTGTGCCAGGCTGCCCTTTTCGGCGATGTCCGGGCACCCCTCTGATCGTCCCGAGTGGGCGGGCTGTCACGTCTGTCGTCTCCGGTTCCCGGGCGCTCCCGCCCGACCTGGGAGAACATACGGCCGAAGCCCCCTCCCCCGGTATCCCGCTACGCCCCCGTACGAAGTGGGCCCAGACCCACCGCGACGGCGACGGCGGCGCGGACGAACGCGGCCACGGCCGGCGAGCGCGACCCCTGCGGCCACCCCACGGCCAGCTCGGACGGCGTCAGGTCGGCGACCTCCCGGTAGGCGATGCCCGGCCGGGGGTGCCGCCGCGCCACCGAGACGGGGACGAACCAGACGGCGCTGCCCAGTTCCACCAGGTTGCAGACCTGGGCCAGGTCCAGGCCGGTGCGGCGCGGCCGGTGCCCGGGAAGGGGTTCGGCGCCGTCCCGCTCGGCGGGGGTGCCGTCGGGCAGCGGCCGGCCGGCCAGGTCGGCCATGGTCAGGACGGGCCGGGCGGCCAGCGGGTCGGCGGCCGACAGCGCGACCAGGCGGGGCTCGCTCAGCAGCGGCTCGGTGTCGAGGTTGCGGTGGTCGAAGGGGGTGGCCAGCAGCGCGACGTCGGCCCGGCCGTCGCGCAGGGCGGGGGCCTGCTCGTTGCGCCCGCCCAGCAGCAGCTCGACCGGGAGCGCGCCCGCCTCGTCGCGGTAGGCGGCGAGGATCCGCGGCAGCAGCCCGGCGTCGTAGTCGGCCTTGAGCGCCACCCGGAGCTCCGGCTCGGGACGGGCCGCGTGCCGGACCCGGCGGGCCGCCGCGGCGACCGCGTCGAGGGCGGCCCTGGCGTCGCGCAGGAAGACCTCGCCCGGCGGGGTGAGCGTGACCTGCCGCGTGGTGCGCTCCAGCAGGCGCACGCCCAGCCGGCGTTCCAGCTCGCGGATCGCCCGGGACAGCGGGGGCTGCGCCATGCCCAGCCGCTCGGCGGCCCGCCCGAAGTGCAGTTCCTCGGCCACGGCCACGAAGTAGCGGAGCTCGCGCACCTCCAGGTCATTCATATCCGCAGGGTATCAATGGTGATCGGATCGGTCCTTCAGGTTCGCCGCCGCGCTCGGTTGACTGGCCGTGCCCCCCAGATCGACATTCCCGATTCCCCTTGGAGTTCTCCTTGATCGTCATCACCACGCCCACCGGCCGGATCGGCCGGCGGGTTCTCGACCTCGTCCTGGCCGCGGGCGAGCCGGTCCGCGTCGTCGTCCGGGAGCCGGACCGCCTGCCTGCGTCCGTGCGGGAGCGGGTGGAGGTCGTGCCGGGTTCGCACGGCGACGCCCGCGTCGTCGAGGAGGCGTTCGCGGGCGCCGACGCCGTGTTCTGGGTCGTGCCGCCGAATCCGCGGGCCGCCGGCCTCGACGCCGCCTACCTGGACTTCAGCCGCCCGGCCTGCGAGGCGTTCGTGCGGAGCTGGGTGGGCCGGGTGGTCGGGGTCTCGGCCCTGGGCCGCGGCCTGCCGCTGAACGCCGGTCTCGTGACGGCCTCGCTGGCCATGGATGACCTGATCGCCGCCACGGGCGTGCACTACCGGGCCCTGACGCTGCCCTCGTTCATGGACAATCTGCTCGACCAGGCGGCGGTGATCAGGGACCAGGGCGTGTTCTTCTCGCCGATCCACGGCGACCTGAAGGCCCCCGCCTGCGCCACCCGCGACATCGCGGCGGCGGCCGCCGGGCTGCTGCTCGACCGCGGCTGGACCGGGCGGGCCGACGTCCCGGTGCTCGGCCCGGAGGACCTGTCGGGCGAGGACATGGCCCGGATCATGGCCGAGGTGCTGGGACGGCCGGTCGGCCTGCGGCACGTGCCGATGGCGGCGTTCCGGGCCAGGCTGGCCGAGCAGGGCTGGTCGGAGGCGATGGCCCAGGGGATGGCCGACATGATGGAGGCCAAGAACCAGGGGCTGGACAACGCCGAGCCGCGCACCCCGCAGGCCACCACGCCCACCGGCTTCCGCCAGTGGTGCGAGGAGGAACTGCGGCCGGCCGTCCTGGGCTGAGCGGTCCCTTGTGCGGGGCTCCGGCGCGGCGTAGCGTGACTGATGACCAGATTTCATATCTAGTCACGAGGGGTGGCCCATGGCGGAGAGGGCGGACCGGATCCTCGACGCCGCGGGCGAGCTGCTCCTGCGTCACGGCTACCGCAGGGTCACCGTCGACGACATCGCGGGCCGCGCCGGGGTCGGCAAGGGCACCGTCTACCTGCACTGGCGGACCAAGAACGAGCTGTTCGAGGCGCTGCTGCTGCGGGAGTCCATCGAGGTCGTGGAGGAGTTCGCGGCGCTGTTGCGGCACGACCCCGCCCAGGTGCTGCCGCATCGGTTCTCGCGGGCGGCCTTCGTCTCCATGAGCCGCAGGCCGCTGCTGCGGGCGCTGTTCACCACCGACATCGAGCTGCTGGGCAAACTGGCCAAACACCCACTGCGCAGCCACGACCTGCTCGCGGCCGAGCGGTTCCAGCGGGTGGCCGACCGGTACGGCCTGCTCAGGCCCGACATGCCACACCCCCGGTACACGCTGAGCGCCGCGTCCACGGGTTTCTACCTGCTCGGCGGCATCGACACCGTCGGGACGGAGCTGAGCGTCGAGGAGCAGGCGGACGCGCTCGCCTTCACCGTGCGTCACGCCTTCGAGCCTGCCGTGGAGCCGTCCGCCGAGGTGCTGGCGGCGGCCGCGGCGGAGTACGTCGCAATTCTCGAGGAACTGATCCCGCCCTACCGAAAGTGGATCTACGACTAAGGAGAGGCGATGTCCGACATCGTCGAACGGTACAACATCTCCAAACAGCACTTCTGGCTGCACGGGCCGCGATCGGGCCCGTCCGTCGAGTACGACGCCGCCGCCGGGATGTACAACGTTCACGGCTACCAGGAAGTGCACGACGTGCTCGCCGACCCCGGCACGTTCTCCTCCGACACCATGCGGCTGGTCCCCAAGGGGCTGCTGCCGGAGGGCGAGGACTTCTCGATGAAGGGGTTCATCACCCAGATCGACCCGCCGGACCACGGCAAGCTGCGCAAGCTGGTCAGCAGCGCGTTCACCCGCAAGGTCGTCGCGGACCTCGAACCGCGGATCGCCGAGCTCACCCACGAGCTGCTCGACGCGGCCGACGGCCGCGACCGCCTGGAGCTGGTGTCCGACCTGGCCTACCCGCTCCCCGTCATCGTCATCGCCGAGCTGCTGGGCGTGCCGAGCAGCGACCGGGCCCTGTTCAGGCAGTGGGCCGACGGGCTGTTCCAGCGCGACGCCAAGGTCTCGCTCGCCGAGCCGGCGGAGGACCAGAGCGCGAGCGTGGCGAACACCCTCAAACCATGGCGGGAGATGACGCGGTACCTCGCCGGGCACGCCGCCGAGCGCCGCGCGCGGCCCCGCGCCGACCTGCTCACCAAGCTGGTCGAGGCCGAGGTGGACGGCGAGCGCCTGCCCGACGACCAGGTCGTCAACTTCGCGATCCTGCTGCTGCTGGCCGGGCACATCACCACGACGATGCTGCTCGGCAACACGGTGGTGTGCCTGGACGCCTTCCCCGGCGAGCAGGACAAGGTACGGGCCGACCGCTCCACCGTCCCGGCCGTGATCGAGGAGTCGTTGCGGCTGTTCACCCCGTTCGCCGCGCTGGGCCGGTCGACCACCCGCGAGGTCGAGCTGGGCGGGGTGACGATCCCGGCCGACAAGGTGGTCATGCTCTGGCTCGGCTCGGCCAACCGGGACCCGGCGCAGTTCCCCCACCCCGACGTCTTCGACGCCGGCCGCGACCCCAACCCGCATCTCGCCTTCGGCCGGGGCATCCACTTCTGCCTGGGCGCCCCGCTGGCCCGGCTGGAGGGGCGGGTGGCGCTGAACATCCTGCTCGACCGGGTCGGCGTCCTGCGCACCGATCCCGGTGACCCGGTCGTCTTCATGCCCACGCCGACCATGACGGGGGTGAACCGGCTGCCGCTCGTGCGGTGAGCCGCCGCTGCGCGGGGGCCGGTTCCCGCCCTCGTCAAGCGCGGGTCCAGGACGCGGCAAAGTGCCGCGCGTCGCCGTGGGCGGCCCGTCCTGTGGGGGCCAAGGTGGCTTGTTCACCTTCGTCGCACCACAAGAGGGGACGATCCTGGCTATGAGCGGCAAGCAGCGGAGACTGGAGCTGAGCGTGCCGCAGATCGTGGGAAGCGCCCTGGCCGCGGTCACCGCCGCGGTCGCGGCCTCCTACCTCGGGACGGCGGGGACGGTGATCGGCGCCGCGATGATGAGCGTGGCCAGCACCGTCATCGCCGACGTCTACACGCATTACCTCAAGCGCACCGGCGACAGGGTGAAGCGGCGCACGGCCGTCGCCCTGCGCGGGCGGAGGCCGCGGTGGGCCAGGGTGGGCGGGGCCGCGGCCCTGGTGTTCACCGTCAGCATGGGCAGCATCGTGATCTACGAGGTCATCGCCGACCGCACGGTGGCCGACCAGGTCGCCGGACGGGCCCCGGGCGAGGCCGGCAGAGCCCCCGGCCGCAAGGACCGCCGGGACGGGCGGGCCGCCGGGGAGCCGCGGCACGAACGTCCCGCGACCCGGCCGCCGAGCCCGACGCCGTCACCCGGGCCGTCCGCCGGCTCGTCCGCGACGCCGACGCCGTCCGTGCCGGTCACGGTCACGCCGACGCCCACGCCGGGCGGGACGGGCTCGGCCGGGCCGTCCCCCACGGCCACGCCGGACGCCACCCCCTCGGACCCCGTCCCCACCGCCCTGCCCTCGCCGACCGAGAGGGACCCGGGCGAGCCGGCCGACCCCAACTTCGGCGACCTCCTCTTCCGCTGACCCGACTGCCGTGAGGGCCCTGCGTCGAGCAGTGGATCCCAAGTGGCCTCCAAGTAGGCGTTCCTAGGCTGGCCGCACTTGAGCTGAGAGGCGGGTGAGCCATGGGGGTGGCGGGTGACGGTTCCAGGCGGGGGGCGCCGGCCGTGAAGGATCCGTACGGCACGCCGCGCCCGGCCCCGCGCCACGCGGCGCCCGGGACGCCGGACCGGCGGGAAGGGCAGGGCATCTACCGGGAGGAGGCGCTGCGGCACCGGGCGATGTCGCGGGTCACCCGGATGCCGCCGGTGATCAGCACCCCGTCGTTCCTCGCGCTGTGGCTGCTGGTGGCCGCGCTCCTCGCCACCGGCCTCCTGCTGACCATGGCCGCGGTCGAGGCGGTCGCCTGATGTTGCGCCGCATGCCCGTCCTGCTCCAGAACACCGACACCGAGTGCGGCGCGGCCTGCCTGGCCATGGTGCTGTGCCACCACGGGCACCGCACCACGCTCCAGCAGGTCGCCGAGCGCCTCCAGGTCGGCAGGGACGGCCTGAGCGCCAAGGCCGTCGTGGACGGCGCCCGCGACCACGGCCTGAAGGCCCGCGCCTTCTCCCTGGCCCCCGAGGACCTGGCCCGCGTGCCGCTGCCCGCCGTCGCGCACTGGGAGTTCAACCACTTCATCGTGGTCGAGCGCTGGTCCCCCGACCGCGTGGACGTCGTCGACCCCGGGCACGGCCGCCGCAGGCTGACGCCGGAGGAGTTCGGGGCCGGGTTCACCGGCGTGCTGCTGGTGTTCGAGCCGGGCGAGGGGTTCCGGCGCGGCACGACGTCGGCGGCGGGCGCCTGGCGCAGGGAGTTCGTCCGGACGCTGTTCCGGCGGCGCAGGGGGCTGCTCGCGCAGCTCATCGCGGCCTCGCTGCTGCTGCAGGTGCTCGGGCTCGCGCTGCCGATGTTCTCCCAGCTCCTCCTGGACTCCATCGTGCCCAGGCGGGCGGTGGACGTGCTGCCCCTGCTGGGCGTCTGCGTGCTGCTCGCGGGGGCGGCCCAGCTGGTGATCGGGTACCTGCGGGCGGCCCTGCTGGTCGCCGTACGGGCCCGGGCCGACCAGGAGCTCACCGAGAGCCTGGTCGGCCATCTGGTGGCGCTGCCGTACCGGTACTTCCAGCAGCGCGGCAAGGGCGACCTGGTGACCAGGGCGGGCAGCGTCTCGACGCTCGGCGACATCCTCACCGGGCAGGTCGTGGCGGCGCTGCTGGACGGCCCGCTGGCCGTGGGCTACCTGGTGCTGGTCTACCTCTGGGACCCGGTGTTCGGGCTGGCGCTGACCGGGCTGGCCGTGCTGCAGACGGTCCTGCTGCTGGCCACCACCAGCCGGATCGCCACGCTCACCCGGCAGGAGCTGACGGCGCTGTCGGCGTCCCAGACCAGCCTGATCCAGACGATCACCGGCATCGAGACGCTGAAGGCGTCGGGCGCCGAGAAGCGGGCCGTGGACCAGTGGTCGTCCCACTTCGCCAGGCAGCTCGACGCGGACGTGCGGGCCGGGCTGACCAGGGGGCTGCTGGAGTCGGCGCTGGCCGCCATCCGGGTGACGGCGCCGCTCGGGCTGCTGTGGCTGGGCGCCTGGCGGGTGCTCGACGGGCAGCTCACGGTGGGCGCGCTGGTGGCGCTGAACGCCATCGCGCTCGGCGCGCTGACCCCGCTCGGCTCGCTGATGACCGGGCTGCAGAGCCTCCAGCAGGCGGGCGCGCACTTCGACCGGCTGTCCGACATCCTGGCCTCGGAGCCGGAGCCGAGCAACGGCATCGAGGTGCTGCGGCTGCGCGGCGCGGTCGAGCTGCGCGGGGTGAGCTTCCGCCACGACCCGCGCGCCCCCTGGACCGTGCGCGACGTCTCCGTCTCCATCCGCCCCGGCCAGAAGGTCGCCCTGGTGGGCGCGTCCGGGTCGGGCAAGAGCACGCTGGCCCGGCTGCTGCTGGCGCTGCACACGCCGGTGCACGGCGAGATCCGTTACGACGGCGTCCCGGCCGCCGAGCTGAACCTGCGCACGCTGCGCCGCCAGTTCGGCGTGGTCACCCAGGACCCGTCCCTGTTCAGCGGCTCGATCAGGGAGAACATCGCGCTGAACGAGCCGGGCGCGTCGCTGGAGCGGGTGGTCGCCGCGGCCCGGCTGGCGGCGCTGCACGACGAGATCATGGACATGCCCATGGGGTACGAGACGATGCTCACCGACGGCGGCGGCCTGTCGGGCGGGCAGCGGCAGCGGCTCGCCCTGGCCCGCGCCGTCCTGTCGCGCCCGAAGGTGCTGCTGCTGGACGAGGCCACCAGCAACCTCGACAGCGCCACGGAGGCGGCCATCGAGGCGAACCTGAGCCGGCTCGTCCAGACCAGGATCGTGATCGCCCACCGGCTCAGCACGGTCAGGGACGCCGACCTGATCCTGGTGATCGACGCGGGCCGGGTGGTGCAGCGCGGCACCCACGACGAGCTGACGGCCATGGGCGGCAAGTACGCCGAGCTGGTCGCCGCCCAGGCCGTGCTGTCCTGACCCGTCACGCCAGCCGGACGGTCACCGTCACCGAAGCGCCCTCCAGCGCGGCCGTCGGCCCGAAGGCGAGCCTCAGCCGGTCGCCGGTCGCCGCCCCGGCGAGCAGTGGGTCGCCGCGCAGCACGCCGGCGACCGGCCGGTCCCAGGTCACGGTCAGCCCGTCCAGGTCGCGCCGGGGGTCGGCCACGGTCACGGTGGCCGTGCCCGCGGCGTGCTCCCTGACCAGCACGGCGCAGGGACCGGAGGCGGCCAGCGGACCGGCGGCGCCCTCGGTCCAGAAGGCGGCCGCGGTGACGCCCAGCGCGTCCACCCGGACGGCCTGCCGCCGCGCGGTGTTGGCGAGCACGCGGGCCCACCCGGGATCGGCGGCCCTGGCGGCCGTGCCCGCGCGGCTCGCGCCCGGCAGGAGCAGGTAGACGTAGCCGGCCTGGTCCGGGTCGACGCCGTGGTCGAGCCAGAGCGTGACGTAGTCGCGGGCGCCGCGCCGTTCGCGCAGGGTGCGCAGGCCGTCCGGCACCACGTAGCCGCCGTGGCCGTCGAGGTGCGCCCACCCCGCCCGGAGATCGGCGGTCAGGGGGGCGGCGGTCCTGCGGTTGTCCACGATCGTCTCGACCGGCACGCCGTCCGCGCCGCTGATCCCCGCGCCGAGGCAGACCACGGCGTCGTCGAGGAAGAACCACGACTTGAACGCCTCCATCGTGCTGTCGAGACCGTTCAGGTGCTGGCCGACGACGGCGTACGTGCCGTCCGTGGCGCCGCCGACCCAGCGGCCGGGCGGGCAGGTGTCGCCCCAGGCCGGGCCCGCGCCGTCGGGCAGCCGCCGGGTGGAGACGGTCGTGCCGGGCAGCCGGTAGGGGTCGACGGTCGTCCAGAACGAGTCGGAGTACTGGTCGGCGTGGCCGTCGGCCCACCAGTAGAGCATGCCGGAGCCGGTGTGCCAGCCCCGCAGGTTCTCGCCGTTGCCGTGCTCGTAGTGGCCGATCGTGGCGGAGGCCATGCTGAGCGCGGCGCACCAGCCCGGCCTTCGGTGCACGGCCCGCGCGCTCATCGGGAACAGCCGGTGGCCGGCGGGCTCCGGCGCGGCCGGCACGGCGTCGTCGGCGAGGACGGCGGTCAGGCGGGCGAGGAAGGCGGGGTCGGCCTCGTCCGGCATGGGCCGGCACGTCTGGCGTACCGCCCAGCCCTTGACCATTGCCTGCCAGCGGGCCCGGTCGGCGGCCGGGGCCACCTCGCCGAGCAGCAGGATCGCCGCGGCCAGCTCGCGGCCCCTGTCGTGGTCGCCGAACGGCTTCCTGCCGATCCCCCTGCCGCGCACCAGGTCCATGCAGAACCCGTCGTGCACGAACGGCGCGAACGACCGCTCCACCATGGCGAACACGGTCGGGTCCACGATCTCCCACGGCGTGCCGCGCAGCGCCGCGAACAAGGTCGCGAGCCCGGTGAGCAGCGTCACTCCGTAGGCGCCCTGGTAGGGCACGGTCGAGTGCTGGACGAACGACCCGTCCCGGTAGAAACCGTCGCCCTCGGCGACCAGGCGGAACACCGGGGCGAGCGCCGAGACGGCCAGCGCCGCCTTGCCGGGGTCGGCCCTGAGCATGGCACGCAGCAACATCACCACGCACAGGTCCACCCGGTTGGCGGCGGTGCTGGTGCCGCTGTAGTCGCCGAGACGGCTCTCGGGGACGAAGTGGTCGACCGCGTCCCGCAGCGCGGCGCTGACCCGCTCGCCCAGGTGCGGCCCGACCAGCACGGCCGCGTCGAGCAGCGCCCTCGGCACGCCGATCTCCCAGTGCCACCAGTTGCCCACCGGGTCGGCGCCGGCGGCGTACACGTGGCGGCGGTAGTGGTCGATCCCGGCGGCGACGGCGGCGGCCAGGGTCGTGTCGCCGGTCAGCCCCGTCCCCGGCAGCGCGTACGCGCGGGCCATGGCCAGCAGCCGTCCCGGCGTCGCGGCGAACGACGGGAACGGCTGGTCGGCCCAGAGCGACGTGCCCGTGAACGCCATGGCCGCGCGGTGCCGGGCCGCCCGCCGCCCCGTCTCGGCCAGCCGCGTCCGGTACGGCTCCGCGCCCGCGTCGAACCCCGACCCCGCCGTCACCTCGCGCCACTGGCGGCGCAGCCTGACGAAGGAGTCGTCCGGCGTGTGGGCGGGCTCGGGCCGGGCCAGCGCCCCCGCCACGGCGGCCACGGCGACCGCGCCCGCCTGGAGGAGGAGTCGCCTGGACGGCCGGTGCACGCCTCGATTATGACCCGGCGCCCCGGCGGGCGGTCAGACCTCCAGCAGGGTCTTGCCGGTCACCGCGCGGGCCTCGATCGCCGCGTGCGCCTCGGCCGCCCGCTCCAGCGGGAAGGTGCGCCCGACGACCGCCCTGAGCCGCCCGGCCGCCGCCTCGGCGAGCGCGTGGACGGTCCGCTCGTTCCCGTCCTGGCCCAGGGCGGCCAGTTGCTCCAGGCCGATCACGGTGACGCCCCGGCGCTCGGCCTCCGCCGGATCGACGGTCGTGACGCCGCCGCTGGACGCGCCGTGCACGGAGAACCGCCCGCCGCGCGCGGTCACCTCGAACGCCTGGCGGCCGAGCTCGCCGCCCACGCCGTCGAAGACCACGTCGGGGCCATGCCCGCCGGTCGCGTCGAGGACCTCCTTGGTCCAGCCGGGACGCGAGTAGTCGACGGCGGCCTCCGCGCCGAGCCCGGCGACCACCGCCAGCTTGGCCGCGCCGCCCGCCGCCCCGACCACCCGCGCACCGGCCCCGCGCGCGAGCTGCACGAGCAGGCTGCCGAGCCCGCCGGCGGCGGCCTGGACGAGCACCCGTTCGCCGGGCCGGATCGCGGCGTTCGCGAACAGGCCCACGGCCGTGTTGCCGTCGATGAGCAGCGCCGTGGCGTCGGCCAGCGCGAGCCCGTCCGGCACCTCGATCAGGTCGGCGGCCCTGGCCACGACCAGTTCGGCGTTCCCGCCGCCGAAGCCCGGCGTACGGGTCACCACCCGCCGCCCCACCAGCCCGGCATCGACGTCATCACCCACGGACAGCACGAGCCCTCCGACGCCCCCGCCCGGCACGTACGGCGGCTCCGGCAGCGGCGGCCCCGGCGTGAACCCCCGCCTGAGCTGCGTCTCGATGAAATTGATCTCGGCGAAGCGGACCTTCACCACGACCTCGCCCGGCCCGGCCACCGGGTCCGGGACGGTCCGCGTCTCCAGCACCTCGGGCCCGCCGAACCGCGTCACCTGCACCACTCTCATGACCACTCCTCATCCGGGACGACTTCCACGGCCAGCGTGCAACCTCAAGACGACTTGAGGTCAACTCGTCAGCCCGGCGCCCGCCCGCTTGATGGTCCTGATGATCGGCGCGGTCTCGATGTGCCGGATGGCGGGCAGCGCGCCCAGGCTGTCGGTGAGATAGCGGTAGAAGGCGGCGTCGTCGCGGCACACCACGCTGGCCGCCAGGTTCGTCGGGCCCGTGGTCGCCCCGGCGAAGGCGATCTCCGGGTGCTCGGCCAGCGCCCGGCCGGTCGCGTCGAGGTCGGCGGGCGGCACCGACATCCACAGCTGGGCCTCGACCCGGTAGTCGAGGAGCCGGGGCAGCACGTCCATGTCGAAGAACAGGGCGCCGGTCGCGCAGAGCTGTTCCATCCGCCGCCTGACCGTGGACTCCGACCAGCCGGTCGCCGCCGCCAGGTCGGCGTGGCTGGTGCGGCCGTCGCGGGACAGCTCGGCCAGCAGCGCGTCGTCGCCGGGGCCGAGCGTCACGTCCTCGCCGGTGTGGCGGGGACCGTACGGGCGGCCGGCCCGGAGATGGGCGACCTGGTCGGGGGAGAGCGCGGCGAGCCCGGCCCAGCCGATGCGGCCGCCGACGAACATGTGCAGGGTCCGGTGCGCCGACACCGCGAGCACCCGGTTGGTCCTGGCCAGCTTGGTCAGCAGCAGCGGCTCGCGTTCCCGGTCGAGGCGCTGGATGGCGCCGCAGGAGATCTCGGTGCCGCCGGACAGCAGGTGCACCCAGAACGTGTCGGGCCGCCGGCCGAGCGCCTCGGCGATCGAGGCGCCGGCATCGGGCGTGCAGCGCAGCCGGATGGCCCACGACTGGTGGCCGAGCCGCTGCCGGTCCACCACGCCGACGACCCGGACCGCGCCGCTGGAGCGCAGCCGCCGGTAGCGGCGGGCCACCCGCTGGTCGGACACCCCCAGCACCTCGGCGATCCGGCTGAACGAGGCCCGCCCGTCCACCTGCAACGCGTGCAGCAGCCCGCGGTCGACCTCGTCGAGCGTGACGTTTTCCACCAGATCAGGCTATCGAGCGAGGAAAACCGGCAGAATGGCCTCGGCGGCTGGGGTCATCCCCCGTCCGGGCCGGATTCTTGCCGCCATGACCACGACATTGACCCGTACGAGCTGGTGGCCGCTGGCCGCCGCCTGCCTGGGCGCCTTCATGCTCCTGGTGGACGTGACCATCGTCATGGTGGCCCTGCCCGGCATCACCGCCGACCTGAGGATGTCCTTCACCGACGCCCAATGGCTCCTGGACGGCTACGCCCTGGCCCTGGCCGCGCTGCTGCTGGCGGCCGGCTCGGTGGCCGACCACGCCGGGCGGCGCAAGGTGTACCTGATCGCACTCGGCGTGTTCGCGCTCGCCTCCCTGGCCTGCGGCCTCGCGCCCACCGGGGGCCTGCTGCTGGCCGCCCGCGTGCTCCAGGGGGCGGGCGGCGCCGCCATGATGGCTACGACGCTGGCCCTGATCAGCGCCACCTACCACGGCCGGGAGCGCGGCATCGCGTTCGGCGTGTGGGGCGGCGTGAACGGCGCCGCCGCGGCGCTCGCCCCCGTGCTCGGCGGGCTGCTCACCGAGCACCTGCACTGGCGGGCCGTCTTCCTGGTGAACCTGCCCATCAGCCTGGCCGCCGCCTGGATGACCTGGCGCACGGTCGGCGAGTCCCGCCTGCCGGGCGGCGGCCGGCTGGACCTGGCCGGGATGGGCACGTTCACCCTGGCGGCGGGCGCGCTCACGTACGGGCTGATCGAGGCCGGGCCCAACGGCTGGACGTCGGCGCGCACGCTGGCGCCGCTCGCCGTGGCGGTGGTCGCGTTCGCCGCGTTCGTGCTGGTGGAGTCGCGCAGCGCGCATCCCATGGTGGACCTGCGGCTGTTCGCGAACAGGGCGTTCAGCGGGATCATGGCGGGGGCCGGGCTGCTCATGCCGGCCGCGTTCGCCTGCCTGGCCTTCACCTCGCTGTGGTTGCAGCAGGCCGGCGGGCTGGGGCTCGGGCCGGTCCAGGCGGGGCTGGCGCTGACGCCGATGGCCGGCACCTCGCTGGTCGTCTCGGTCGCCGCCGCCCGCCTGCTCCCCCGGCTGACGGCGCGCGCCGCGCTCGGCGGCGGCCTGCTGCTGATCGCCGCGGGCGCGCTCCTGCAGGGCATGCTCGACGATCACTCCACGTGGACGGCGCTCGCGCCGGGCCTGGTGGTGACCGGGATCGGCGTCGGCCTGGCCATCCCGGCCCTCAGCTCGGCGGCCATGGCGCACGTCCCGCCGCACCGGGCCGGGATGGCGGCGGGCGCGGTCAACACCGTCAGGCAGCTCGGGTACGCCCTCGGCGTCGCCGGGTTCGGCATCCTGTTCCAGGACGGCATGACCGGGCCGGGCGCGTTCCCCTCGGCGCTGAACGCCGTCTACCTGGCCGCCGCGGTCACCGGGCTGTTCGCCGGGCTGCTGGTGCTGGCCGCCGTCCGGCCCGCGCGGCCGGCGTGAGCGGGGCGGCCGGCGCGGTCAGCGTGAGCGGGGCGGCCGGCGCGGCCGGCGTGAGCGGGGCGGCCGGCGCGGTCAGTGTGAGCGGGGCGGCGGCTCGCGGGCCAGCCAGGTGAGGGCGGTCAGCAGGTGCACCCGCCACCAGTAGCCGTCGTGGCCGCCGACCCACGCCGCGCACCGGTGGGCCACGCCCGCCCCGGCCAGGCGCGCGGCCAGCGAGCGCGCGCAGTCGAGCGAGGCCGGTTCGAGCGTGCCCGCCGCGAGGTAGCGCGGCGCCCGTACGGAGGTGTCGAGGAGCTGCGGCAGCAGGTCGGGGCTGAGGGCGACGGCCGCGGCGATCCTGCCGGGGCACCAGTCGGCGGCGGTCAGCGCGAAGGCCGCGCCGTCGGAGAACCCGGCGCTGATGACGTGGCTCGCCTCGGGGAAGCCGGGCAGGACCTCGCCGACGACGAAGGCCAGGTGCGCCGCGAAGCGCCGCGGGTCGGCGTAGGGCAGGTACTCCCTGGCCCGCCCGTCCGGGTACGGCCCCGGCGCGTCGGCGGCGTGCGGACCGGCCAGGATGAGCGGCGGCAGCGCCCCGGCCAGGATCGCCGGCTCCAGCACCCGGGCGTGCGACTCGGCGGCCCGCCCGTCGGCCAGCAGGCACAGGGGCATCCGCCGGATCGGGCCGGGCGGCCGGTAGACGGTGATCGCGCGGCGCTCGCCCAGGTGGACGCTGCTGATCTCGCGGGTGACGAGCGTGCCGGCGAGCCGGGCGGCCGTCGCGGGGGCGGGGGCGGCGCGGGAGCCGCGCCAGATCCGCTCCACCGGCCGGCCGCCGGGAGGGATCGCGGTGACGCCGATCACGGCCCGGTCCAGGTGCCGTACGCGCAGGGACAGCTCCCACAGGTCGGCCGCCCCCTTGACCGGCCACATCGGGAACCGCACGCCCCCGACGAGCTGGGCGTTGGGCCCCTGCCA
Source organism: Nonomuraea sp. NPDC049646 (assembly GCF_044465525.1). Taxonomy (NCBI): domain Bacteria; kingdom Bacillati; phylum Actinomycetota; class Actinomycetes; order Streptosporangiales; family Streptosporangiaceae; genus Nonomuraea; species Nonomuraea sp. NPDC049646. The sequence continues at coordinate 178,681 of NZ_JBITLU010000009.1, read as the reverse complement.
GAGCACGTGCAGCGCGTCGTCGTCCTCGCCCCAGACGGCCAGCGGCCCGCCGGTCAGCATGGGCCGCAGCTCGGCCAGGGCGCGCCGCCGCCACACGCGGGCGAAGTGCACGCCGTCGGGCAGCTCGTGGGCGTAGCGGCGCCTGGCCCGGCGGCGGTTGCCCCGCAGCAGCGCCTGGTTGCGCTGGGCGAGCGTCTCGCGCCCGGCGGCGGCGCGTTCCTCGTCCGTCACGCCGGCCTCGCCGAAGGCGACCTTGTCACCGTGGAACTCGATGGTCTGCACGGCGAGCCGATCACCTGGGGGCATACCTGTACCAAAGCCTGCCCGCCGGCCCTGCGCAAGAATCCCAGGTCAGTGGACGCGGCTCCGGATCAGCCGGTCGAGCAGGGCGTGCACCTGGGCGGGTGACAGGGCGGCGCCCTCGCGCAGGCACTCGGCCAGCTCGGCGGCGGGCAGCGCGTGCCGGATCAGCCGCTCCCGCTCGGCGCCGTCGGCCGGGTCCAGCTCCGGCGGCGAGAAGCCGACCCGGGCCCCGACCGCCTCGACCGCGCCGAGCAGCCGGGCGCCGTCCCGCGGCAGCCCGCCCGCGGTGAGCACCCCGGCCAGCGTGTGCGCCATGACCAGCCAGGACGTGACGTCCTTGTCCTCGTCGAGCATGCGCAGGATCGGCAGCCCGGACGCCAGCGGCCGGTCGGTACGGCCGCCCAGCAGGTCGATCTTCATCAGCAGCCAGGTCGAGGAGGCGGTGACGAAGCGGTGTCCGGTCCTGGTGGCCACCTCGATCGACCGGGTCAGCCAGCCGGCCGCCTCGCCCGTCTCCCGGGCGAAGACCAGCAGCATGCCGAGCACCATCAGCGCCTCGGCGTGCAGCCACGCCATGCCGGCCACCTCGGCCAGGTCGAGCGCGGCGCGGGCGTCGGCCAGGGCGTTCGGCGCCCCGCACAGGCCGCCGAACAGCGCGCGGTAGGTCAGGGCGCGCCCCTCGGCGACCAGGTCGTCGGCCAGCCGGGCCATCTCGGCGGCCTCCCTGGCCCGCCGGCTCGCGGCGACGAAGTCGCCGGCCAGGTAGTGCAGGCCGGCCATGCCGATCAGCGCCTGGGAGCGCACGCCGGGCTCGGCGTCGGGGTAGAGCTCCATGGCCGCCGACAGGCTGGCCAGCCCCTCGGCGACGTGGCCCCTGCGGTACCAGAACCACGACAGCAGGCCGGTGAGCCGCAGCGCGTACCCGCCGTCGCCGGCCAGCATCGCCGAGGTGAACGCGGCCCGGTGCTCGGCCTGGTCGGCGAGGAGCACCTCCATCGCGGCGGCGGCCCCCTCGCCGCGGATCCTGGCGTCGGCGGCCTCGGCGCGGGCCAGCACCCAGGCGCGGTGCGCGGCCTGGGCCTCGGCCAGCTCGGCCGGGTCCTGCCGGGCGCGGGCGAACTCCTTGATCGTCTCCAGCAGCCGGTAGCGGCGCGGGGAGGTGCCGGGCTCGACGGCGACCAGCGACTTGCGCACCAGCGCGCCCAGGCCGCCCAGGACCGGCCGCCCGCACACCGCGGCCGCGGCGTCCAGGTCGAAGCCGGAGGCGAACGCGCCGAGCCGGTGGAACAGCTCGCGCTCGGCGGGTTCGAGCAGGTCGTAGCTCCACTCCACGGTACGGGCGAGCGTGCGGTGCCGCCGGGGGCCGGCGCCGTCGGTGAGCACGCTGAACCGGTCGTCCATCGAGGTGAGGATCTGCTCGACCGACAACATGCGGCACTGCCCGGCGGCCAGCTCGACCGCCAGGGGCAGCCCGTCGAGCCCCAGGCAGAGGCGTTCGGCGTTGGCCAGCTCCGCGGGCGTGGGCTCCCAGCCGGGCGCGGCGGCCCTGGCCCGGCTCAGGAACAGGTCGCGGGCGTCCGCCGTGGACAGCGGCGGCACGTCGTACAGGGCCTCGCCCGGCACGCCCAGCGTCTCCCGGCTGGTGGCCAGCACGCGTACGCCGCCCGCCCCGGCCAGCAGCTCCGACACCGTGTCGCGGACGGCCGCCACGAGGTGCTCGCAGTTGTCGATCACCAGCAGCGGGCTCCGGCCGCGCAGCGCGTACGCCAGGCGTTGCCCGGTGACCGGCCCGGTGAGCCCGAGCACCTGGGCGATGGCCCCGGCCACCAGCGAAGGGTCGGCCAGCCCGGCCAGCTCGACCAGCCACGGCCCGTCGGCGTCGTCCCTGGCCCGCGCGGTCTCCAGCGCCAGCCGGGTCTTGCCGATGCCGCCCGGCCCGCTGAGGGTGACCAGCCGGTGCTCGGCGAGCAGCGCGGCCACCTGCTCGACCTCGGCCGCCCGGCCGACCAGCGCGGTCACGGGGAAGGGCAGGTTGCCGCCGCGTTCGGGCAGCGGCGCGGCGACGCCGGGACGCAGCGCGTCGTCCTGGGCCAGCACCGCCGCCTCCAGCTCGCGCAGCCCCGGCCCCGGATCGATGCCCAGCTCCTCGGCCAGCACGCGGCGGGCTGAGCGCAGCGCGGCCAGCGCGTCGCCCTGGCGGCCCGACCGGTACAGGGCCAGCACCAGCAGCTCCCAGCCGCGCTCGCTCATGGGCTGCTCGGCGGTGAGCTTCTCCAGCTCCGGCACCACGGCCGCGTGCCGGCCGAGCGCGAGCTGCGCGGCGTACAGGCTCTCCCGCGCCGACAGGAACAGCCCTTGGAGCCGCGCGATCTCCGGCACGGCGAAGGCGGCGCCCGCGAACTCCCCGTACGGCTGGCCGCCCCACAGCTCCACGGCTTCGCTCAGCACGGCCAGCGCCGAGCCGTGGTCGCCCGACTCCAGCAGGAGCTGCCCTTCGGCGACCTTGCGGGCGAACCGCTCGGCGTCCACGGCGTCGGGCTCGACGCGCAGCGTGTAGCCGTTGCCGACGCGGGCCAGCACGTTCCCCGGCGACCGGCTGGTCCGGCCGGGTTCGAGGGCCTTGCGCAGCCTGGTGATGTAGGAGTGCAGGGTCGGCATCGAGGCGGGCTCGCCCTCGTCCCAGGCGGCGTCGAGCACGCGTTCGGCAGAGACCACCTGCCCGCGCGCCGCGACCAGCACGGCCAGCACTGCGCGCTGTCTCGGGCCGCCGAGCGCGACCTCCACCCCGTCGATCTCGGCCACGATGGGCCCCAGCACCTTGACGCGCAGCGCCACTTTCCACCTCGGTTCCGCGGCCCGGGCCGCCCCGGGTCAAGGAAGCTTAAATGAGGTTCAGCACTGATCGCTGCTTTGTTACGACTTGACTTATTCGTCATCTCCCCAGTTCGGAGCCAGGTTCCGGGCGATCCGGATGTCGTCGTTGCTCGTGCCGGCGGGCACCATGGGCCACACCATCGCGTCCCGGTGCACGACGAAGTCCACCACCACCGGCCGGTCGTCGATCGCCATGGCCTTCTCGACGACCGCGTCCACCTCCTCGGGGCGTTCGCAGCGCAGGCCGTGGCAGCCGTACGCCTCGGCCAGCGCGACGAAGTCGGGGATGCGGCGGGCGGCGCGCAGGTCGGTGTTGGAGTGGCGGCCGTCGTACATGAGGGTCTGCCACTGACGGACCATGCCGAGGCTGCCGTTGTTGATCACGGCCACCTTGATCGGCACGCCCTCCAGCGCGCACACGGCCAGCTCCTGGTTGGTCATCTGGAAGCAGCCGTCGCCGTCGATCGCCCACACCGTGCGCCCGGGGCAGCCGATCTTGGCCCCCATCGCGGCGGGGATCGCGAAGCCCATCGTGCCCGCGCCGCCGGAGTTGATGAACGAGCCCGGCCGCTCGTGGGCGATGAACTGGGCGGCCCACATCTGGTGCTGGCCCACGCCGGAGGTGTAGACGGCCTCCGGCCCGGCCAGGGCGCTCAGCCGCTGCATGACGTACTGCGGGGCGAGTGTGCCCTCGACCGTCTCGTAGCCCAGCGGGTACGTGCGCCGGTAGCCCTCCAGCGTGCCCGTGCGGGACGTCCGGGGGGCGTGGCGCGGCCACCAGCGCCGGGGTGTCGTCCATCGGCGCGAGCGAGCCGGCCTGGCGCAGGATGTCCGACTCCAGCGACCGCCGCTCGACCGCGACCAGGCGCAGCTCGCGCAGGCGGCTCACCTCGATGATCGCCCACGGCTCGTCCCGGAACTCCTCGTACGGCGAGCCGCGCCACAGCCCGAGCGCCTCCTCCAGGCAGGCCAGCGCCTCCTCGGCCGACCGGAACTCGGCCCGCTTCACCAGCTCGGCGAACCGGAGCGCGTCCACGTCGGCGGCGGCCAGCAGGTAGCCGGGCGGGCGGGCGATCAGCGTCCTGGGGCGGGCGCGCGGCCCGCGGTCCGGCTCGATCGCGCGGCGCAGGTTGGAGACGTAGGAGTGCAGGGTGGGCAGGGCGCTGGGCGGGGCGGCGTCGCCGTACAGGTCGTCGATCAGCGTCTCGGCGGGGACCACGGCTCCCTGCGCGACCAGCAGCCGGGCCAGCACGGCCCGCGGACGGGGGCCGCCGAGACCGACCGCGTTGCCGTCGGCGTCGCGGACCTCCAGCGGCCCCAGAACTCGGAATTCCACGTTGTCCCACTCATCGGCTTCGTCCAGATCGATCACAGTATGGTCGGGCCGACTTGCAGGAGACTGGAACCCCTTACGTGCCCGCCCTGATCGGCACGACGTTGCCCGGCCCGCCGCGGCGTGGCAGCGCGAACCAGGTGGCCTTGCCGACCAGGTCGGGGTGGGTCAGGTAACGCTGGGGATGGCAGCCGTAGAAGCCGTCGGAGAGCCGGGCGACGATGCGCAGCCCCCGTCCGTGCTCGGCGGACGGGTCGGGGACCGAGGGGGCGGGCAGGGGCGGGCCGGCGTCCACGACGACGCACATGACCTCCTTGGCGTCCACGTGGAGGAGCAGCTCATAGGGGCCCTCGCCGTACATGAACGCGTTGGTGACCAGCTCGCTCACCATGAGGACGGCGTCGTCCACGACGTCGTCGTGCAGGTCGAGCCCGGACAGCTCCTCGCGGATGATCGACCGGGCGTGGCCGACGGTCCGGGCGTCCGGGCGCAACGGCCATACGTACTGCATCCGGCTCCGCCGGGCCGACCGCAGCCTGGACATGGCCTCTCCATCCTGGGAAGGGCGGCGACGAATGCTCGTTTCAGTCAACACGAGACCTGCCTCCGAATTTGTCGGACATGCGGCTGTCCAAACCTGTACGCACGGAAGGGCCGTCCGGGTCGAACGTTTTCCGAGAAATCCCGACTTTCTTCGCAGCCCGACATGTCTTCCCAGGTCAGCGGGTACGGACAGGGCCATGAGCAGTCCTGACGAGAACACCCCCGCGACCGGCGCCGAACCGCTCCCCGACCCGGCCGGGCGTCCGGCGGAACCTCCGGGTGAGCGGCCGGGCGCGGCGCGGAAGATGCCGGCGGGACACAAGCCCGCCGGGCAGGCGGCGCTGGAGCAGGCCCTGTCGCAGTCGGGCAAGCACCTGGAGGACCTGACCGGCGAGCCGCCCGACCGGCCGCGCGGCTAGCACGGGACGAACCCGCGGCCCCGCAACCGGCCGGGCCCGCGGCTACGGCCGGCCGATGCCGGCGCCCACCTCCTCGATGAGGTCGTCGACCCGCCTGGCCAGCTCCACGTCGAGGGCCGTCACCGCGCCCACGGAGGCCGTCCTGACCACGATGGCCAGGCCGTCGGCGGTGTCCTGGAGCTGGGGCTGCCGGCCGAAGGTGGCCTTGAGCCGGTCGAGCGCGCGGCGGACGGCACGCAGGTTCTCCCGCGGCAGGGAGATCTCCCGGCGCAGCGACGAGCGGTCGCCGGTCCACAGCGGCAGGGCGGCCAGGGCCGCGGCGATCTCGTCGGCGGTGAGCGGGGCGGTGTGCCCCTTGGGGCCGGTGATGCCGCCGCCGCTGTCCGGCGGGTCGAACAGGGGGCGTACCTGCTCGGGGATGTGCAGCCGGGCGATCAGCTCGGGATCCTGCTCGGCGACGGCGGCCAGCACGGCCTGGGCCCTGATCCTGGCCTGCTCGGGCGGACGGCGGCCGAGCAGCGCCGCCTGCCGGACGAAACCCTCCTCGGTGCCGTCGTTGCGCGGATGGTCCATGGGGAAGTCGTCGGTCAGCTCGGGCGGCAGGGCGTCGATGAGCTCGCGCCGGTCGTCGTCGTCGAGCGTGCGGGCGAGCGTGGTCAGCGTGGCCTCCGCCGCCGCTCTGGCCGGGCCGGCGCCGAGGCCCGTCATGCGGCCGATGGACGCCAAGAGTGCACGATATTCCATGATTCGTCCCCCGATCCGAACCTTCAGGCTCCTCGTGCCCAGGTCAGGGCCGCCGACACCTCCACACGACCTGGGGGGTGAGGGGCACGTCGGTGACGCGTCCGGCCAGCTCGGGCATGGCGGCGGCGACCGCGTTGCCGATGGCGGCGGGCGGGCCGATCGTGCCCGCCTCGCCCGCCCCCTTCATGCCGCCCGGGGTGAGCGGTGAGGGGGTCTCCAGCAGCACGATCTCGATGTCGGGCACCTCGCGGGTGGTCGGCAGCAGGTACTCGGCCAGCGGCTGCCCCTCCTCGGTGTGGACGATCTCCTCGGTCAGCGCCATGCCGATGCTCTGCGCGACCCCGCCGCGGATCTGGCCCTCGACCACGGACGGGTTGACCAGCGTCCCGGCGTCGTTGACCACCCAGTAGCGCTCCACCTCGACCGCGCCGGTCTCGGGGTCCACCGCGACGGCGGCGGCGTGCGCGCCGTAGGCGAAGGTGTAGGCGGCCGGGTCGTAGCTGACCCGCTCCTCCAGGCCCGGCGTGACGCCTTCCGGCAGGTCCCAGGCCCGCCATGCGGACGTGGCCAGCTCCCGCAGCGGCACCGACGCCCGCGGGTCGCCCTTGACGCGCACGCACTCCTCGGCGATCTCCAGGTCGCCGGGCGCCGCCTCCAGCCGGTGGGCGGCGATGGCCAGCAGCTTGTCCCGCAGCCGGGCGGCGGCCTGGACGAGCGCCCCGCCGCCGACCGCGAGCGACCGGCTGGCGATCGACCCGATCGACGAGTACGGCGTCGCCGCCGTGTCCCCCAGCACCACCCGCACCCGCTCGATCGGCACCCCCATCCGGTCGGCCGCGACCTGGGCCAGCGCCGTCTCGATGCCCTGCCCGATCGAGACCACCCCGGACGACACCACCACCGACGCGTCCGGCTCCATCCGCAGCACCGCCGTCTCGTAGCCGCCCGCCTGGATGCCCGACGCCTTCATCTCCATCGACGGGCCCAGGCCGGTGGTCTCGACGTGGCAGGAGTAGCCGATGCCGCGCCGTCGGCCGTCGTCCACACCGGTGACCGGGGTGACCAGGTCACGCAGGGTGCGCAGGGCCCGGGGGTAGTCGCCGGAGTCGTACTGCTGGTAGACCCGGCTCGTGCACGGCAGCTCGTCCGGCGTCAGCATGTTGCGCAGCCGCAGCTCGACCGGGTCGAGGCCGAGCCGCCGGGCCGCCTCGTCGATCAGGCGCTCCCTGGTCCAGGTGCACTCGGGCTGCCCGAAGCCGCGGTAGGAGCCGGTCGGGGTGGTGTTGGTGACCACCCCGCGCACCCGTACGCCGACCCGCTCGAACCGGTACGGCCCCGGCAGCAGGGTGGCCGAGACCGCGAAGGGCGAGATGCCCACGTTTGAGGGATGGGCGCCGAGGTCGCCGAGGATGTCGGCGTGCAGGGCGACGAACCGGCCCTGGCCGTCGAGCGCCAGCCTGGCCCGGTGGACGGCGGCCCGCGCGGGCAGGGTCGCCGTCAGCCGGTCGCCGGGGGACTCGGTCCAGCTCACCGGGCGGCCCGTCCGCATCGCGGCCAGGCAGACGAGCGCCTCGTCGGGGTAGACGTGCTCCTTGCCGCCGAACCCGCCGCCGACGTCCCGGCTGATCACGCGTACCCGGTCGTGGGCGAGCCCGAACGCGTCGGCCAGGTGCTCGCGGACGTGGTGCGGGGCCTGGGACGAGAGGTGCACGGTCAGCTCGTCGTCGGCGTAGGAGGCCACGACGCCGCGCGGCTCGACGGGATGCGGCGAGATCCGGCCCATCCTGAACGTCATCTCGACGACGTGCTCGGCGGACTCGGCGAACTCCGCGCAGTCGGCGTCGCCGAGCAGGAAGTCGGTGACCAGGTTCGTGCCCCACTCGGGGTAGAGCAGCGGCGCGTCCTCGTCGAGTGCGCGTTCCGCGCCGACGGCCGCGGGCGACTGGTCGAGCTCCAGGTCCAGCAGGTCCGCGGCGTCGCGGGCGGCGGCGGGGGTGCCTGCCACGACGACGGCGAGCGGCTGGCCGGCGTACCTGATCGTGTCGTCGAGCACCCGGTAGGAGGTGAGCCGCTGGCCGGGGGCCAGGGTGACGCAGGGCAGCAGCAGCCCCGCGGCGTCGGCGGGGGTGATGACGTCGAGCACGCCCTCGACCGTCCAGGCCGCCTTGGCGTCGCAGCCGAGGAGCCGTCCGTGCGCGACGGGGCTGCGCACCACCACCGCGTACGCCATGCCAGGCAGGCGTACGTTGCCGACGTATCTCCCCTTTCCGGTCAGCAGTCTGGCGTCTTCCCTGCGAGGCGTCCGCGCGCCGACATAGCCCATGGGCCGATTGTGCGCGCCGCGAGGCGTGCGGTCCATATACGATCTCGCCGGGCGGCAGGCGAGAAAGACCAGGTCAGCGGGGGTATCGATGCAGACATTTCTTCCGTATCCGGATTTCGCGGCCAGTGCCGGGGTCCTGGATGCGCTGCGGCTGGGCAAGCAGCGCGTGGAGGCCCTGCAGGTGCTGCGCGCCCTGATCGTCCCCGGCTACGGCTGGCGCCACCACCCCGCCGTCAAGATGTGGGCCGGCTACGAGGAGGCCCTGGTCCGCTACGGGCTCGACGTCTGCGACCGCTGGTGCTCGACCGGCCGGGCCGACACCTGCGCGGCCACGATGTCCGTCGAGCTGGGCCGCGCCTGCGGCACCCCCGTCATCCGCACCCAGCACGAGCTGGCGGCGGCCGGCGAGCTGCCGCCCTGGCTCGGCGACGACGCCTTCCACCTCAGCCACCGCTCCGCCCTCCTGCGCAAGAACCCCGACCACTACCGCCCCCTCTTCGGCGACGAGCCCGACGACCTCGCATACGTCTGGCCCACCTCGGGCCGCCCGCCCACCTGCCTACCGGCCTGACCTCCCACCGGCGCCCACGCCTGCCTACCCGCCTGAACCCCCTCCGGCGCCCACGCCTGCCCCGGTGAGGACGCCCTCCACGTGCCGCGTCGCCGTGGCGGCGCCGAAGGCGACGAGCCGCACCAGATCCTCGTCCGTCGTCGCGGCGCCGCGCCAGGCGGCGACGTCCGCGTCGGTGACCCGGTAGGGCGCGAGGGCGGCGAGCAGCGCGAGCCTGGCTGCCGGCCGTTCTTCGCCGGGCACGCCCGTCAGCGGGCCCGACAGCCGGTCGCCCATCGGCGGGTGCTCGCCGTCCCAGGCCGCGACCGCCTCGGTGACGGCCGTCCGCGCCGCCTCGCCGAGCAGCTCACCGCCCGCCCCCGCGACGGCCATGAGCGTGGCGTACGCCGTGCCGACCGGCGTCCCGGCCGCCCAGGCGGGCTCGGGGGACGTGGGCAGGCCGGCCAGCACGTCCAGGCCCGCGCCGGGCGGCAGCTCCCTGCGTACCGTCCGGGACATGGCCCGGCCGCCCACGCTGCGCACCAGGCGCGACTTCTGCAGGTTGCCCGGCAGCAGGTTCTCCGTGAGCAGGGACGAGGCGATCCGGTTGACGAAGTGGAAGGTCAGCGCGGTGCCGACGTACGCGGGCGCCTCGTCCGCGGGGAAGGGCGCGGGCACGCGCCGGTCCTTGGCCCACCGCAGCAGCGCGGCGTGCCCGGGATCCGCCGGCACGCCCCCGGCCGCGACGGTCTCGGCCAGCCTGTGGTCGCCGGTGGCGTGCAGCAGCGTGGTGTGCGCGGCCACGCAGAACGGGCACCGGTTGGCCAGCGACACTCCCAGCGCCACCACCTCCCTGCCGGTCCTGGAGCCCGGCCCGGCCAGCAGCGACTCCCGCAGCAGCGCCCACGTCCCGGCCAGTACGGCGGGAGCGGGCGACAAGGTCAGGAAGACCGCCATGCGGGCCATGCCGAAGTCGTCGGCGAGGCGCGCGTAGACCTGGGCCACCCGGCCGGTGGCGTCCTGCGGCCGGACGGGCGTGACGTAGCGGAACTGGCCCGCGGGCGTCGGCGTCGTGTTCATGGCCGCCATGGTGGGGCCCGGGACGGGCCGGAGTCGTCCTGCCCGGGATGACTTCCGCGGCTACGGCGCGGGGCGCAGAGGCGGGCGGCGTACGACGGCGGGAGTAGTGTCCCATTCCGCCCAGGTGAGGACGATTATCGACACATCAGGCTCTACTGTGCTTGGCATGAGCTTGCGATGGCACCCCGCCGTCATGGACGCGGCGCTCGCGGCGGTGGTGGCCGCGCTGCTGACGGCGACCGTGGTGGCCACGCCGGAGGCGGGGCCCGCGGACTACGCCGCCGTGCTGGCCGGGTCGCTCGCGCTCGTCGCCTGGCGGCGGGCGCCGGTCCCCGCGCTGCTGGTCACCACGCTGTGCATGCTGGTCTACTCCGCGCACGCGCAGCCCGGCCCGCCGGCCGCCTTCCCCGTGATGGTGACCGTGTTCGCCACGGTCAGGGCGGGCCACCGGGCGCTCGCGGCGGCGGCCGGCGCGGTGTTCCTGGGCGGGACCCTGGCGGTCAACCTGGCCGCCCCCGGCGGGCAGACCGCGCAGGAGATCGTGCAGAAGACGACGCTGCTGCTCGGCTGGTTCCTGGCGGCCGGGGTGACCGCGACCGTGACCCGGCACCGGCAGGCCTACCTCGCGCAGGTCGAACAGCGGGCCGCCGAGGCCGAGCGGACCCGCGAGGAGGCGGCGCTGCGCCGGGCGGGCGAGGAGCGGCTGCGCATCGCCAGGGAGCTGCACGACTCGCTCACCCACACCATCTCGGTCATCAAGGTGCAGGCGGGCGTGGCCGTGCACCTCGCGCGCAAGCGCGGCGAGGAGGTGCCGGCGGCGCTGCTGGCCATCCAGGAGGCCAGCGGCGAGGCCATGCGCGAGCTGCGCGCCACGCTGGAGGTGCTGCGCGAGGACGACGACGCCCCCGCGGCCAGCGGCCTCGACCGGCTCACCCACCTGGTCGAACGGGCCCGCTCGACCGGCGTCCCGGCCACGGTGACGGTCACCGGCGACCGCCGCGACCTGCCGGCCGAGGTCGACCGGGCGGCCTACCGGATCGTCCAGGAGGCGCTGACCAACGTCTCCAAGCACGCCGGGCCCGCCACCGCCTCGGTACGCGTCGACTACGGCAAGGAGGAGCTGATCGTGCAGGTGGACGACGACGGCCGCGCGAACGGCGGCCCCTGCGACCCCGGCGTGGGCCTGCTGGGCATGCGCGAGCGCGTCACGGCGCTCGGCGGGCGGCTGGCGACCGGGCCGCGTCCCGAGGGCGGGTTCACCGTACGCGCCGAGCTGCCGCTGCAGGAGGCCCGGTGATCCGCGTGCTCCTGGTGGACGACCAGGCCCTCATCCGCGGCGGCTTCCGCGCCCTGCTGGAGGCCGAGGACGACATCGAGGTCGTCGCCGAGGCCGCCAACGGGGAGCAGGCGGTCGCCCTCGCCCTGGAACACCGCCCCGACGTGGCGCTCGTGGACGTGCAGATGCCCGTCATGGACGGCATCGAGGCCACCAGGCGGATCGCCGCCGACGACCGCCTGACCGGGGTCCACGTGGTGATCCTGACCAACTACGGCCTGGACGAGTACGTCTTCCAGGCCCTGCGCGCCGGCGCGAGCGGCTTCCTGGTCAAGGACACCGAGCCCGCTGACCTGCTCCAGGGCGTCAGGATGGCCGCCCGCGGCGACGCCCTGCTCTCCCCCGCCATCACCCGCCGCCTGATCGGCGAGTACGTCGCCCGCCGCCCCGAACCCGAGCCCCAGGGCCTGGACGTGCTCACCAACCGCGAACGCGAGGTGACCGCCCTGGTCGCCCGCGGCATGTCCAACGACGAGATCGCCGCCCAGATGGTGATCAGCCCGACCACCGCCAAGACGCACGTCAGCCGGGCGATGACCAAGCTGCACGCCCGCGACCGCGCCCAGCTCGTGGTCTTCGCCTACGAGTCCGGCCTGGTGACCCCGCGCGAGCGTTGAGGCTTGACGGTCAAGGATCGCGGTCGCTCCGCACACCCGTCCCCGCCCGGAGTACACTCGGGCACGTTCAACGGCCGAGACTTGTACGGCGAGGCTCTTGGCCCGGGGCGGTGGCCCCTCGGCCCCCGTCCCTCTGGAGTCACGTGAGCAGCGGGCTTGTCGATGCTCCGCCCTCCAGCGACCCCGGCGCCCCCAAGAGGCGCCGCCGGCGCTGGCTACGCTGGGTGATCGCGATCGCGGTCGCCGTCGTCCTCCTGGTCGCCGGCGTGGCCGTCGGCGTCACCGCCAAGCTCAGCGGCAACATCAAGCGCTCGGCGGTCACCAAGGAGGACCTCGGCGAGACGCGGCCCCCCAAGGTCGCCACCTCGGCGATGAACGTGCTGATCGTGGGCTCCGACCAGCGCGACGGCAAGAACGCCAGGTACGGCCGCCGCATCGCGGGCGAGCGCACCGACACGATCATGCTGGCGCACGTGTCGTCCAAGCGGGACAACGCCATGGTGATCAGCTTCCCGCGCGACTCGCTGGTCCAGCTCCCCGCCTGCCGGGCCACGGGCGGCCTGCCCGGCCAGCAGCCGCACCTCGGCATGATCAACGAGTCGTTCAACTCCGGGGGCATCGCCTGCACCTGGAAGACGATCGAGTCGCTCACCCGCATCCACATCGACCACTTCGTGAAGGTCGACTTCACCGGCTTCAAGAGCATGGTCAACGCCGTGGGCGGCGTCGAGGTCTGCCTGCCCTCGCCGGTGAACGACAAGAAGGCCCTGCTCCACCTGCCCGCCGGGCGGCAGACGCTCAACGGCGAGCAGGCGCTCGGCTACGTCCGCGCCCGCTACAGCCTCGGCGACGGCTCCGACATCGGGCGCATCCAGCGGCAGCAGATGTTCATCGCCTCGATGCTCAAGAAGGTGATGAGCGGCGACACGCTCACCGACCCGTCCAAGCTGTTCGGCTTCCTCAACGCCGGCACCCGGTCGGTGACCGTCGACGACGACCTGTCGCTGGGCGTCATGCGGGACCTGGCCACCAGCCTCCAGGGCCTCAACGCCGGGCAGATCCGGTTCATCACCACCCCCTGGCACTACTCGCTCACCCAGCCGGGCCGGGTCGAGTGGGTGCAGCCGCAGGCCGGCCGGCTGTTCCAGATCGTCGCCAGGGACCAGAGCGTCCAGGGCGTCAAGGGCGGCCAGGCCAAGGTGGGGCGGTCGAAGATCCAGATCGAGCTGCGCAACGGCACCTACCGCGGCGGCCTCGGCACGCAGGTGGCCGCCTTCCTGGAACAGCGCGGCTACCACATCAGCAAGATCGGCGACACGGCCAGGAAGCCGCAGCCGAAGACCACGCTGCTCTACGGCCCCAACGCCGAGACCCGGGTGCCCACGCTCACCAACGACCTGCTCGCCGCCACGCCCAAGCTGGTCGCCGGCGCCCGCACGAACCACCTGGTGCTGGTGATCGGCGACGACTGGAAGGGGCTCAAGCCGCTGCGCGCCGACGACACCGAGGCGATCAAGGGCTTCGACGCCACACACGACACCTGCGCGGCCTGACCCGGCCCGGCGCGGCTCGGCCCGGCGCGCGGCTCGGTCCGGCGCGCGGCTCGGTCCGGCTCACAGGGCGTCGGCCAGGCCGCCCCCGTCGATGGCGGTGAACCCGGCGTCCTCGATGAGCGGCACCACGGCCTTCTTGGCGGCCTCGTCGTCGCCCCAGTAGGGCATGTCGGCCCGCGGGCCGCCCCGCTGCCCGGCCGTGCCCAGGTCCAGCAGCTCGTTGGGGTACTTGGTGTTGAACGTGCGCACCAGCCGCACCTCGCGGCCGAGCACGTGCTGCTGGTACTGCGGGCTGGTGAGCCCGTCCGGCACGGCCACCACCGCCTCGGCGCCGTCGCGCCGGGTGATCGGGTTGCTGGGGTCGATGACGATCTTGCCGCCCAGCGCCGCGCCCAGCTCCTCGACCACGGTCGGGAACGCCTCCCACCACACCGCCATGACGACGACCTCGCCGAAGTGCGCCGCCTCGATCGGCGAGCCGACGCCCGGCTGCCCCTCGGCGGCGGCCGCGGCCTCCTCGGCGAGGGCCGGCCGGGCGTCGCTGAAGAGCACGTCGTGACCGGCCGCCGCGAACAGCCGGCCGAGCGGCGCGCCGAGCCGGCCCGAACCCACGATTCCTACGCGCATGTCTGGATCTCCTTGTCGGCCGATCGGCACCTGCCCATCGGCCTTCCCCGCATGCCCGGCTTTGCGCCTGCGCCGCGAGATCTTTGCCCGCCGGTGATCCCTACACTCGTCGTCCATGAACGATCCCGACGTCCACGAGCTGCGCAGGGGCAGCGCCGAGCGGGCCCACCTGCGTGCGCGGGGGCCCGAGCTGCCGCAGGTGAGCGATCTGACCGGGCCGCGCGGGCTGCCGCTGCGGCACTACCGGCCCGCGCTGGAGCGACGGCCTCTGGTGGTGTACGTGCACGGCGGCGCGTGGGTGTTCGGCGACCTGGACACCCACGACCGGATCTGCCGCCTGCTGGCCCGCGAGTGCGAGGTGGAGGTGCTGGCCGTGGACTATCGGCCGGCCCCCGAGCACCCGTACCCGGCGGCCGTGGAGGACGTCGTGGACGTGCTGCGCGAGGCCCGTCCGGTCGCGGTGGCCGGGGACAGCGCGGGCGGTTACCTGGCCACGATGGCCTGTCTGGAGCTGCGGGACGCGGGCGGCTCCTTGCCCGCCGCCCAGATCCTGGTCTGCCCCAACACCGACCTCACGCTCTCCTGCCCCAGCGTGCGGGAGAAGGGCACCGGTCACGGCCTCGACGAGAGCTTCCTCGCCTGGGCCGTGCGGCAGTGGGCGCCCGACGCGGCGCGGCGCGCCGACCCGAGGCTGAGCCCGCTGCTGGTGCCCGACCTGAGCGGGATGCCCGCCACGCTGGTGGTCACCGCCGAGCACGACGCCCTCAGGGACGAGGGCGAGGCGTACGCCCGCCGGCTGGCCGAGGCCGGCGTGCCGGTCACGTGCCGCAGGGAGCCCGGCCTCACGCACGGATTCCAGCAGAACACCGACCCGGTGTCGCAGGCCGCCACCGGCCGCCTGCTCGCCGACGCGCGCCGCCTGATCGAAGCGGCGACGAGCTAGCGGCCCGCTCGAAGCGGCGACGGGCCGGCGGCCCGCCGGACCGCCGCGGCCCGGCCCGCGCCCTGCGGCACGCCGCCGGGCGGGCACGGGAACACCGCCTGGTACTCGCGGCGACCGGTCAGGCGCCGGAGGCCAGGCGGCCCGAGAACGTCGCGGACGCCCCCGCGAAGCCGGCGCGCGTCATTGCGCGCGCTCGGACTCCTGCTCGGACGCCGTAGACGTGTACATCTCCTCGCGCGGCGTGTCCGCGCCCAGCTCCTCGCGCAGCCGGTCGTAGTCGATGTTGTGGTTGGCGTACTTCAGCTGGCGAGCGACCTTCGTCTGCTTCGCCTTGGCTCTTCCTCGGCCCATGGCTACTCCCTAGTCCCCGCTGTCATGCTATCCAACAACGTTACGACTTGAAGAATTATGCAACTGCGCTCGATTAGTCTTGCAATATGCACGTGGAGGTCCACCAGGCCAAGGCCGACTTCTTCAGGACGCTCGGCCACCCCGCTCGCATCAGAGTGTTGGAGCTACTCCAGGAAGGTCCACTGCCCGTCAGGGACCTGCTGGCCCAGATCGACATCGAGGCGTCGAGCCTCTCACAGCAGCTGGCGGTCCTGCGCAGGGCCGGGATCGTGAGCGCAATCCGCGAAGGCAGCACGGTGGTCTACACCCTGGCCACTCCCGAGCTGGCAGACCTGCTCGGGGCCGCCCGCCGCATCCTCACCGACATGCTGGCCGACCAGGGGGAGCTCCTGGCCGAGCTGCGGGCGGAGGTCACTTAGCGGCGGCCTCGGCGCGGCGCCTGACCACCTTCGGGTACCGGGCGGTGAAGACGGCGGGGACGACGAACGAGAGCACCTTGATCGCGATGACGACCGTGGTGGCGTGGGGGGCCGCGGCCAGCACGAACGTCAGCGAGACGGCGGCGAGCGTGAACGCCACCGCCCACACCGTCGTGATCACCACGTTGACGCGGCGGAACGCCGGGGTCTCCCAGATCTCCTTCGGCGCCATCGTGCGCGCGATGCCCAGCGTGAACGGCTTGCCGATGGCCATCGAGCCCCAGGCGGTGCCGGCCAGCCAGACGTTGACCAGCGCGGGCCCGTACGGCGTGAGCGGCGAGTGCGGGGCCGCCAGGGAGAGCACCGTGAGCAGGGCGAAGAAGGCGGCGGCGCTCGTCTCGATCACGATCTCGTCCCAGGCCCGGCCGGACCGGCGGTCGATGACCACGAGGGCGAGGGCGATCACGAGGCCGGTGATGGCGCCCCAGCGCCACTCGTCGCCGGTGGCGATGACCGCGTAGACGACCCAGGGGAGGAAACCGAGCAGACCGCGCATCGCGCAACTCCTTTGACATTCCTAAGTAGACATGTCGAATGTAGAACCTCCTGCCGAGATATGTCAATATAGGAATATGAGCTTGAGACACGCCGTGCTTGGTCTGCTCGCCGAGGGGCCGGCCAGCGGCTACGACCTGCTGAAGACCTTCGACGTCTCATTGTCCAACGTCTGGCCGGCGACGCAGAGCCAGCTCTACTCGGAGCTCGGCAAGCTGGCCGACGCCGGTCTCGTGAGCGTCGCAGCCGAGGGCCCCCGTGGGCGCAAGGAGTACGCGATCACCGAGGAGGGCCGGGCCGAGCTGCGCCGCTGGATCACCGAGGTCGAGCCGGTCCGGGTCGGGCGCAGCGACATGCTGCTGCGGGTGTTCTTCCTCGGCCAGGTCGACCCCGAGCAGGCCCGCGCCTACCTGCGCCGCCAGGCCGAGGTGGTGGGCAAGCACCTGGAGCACATGGAGGCCATCAAGGGGTTCGTCGAGAGCGGCCAGGACAACCTGTCGGTCTACGGCCGGCTCGCCCTGGAGTACGGCCTGCGGCTCGGCGCCGTCCAGAAGGCGTGGGCCGAGTGGGCCGAGGAGCAGATCCGTTAGGCTCGCACCCATGGTCTCCGAGCTGTTCGATCCGAAGATGTGGCAGGCAGTCGAGGGCTTCGACTTCACCGACATCACCTACCACCGGGCCCTCGACCAGGGCACGGTGCGGGTCGCGTTCAACCGGCCCGAGGTGCGCAACGCCTTCAGGCCCCAGACGGTCGACGAGCTCTACCGGGCGCTCGACCACGCCAGGCAGGCCACCGACGTCGGCTGCGTGCTGCTCACGGGCAACGGCCCCTCGCCCAAGGACGGCGGGTGGGCCTTCTGCTCCGGCGGCGACCAGCGCATCAGGGGCAAAGACGGCTACCAGTACGCCGACGGCACCCCCGCCACCGGGCGGCTGCACATCCTGGAGGTGCAGCGCCTGATCCGCTTCATGCCCAAGATCGTGATCTGCGTGGTGCCCGGCTGGGCCGCGGGCGGCGGGCACAGCCTGCACGTCGTGGCCGACCTCACCCTGGCCAGCGCCGAGCACGCCCGCTTCAAGCAGACCGACGCCGACGTGGCCAGCTTCGACGGCGGCTTCGGCTCGGCCTACCTGGCGCGGCAGGTCGGGCAGAAGTTCGCCCGCGAGATCTTCTTCCTGGGCGACACCTACAGCGCGGCCGACGCCCATCGCATGGGCATGGTCAACGCCGTCGTCCCGCACGCGGAGCTGGAGGCCACGGCGCTGGAGTGGGCGCGCAAGGTCAACGGCAAGTCGCCCACCGCCCAGCGCATGCTGAAGTTCGCCTTCAACATGATCGACGACGGGCTCGTCGGGCAGCAGGTGTTCGCGGGCGAGGCGACGCGGCTGGCGTACATGACGGACGAGGCGGCCGAGGGGCGCGACTCCTTCCTGGAGAAGCGGGCGCCCGACTGGTCGCCCTTCCCCTGGCACTTCTAGCCGCGGGCGTCCCGGCCGGAGGCAGACTGGGGCGATGAGAATCATGGTCCCCGAGGCGTTGACCGCGTCACATGTGAAGATCGACGGCGAGCGGGGGCGGGCCTGGTCGGCCGGCCTGCCCGCGCTCGCCGAGCGTTACCTGGAGGAGTGGGAGCTGCGGCTGGACGAGGGCCGCCCCATGCACGGCGTGGTCTCCCTCGTGCTGCCCGTCGTACGGCAGGACGGCTCCAAGGCGGCGCTCAAGCTCCAGCCCGTCACCGACGAGAACGCCACCGAGGCGCCCGGCCTGCGCACGTGGGCCGGGAACGGCTCGGTCCTGCTGCTCGACGACGACCCCGAGACCGGCACCCTGCTGCTGGAACGCCTCGACTCCGGCCGCCCGCTGTCGGCCGTCCCGGACGACACCGAGGCGCTGACGATCCTGACCGGGTTGCTGGGCCGGTTGACCGCCTTCCCCGCCCCGCCGGGGCTGCGCCGGCTGGGCGACATCGCCGCGCAGATGCTGGCCGACGTCGACCGCGCGACGGCCGCGCTGCCTCGCGAGCAGGACAGGTTCTGGCTGCGCCGGTGCGCCGACGCGGTCGCCGAGCTGGTCGCCGAGCCGGGCGACCGGCTGCTGCACTGGGACCTGCACTACGACAACGTGCTGGCCGCCGAGCGGGAGCCGTGGCTCGCCATCGACCCCAAGCCGCTGGCCGGCGACCCCGGCTTCGACCTGTGGCCGGCCCTGGACAACCGCTGGGACGCCGTCGTCGCCACCGGCGACCCGCTCAAGGCCGTGCTGCGGCGCTTCGACCTCATGGTGGACGGGCTGGGCCTCGACCCGGCCAGGGCGGCCGGCTGGACCCTCGGCCGGATCCTGCAGAACGCCCTCTGGGACGTCGAGGACGGCGAGCACGAGATCAACGAGACCGCCCTGGTGATCGCCGAGGCCATGCGCCACCGGCAGTGACGGTCACCGCCAGTAGGCGGGGTATTCGTGGCCCGGCAGCGCCTTTCCGAGCGCCACCCCGGCGGCGATCACCACGACGCCGGCGACCAGGACCGGATTGAGCAGGTACACCGGGTCGGGGGCGGTGAGCCCGATCAGCGCCGCCGTGGCCCCGGCCGGCGGGTGAGGGGCCCGCAGCAGCAGCATGGGGGCCGTGGACAGCGCCGCCGCGGCGACCGCCGTCCACACCGACGGGCCGGTGAGGGCGGTGAGCGCCAGGGCGAGCGCGGCGGCGCTCAGGTGGCCGAGCAGGATGCTGCGCGGCTGGGCGAACGGCGCGGCGGGCGCCAGGGCCACGATCCCGGCGGTCGCGGCGAACGGCAGCGCGAACAGCTCCATGCCGGTGAGGCCGGCCAGCAGGGCCAGTAAGGACAGCCCGGCCAGCGCCGCCGCGGTGGCCAGGGCCACCGCCCTGCCGGACGGGCGGGCGGGCGCCCCCGACGTCCCGGCCCACCCCCGCCTCCGGGAGGGCGGCGGCCCGGCCGCCGGGCCCGCCGCGGGCCCGTGGGGGGCGGGCGCGCGGCGGGGGCTCAGGGATCGGTGGGCGTGGACGGCCGCCGCGGCGGACAGGCCGGTGCGGGCCGTGGCGTTCCCGCGGCGCTGGGGCTGGACCATCGGAAGCTCCCGTCAGTCGGAGAGGCGGCCCCTCGGGGGCCGTAAGGCGGAGAAACTGGGCTCTTGGGTGGCCGTAAGGCGGAGAGCCGAGCTCTTGGGGCCTGTCAGTCGGAGAGGCGGCGGAGGAAGTCGCGGACCAGTGCGGCGATCTGCCGGCCGCGGGTCTCCAGGGCGAAGTGGCCCGCGTCGAGGAGCTGGATCTCGGCGCGCTCGGCGTCCCGGGCGAAGGCGAGCGCGCCGTCGGGGCCGAAGATCTCGTCGTGCCGCCCCCACACGGCCAGCACCGGCGGCTGGTGCGTGCGCAGGTACTCCTGCCACTGCGGGTAGAGGCCCGGGTTGCGGCCGTAGTCCACGAAGAGGGCGAGCTGGACGGCGTGGTTGCCGGGCCGGTCGAGGCGGGCCTGGTCGAGGGCCGCCTTGTCGGGGTTGACCAGGGCGGCGTCGGGGACGCCGTGCGTGTACTGCCAGTGGGTGGCCTCGGGGGTGAGCAGGCCGAGCAGCGCGGAGGTGTTCTCCTCGGAGGGGTCGGCCCACGCCTTGCGCAGCGGCTCCCAGAACGGCGTCAGGCCCTCCTCGTACGCGTTGCCGTTCTGGGAGACGATGCCGGTGATGCGCTCCGGGTGCCGGACGGCGAGGCGGAAGCCGACGGGGGCGCCGTAGTCGTGCACGTAGAGCGCGTACTTGGTGACGCCCAGGGTGTCGAGGAGGCTGTCCACCACGTCGGCCAGGTGGTCGAAGCTGTACTCCCATTCGTCGGCCGCGGGGGCCGAGCTGTGGCCGAAGCCCGGGTAGTCGGGCGCGATCAGGTGGAACTCGTCCGCCAGGTCGGCGATCAGCTCCTGGTAGGCCATCGACGAGGTCGGGAACCCGTGCAGCAGCACCAGCGTGGGCGCCGACGGGTCACCGGCCTCCCGGTAGAACACGTCGAGGCCGTCCACCACAGCGGTGCGGTACCGAACAGTCATGCCATCCTCCGATTAACCGCCTAAATCCGTTTTGCCGGTTAAGTGATAGCATGGCGGCAGATAACCAGTCAAATCGCTTTTAGGGGTTAGAGGCAGTGAGGATACGGCCGCTTCGCGACGAGCCCATGGCGCTCGACCTGGTCGACACCGTCTGGGTGGACCAGGGCGCCCTGCTCGACCAGTTCGACGACCTGGAAGGCGTGCGCTCCTGGCTCGGCGACCACGGCCTGCCGGGCGAGGACGGCCTCGAACGGGTGCGCGACCGGCTCGTCCGGACGCGGGACGCGCTGCGCGGCTCGCTCGAAGGCCGGGGGCACGACGCGCTCAACGCGGTGCTGGCCGAGGGCTCGACCAGGCCGCGGGTGGACGCCGACGGGCCGCGCGAGACCGTCGTGGTGAGCGACCCGGCCTGGGCGGCGGCCTGGACGGCGGCCGCCGACTTCGTCCGGCTCCTGCGCGAACGTCCCGAACGGCTGCGCAAGTGCGCGAACCCGGCCTGCGTCCTGTGGTTCCTCGACGTGAGCAAGAACGGCAGCCGCAGGTGGTGCTCGATGGAGGTGTGCGGCAACCGCGCCAAGGCGGGCCGGTTCAACCAGCGCCACAAGAACGCCGTCTGAACCGGCCCGCCCGGTAATCGAGGGGCTGGGGGCCTCAGTCGGTCACCAGGACGACCTTCCCCCGGCCGTGGCCGGTCTCGATCTCGCGGTGGGCGTCGGCGGCCTCCTCCAGCCGGTACGTCCGCCGCACCGGGAAGGCGAAGCGGCCCTCGGCGTACAGGGCGGCGTACCGGCCGAGCCGTTCGGCCGTGCGCTCGCCCTGGACGACCTTGACCCCCAGCTCGGCCGCCTTGCCGTGCTCGACCAGCGTGACGATGCGCCCATGGTCGGCGACCAGGTCGAGCGAGACCTCCAGGGCGTGGCCGCCGGCGCCGTCGAGGGCCGCGTGCACGCCGCCGGGGGCGAGCGCCCGGACCCGGTCCGCGAGCCCGTCACCGTAGGCGACCGGGATCGCGCCGAGGTCGCGCAGGTGGTCGTGGTTGGCCTCGCGGGCGGTGCCGATCACCGTGGCGCCGCGCATGCGGGCGATCTGCACGGCCGCCGTGCCCACGGACCCGGCCGCGCCGTGCACGAGCAGCGTCTCGCCGCCGCCGATCGCCAGGGCGTCGAGGGCCAGCTCGGCCGTCTGCACGCCGGAGGTCAGCCCGCCGGCCACCTCCCAGGGCGTCCCGGCGGGCTTGGGGGCCACGTCGGCCGCGGGGACCACGATGTACTCGGCGTAGGCGAACAGGCGCGAGAACCCCAGCACCTCGTCCCCGGCCGACACCCCGGCGACCCCGTCGCCCACCTGGTCGACCACGCCGGCGAACTCGTTGCCCGGGATGCGCGGCCAGGGCACGTCCCCCATGTACGGCGGCAGCCACCCCGCCCGTACGGCCGCGTCGAACGGCTGCACGCCGGCCGCCCGCACGCGGACGCGCACCTGTCCCGGGCCCGCCTGCGGCGCGGGCACCTCCATCACCTTCAGCACCTCGGGGCCGCCCGGCTCGGCGAACGCCGCCGCCCTCATCACGTCAGTCATGTCGTCGAGCGTGCTACCTCAACCGCTCTTGAGGTCAAGTCGGCTAACTTTCGATATGAAGTCGGGAACTTTGCGCTTTAGTCGCGCTTTATATGTATATAGTCCGTCAGGACACACCGGGGGATGGGGCAAACCGAGGGTTGATGACCGAGTTCTTCCACGCCGCTCTGGGCTTTCCGACCGTCATTTTCACTTTCCTTCTCGCGGCGGTCCTGGCTTATTGGCTGGCCGTCATCGCGGGCCTGCTGGACCTCGACCACGACGCGCCATGGCTGGGATTCGGGGGCGTCCCCGCCGGGATCGTCATCTCCCTGCTGGTCGCGGTCGCGTGGCTGCTGAGTCTGGTCGGCAGCCAGGTGCTGCCGGACGCCGCGCTGGCCGCCGTGCCCTTCGCCGCGGCGGCGGGCGGCTGGCTCGCCACGCGCGCCCTGATCCGGCCGCTGCGCAGGGCGTTCCAGGACGGCGGGCAGCACTCGCGCGGCGACCTCGTGGGCCGCCCGTGCGTCATCCGCACCGGCGCCGCCACCGCCGGCTTCGGCCAGGCCGAGGTCACCGCCGAGGACGGCTCGACGGCCGTCGTCCAGGTCCGGACGACCGGGCGGGA
This sequence comes from Nonomuraea sp. NPDC049646, assembly GCF_044465525.1. Taxonomy (NCBI): domain Bacteria; kingdom Bacillati; phylum Actinomycetota; class Actinomycetes; order Streptosporangiales; family Streptosporangiaceae; genus Nonomuraea; species Nonomuraea sp. NPDC049646. The sequence goes on along the minus strand of NZ_JBITLU010000009.1, from coordinate 155,879 downwards.
CCGTCTGGGCCGCGGCGACAAAGCACTCATCTTCGAATACGACAAAGACGGCGAATTCTTCTGGGTCATGCCCTACGAAAGCGAGATCTGATGGACGTCATCTCCACGGGCTTCGGCGTATTTCTCGCCGTCGTCCTGGTCATCGTGATTGGCCTGCTGGTCATCATCGGCCGCCTTTTCCGCAAGGTGGAACAGGGCAAGGCGCTGATCGTGTCGAAGGTCAACAAGGTGGACGTGACGTTCACCGGCGCCATCGTGCTGCCGGTCGTCCACAAGGCCGAGACCATGGACATCTCGGTGAAGACCATCGAGATCACGCGTACCGGCCGTGAGGGCCTGATCTGCCGGGACAACATCAGGGCCGACATCAAGATCACGTTCTTCGTCCGGGTGAACAAGACCGCCGAGGACGTCATCAAGGTCGCCCAGGCCATCGGCACCGCGCGGGCCAGCGACGAGAACACCCTCCAGGAGCTGTTCAGCGCCAAGTTCTCCGAGGCGCTGAAGACGGCCGGCAAGCAGCTCGACTTCGTCGACCTCTACACCAAGCGGGACGAGTTCCGCGACGAGATCATCCGGCTCATCGGCACCGACCTGAACGGCTACAGCCTCGAAGACGCCGCCATCGACTACCTGGAGCAGACCGCGCTCACCCAGCTCGACTCCAGCAACATCCTGGACGCGCAGGGCATCAGGAAGATCACCGAACTGACCGCCCTGGAGCACGTACGGACCAACGAGTTCCAGCGGGCCGAGGAGAAGGAGATCACCCGCCAGAACGTGGACGCCCGCGAGGCCATCCTGGAGCTCCAGCGCCGCCAGGCCGACGCCGAGCTCAAGCAGCGCCGCGAGATCGAGACCGTCAAGGCCCGCGAGGAGGCGGAGATCGCCCGCGTGCAGGCCGAGGAGCGGCTGCGCGCGCAGACGGCGGGCATCAAGACCGACGAGCAGATCGGCGTGCAGCGCGAGAACCAGGCCCGCGAGGTGGCGGTCGCCGAGAAGAACCGCGAGCGCGTGATCGCGATCGAGAGCGAGCGCATCGAGAAGGACCGCCTGCTGGAGGTCATCGCCCGCGAGCGGGAGACCGAGCTGTCGCGCATCGCCAAGGACAAGGAGGTCGAGACCGAGAAGCGGTCGATCGCCGAGGTCATCCGGGAGCGCATCGCGGTCGACAAGACGGTGGCCGAGCAGGAGGAGAGCATCAAGCGGCTGCGCGTGGTCGAGGAGGCCGAGCGCACCCGCCAGCAGGTGATCATCGCGGCCGAGGCCGAGGCGCAGGAGAACCTGGTCAAGGACATCAAGGCGGCCGAGGCCGCGGAGGCGGCCTCGAAGTTCAAGGCCCGCGAGGAGCTGGTGCTGGCCGAGGCCCGGCAGCAGGCCGCCGAGCTGGAGGCGCGGGCCAAGATCCGGCTCGCGGAGGGCGTGCAGGCCGAGTCCGCCGCGGCCGGGCTGGCGCAGGTGCAGGTCAAGGAGCGCGACGCGGACGCCATCGAGAAGGTCGGCCGCGCGGAGGCCCTGTCCCTGGGCGAGAGGCTGCGGGCCGAGGCCGAGGGCGCGCGGGCCATGGCGCTGATCGAGGGCGACCGGCTCAAGGCGCAGGCCGAGGGCGAGCAGGCCATGGCGCTGGCCGGCGCCACCGCGATCGGCGAGAAGCTGAAGGCCGAGGCCGAGGGCCTGACCCAGAAGGCCGCCGCGATGGCCGCCCTGGACGAGGCCAGCCGGGGCCACGAGGAGTACCGCCTGCGCCTGGAGGCCGACAAGGAGATCAGGCTCAAGCACATCGACGTCACCCGCCAGGTGGCCGAGTCGCAGGCCAGCGTGCTGGCGGCGGGCCTGGCCAAGGCCAACATCGACATCGTCGGCGGCGACACGATGTTCTTCGACAAGGTGGTCGGCTCGATCACCACGGGCAAGGCGGTGGACGGCTTCGTCGGCCACTCGACCGTGGCCGGGGCCCTGGCGGCGCCGTACCTCAACGGGACGGCCAGCCTGGCGGCGGACATCGCGAGCGTGGTCGGCGGGGTGCGCACCGAGGACATCAAGAACCTGACCGTCTCGGCCCTGCTCATGCGGCTCATCCAGGACGGCGGCCCGCAGTCGTCGGCGCTCGGCGAGCTGCTGGAGACCGCGCGCCGGCTGGGCGTGGCCGACTCCCCCGTGGCCGCGCTGGCGGCGGCGAAGGGCTGACGTGAGCACCACCGAGCTGGAGGCCGGGACCTACGAGGTTCTCCGGAACCGTCTCCAGGCGCAGGCCAAGGCCCTCGCCGTGGCGGCGGAGGAGGTCAACGGGCAGCGGCTGCGCGTCTTCGGCGGCGCGGAGCTGCGCCTGCTCGGCACCGAGCGGATCAGGACCGAGAACAACTGCGTCCCGAGGGACATCGTCTCGCTGGGCGAGGTGATGTTGTTCGGCTACAACGTCTTCATCGGGCTCAAGCCCGAGACGACCGTGGCCGACGTGTTCGCCGTGCACCGCTTCACCAGGGACGGGGACGCGTTCACCTTCGAGACCGGGAAGCTGGAGACGCTGGAGGAGCCGGCGTTCAGGAAGGACTTCGCCGAGCTGTACCGGTACTACAAGGAGACCAGGCTCCAGCAGCTCAGACGGGTCGAGGGCAAGCTGCTGGCGGTCTTCAGGACGGGCCCGGCGGACACGCGGGTGCTCAGGTGGGCGGTCAGCAACGGCGGTGTCCCTAAATATCTGGATAACAGGGGGGAGCGGGACCACGTCTTCCCCCCGTCCCACGACTTCGAGTGGACGCCGACCACCCGCGACGACCACGTGCTCGGCCGCCACCCGCACATCTCCGTCGAGGGCGAGGTCTTCGTCGAGACGATCGGCGGCGACCTGACCATCAAGGTCGAGAACAACACCGAGACCGGCGCGGGCGTCTACTCCGAGCCGGTCACCGAACGCCTCCAGTCGCTGGCCGACGCCGACGTCGAGTACGCCAGGGTCGGGCCGCTCGTCCTCATGCGGATCAGGCCGTACAAGGAGCCGGACTGGCGGCATCTGGTGTTCAACACCCGTACCAAGGCGGTGACCAGGCTCGACGGCATCGGCCAGTCCTGCCAGCGGCTGCCCGAGGACCAGGGGCTGATCTTCCCGGGCGGCTACTACCTGGCGACCGGGATCAGCAAGACCTTCGACACGGACGTCACGGACCTGGAGTTCGAGCGGGTCGTGCGCTCGCCCAACGGCGAGGACGTCCTGTACGTCTTCCACGCCCGCGGCGACGGCCGCTCGTTGCTGCTGCCGTACAACGTGATCAGGAAGGAGGTGGCCAACCCCATCGTCTGCCACGGGTACTCCCTGTTCGATGACGGCACGATGGTGGTCTTCCGCGCCCTGTCCGAAGAGCCGACCCGGGTCCACCCGATGCAGGTGTGGCAGACGCCGTACGTGTCCGACACCTACGCCGCCGCCCAGCCCGCCGGGACCGGGCCCCTGGAGCGCATCGGCAACGCCGAGCTGGTGCGCGGCATCTCCGACTGCCTGTCCGTGGCCCGCATGGTCGAGGAGATGGCGGCGTCGGAGGCCACGTTCGAGGCCCTGATCGCCGCCTGCACCCGCGCCGCCGACTCCTACCACTGGCTCGGCGAGCACGGGCTCGCCGAGCCGCTCGCCGACGTGCGGGCCACCGCCGAGCAGGTGCTCGACGAGTACGAGAACGTCGAGCAGCTCACCCGCCAGGCCGCCGACACCCTGGCGGCGGCCGCCGAGGAGACCGCCCACCTGGTACGCCAGGCCGCCGCCGACACCCCCGCCACCGCCGACGCCTGGGTCACCACGCTGGCCGGGCTGCGCAGGCAGCAGGGCCGCCTGGTGACCCTGCGCGACGTCCGCTACCTGTACCTCGCCCGCCTGGACGAGCTGTCCGCCGCCGTGACCGCGGAGCTGGCCGCGACCGGCAGGCGCGCGGTCGCCTTCCTGGAGGGCGCGCAGGCGTTCACCGCCTACCACGCGGCGGTCGACCGGCTGGCCGCCGACGCCGCGGCGATCGCGACCGTGGCCGAGGCCGCGCCCGTCGCCGACCGGCTGGCCGAGCAGGCGGAGGGCCTGGAGGTGGTGACGGAGGTCGTCGGCTCGCTGGAGATCGCCGACGCCACGGTCCGCACGTCGATCCTGGGCCGGATCGCCGAGGTGCTGGCCGGGGTGAACCGGGCGCGGGCCGTCCTCGACGGGCGGCGGCGCGAGCTGCTGGGCTCCGAGGGCCGCGCGGCCTTCGCCGCCGAGTTCGCCCTGTTCGGGCAGGCCGTCTCGGGCGCGCTGGCGATGGCCGACACGCCGGGCAAGTGCGACGAGCAGCTCGGCCGCCTGATGCTCCAGGTGGAGAACCTGGAGGCGCGGTTCGGCGAGTTCGACGACTTCGCCGCCCAGCTCGCGGGCAAGCGGGACGAGGTCTACGAGGCGTTCTCGGCCAGGAAGCAGACCCAGCTCGACGGCCTGGCCCGGCGGGCCGACCGGGTCTTCGCCTCGGCCGGGCGCATCCTGGGCAGCGTGACCAGGCGGCTGGCGTCGCTGGGCTCGATGGACGAGGTCAACACGTACTTCGCCACCGATCCGATGGTCGGCAGGGTCCGTACGGCGGCGGCCGAGCTGCGCTCCCTGGGCGACGCCGTCCGGGCCGAGGAGCTGGACGGCCGGGTCAAGGCGGCCCAGCAGGAGGCCGGCCGCGCCCTGCGGGACCGGCTGGACCTGTTCACCGACGGCGGCGAGACGCTGCGCCTCGGCCGTCACCTGTTCGCCGTCAACACCCAGCCGATCGACCTGACGCTGGTCCCGCACGACGGCGAGATGCACTTCGCGATCACGGGCACCGACTACCGCGCGCCCGTGCCGGCGTCGTTCGCCGACACGCGGCCGTTCTGGGAGCAGCTGCTGGTGTCGGAGACGCCGGAGATGTACCGGGCCGAGCACCTGGCCGCCTCGCTCCTGGACGCCGCGGAGCCCGGCGCTCCCCTGGCCGACCTGGTACGCCAGGCCGCCGAGCAGCGCTACGACGAGGGCTATGAGCGCGGCGTGCACGACCATGACGCGATCCTCGTCCTGGAGAGCCTGGTCCGCCTGCGCGAGGGCGCCGGCCTGCTGCGCTACCCGCCCGAGGCCCGCGCGGCGGCGCAGCTCTTCTGGGCCTTCGGCACGGACGAGGTTTCACGTAAAACATTGGCCACCAGGGCCGCCTCCCTGGTCCGCGCCCGCGCGGTCTTCGGCCCGACGCCCGCCCTGGAGGCGCTGGCCGCCGAGCTCGGCGACCGGATCGCCGTCTTCTCCCCCGGCCGGCACATCGAGCGGGGCACGGCCGCGCTGGCCGGCGAGTACCTGGTCGAGGAGCTGGGCGCGACGCCGTCCGGCTTCGTGACCGGCAAGGCGGCGCGGGACCTCCTCGACGCCTTCAGGCAGGCGCTCGGCCCGGCCAGGACGCGGGAGTTCGAGGAGGAGCTGGCCGCGCTCCCCCTGCCCGAGCGCCTGCAGCTCGCCCACGCCTGGATCGGCGCCTACCGCCAGGGCCCCGAGGTGGCCGAGGCCGTCGCCGTGCTCCTGTGCGACCTGCCGCGGCACGATTCCAGCGCCGCCGTCGAGGAGATCGTCGAGGGGCTGCTCGGCGCGCATCCGCGCGTGCGGGACCGCAGGCTGCGGGTCAGGCTCGACGAGCTGCTGACCAGGGCGCGCGCCTTCAGGCAGGACCGGGTCCCGGCCTACCGGGCCTACCAGCGCCGCCGCAACGAGCTGATCGAGCAGGAACGCCGCCGGTTGCGCCTGGAGGAGTACCGGCCCAAGGTGATGAGCGCGTTCGTCCGCAACCGGCTGCTGGACGAGGTCTACCTGCCGCTGATCGGCGACAACCTGGCCAAGCAGCTCGGCGCGGCGGGCGCGGGCAAGCGCACCGACCAGATGGGCCTGCTGCTGCTCATCTCACCGCCCGGCTACGGCAAGACCACGCTGATGGAGTACGTCGCCAGCCGCCTCGGCCTGGTCTTCGTCAAGGTGAACGGCCCGGCGCTCGGCCACGGCGTCACCTCGCTCGACCCGGCCGACGCGCCCGACGCCACGGCCAGGCAGGAGGTCGAGAAGATCTCCTTCGCGCTGGAGAGCGGCAACAACACCCTGCTCTACCTGGACGACATCCAGCACACCTCGCCGGAGCTGCTGCAGAAGTTCATCTCGCTGTGCGACGCCCAGCGCCGCATCGAGGGCGTCTGGAACGGCCGGACCCGCACGTACGACCTGCGCGGGAAGCGCTTCGCGGTGTGCATGGCGGGCAACCCGTACACCGAGTCCGGGCAGCGCTTCCGCATCCCGGACATGCTGGCCAACCGGGCCGACGTGTGGAACCTGGGCGACGTGCTCTCCGGCAGGGACGAGCTGTTCGCCCTGAGCTACGTGGACAACGCGCTGACCTCCAACCCGGTGCTGGCCCCCCTCTCGGGCCGCGACCGGGCCGACGTCGAGCTCCTGGTACGCCTGGCCAAGGGCGACCCGGCCGTCCGCCCCGACCAGCTCCGGCACCCGTACGGCAAGGCCGAGCTGGAGCAGGTGCTCGGCGTTCTGGGCAAGCTGGTGCGGGCGCAGGAGGTGGTGCTGGCCAACAACGCGGCCTACATCGCGTCGGCGTCCCAGGCGGAGGCGTCCAGGACCGAGCCGCCGTACCGGTTGCAGGGGTCGTACCGGAACATGAACAAGCTGGCCGAGCGCATCGTGCCGGCCATGAACGACGAGGAGCTGGAGGCGGTGATCGACGACCACTACCTGGGCGAGGCGCAGACCCTCACCCAGGACGCCGAGGCCAACCTGCTCAAGCTGGCCGAGCTGCGCGGCCGCCTGACCTCCGCCCAGGCGGCGCGGTGGGCGGAGATCAAGGCGGCCTTCCTCAGGGCCAGGGCGCTCGGCGGGTCCGGCGACGACCCGATGACCAGGGCCGTGGGCGCCCTGGGCCTCCTCGCCGACCGGGTGAGCGAGGTGGGCACGGCCATCAGGGAGTCGGACCGCTGAACCCGGCGGTCAACGGCCCGCTCCCTGAGCGGAGCGGGCCCGGCCGTCAGGGGGCTTGCCTGCTGGGTGTGGCGGGGGCGAGCTCCAGGTGGGTGCCGGTGAAGGCGGCGCGCAGGCGGCGGTCGTGGGTGACGACCACCAGCGCGCCCCGGTAGTGGGCCAGCGCCTCCTCAAGCTGCTCCACCAGCATCGGCGACAGGTGGTTGGTCGGCTCGTCGAGCAGCAGCAGGTCCACCGGTTCGGTGACCAGGCGGGCCAGCTCGACCCGGCGGCGCTGCCCGTAGGAGAGGTCGGCCAGCCGCCGCCGCAGGTCGTCCGGCCGGAACAGGCCCAGGCCGAGCAGCCGGTCGGCGTGCTCGTCGGGGCTGCCCGTCCGTCCCTCGGCGAAGGCCGCGAGGACGGTGCGGTCCAGCCGGGCCGCCCGTTCCTCCTGGCGCAGCAGACCGGCCCGTCCGGTCCGGCGCACGGTCCCCTCGTCGGGACGCAGCTCGCCGGCCAGCACCCGCATGAGCGTCGTCTTGCCCGCGCCGTTCGGCCCGGTGACCAGCAGCCGCTCCCCCCGCCGTACGGCGAGCCCGTCGATCCGCAGCCGCCCGGCCACCCGCACCCCGTCGAGCACGGCTGCCATGGACCGTCCCGCCCCGAACACGTCGGCCGGGACGCCCGCGCCCTGCGGGTGATCCGGCGGGAGCACGTCGGCGGGTGGCGGTGCGGTGATGGCGGCGGTGAAGCGGAGCGGCACGGGAGGCGGCGGCACCGGGTGCTCTTCGAGCCAGCGCAGCCGCGCGTGCGCCTGCCGGACGCGCCCGGCGGCCCCGTGCGTGCGCGACCGCGCCCGCCACGCGCCGGTGCCCATCCCGGCCTGCACCATCCCGCGCGGGATGGCCGCCAACCGCCCCGCGTTGGCCGCCACCAGCCCGGCGTGCCGGGCCAGCTCCGACCGCCACTCCTCGTGGGCCCGCACGTGCGCGGCCCGTTCGGCGGCCTTGGCCGCGAGGTAGCCCGAGTAGCCGTCGCCGTAGCGGCGCACCCGCCCGTCGGAGACCTCCAGGATCACCGTGGTGACCCGGTCGAGGAACGCGCGGTCGTGGCTGATCGCGACGACCGTGCCGCGGTGCTCGCGCAGGTGCTGTTCGAGCCAGGCGACGGCCTGGTCGTCCAGGTCGTTGGTCGGCTCGTCGAGCAGCAGCAGCTCGGGCTGGGCGGCCAGCGTCGCGGCCAGGGCGAGCCTGGACCGCTCGCCGCCCGACATCGTCGCGATCAGGCGGTCCCGGTCCAGGCCGGGCAGGCCCAGGGCGTGCAGCGCGACGTCCACCCGGGTGTCGGCCTCGTAGCCGCCGCGCGCCTCGAACTCGGCGACGGCGGCGGCGTAGGCGTCCAGGTCGGCGCCGGCCAGCGCGCGCATGCGCGCCTCGATCTCGCGCAGCTCGGCCAGGGCCAGATCGACGACGTCGGCCACGGTGGCGTGCGGCGGCAGCTCCAGCGACTGCGGCAGGTGCCCCACGCCGCCGGGCGCGACCACGGTCAGCTCGCCGTTGTCCGGACGCTCGACGCCCGCCATGAGCCTGAGCAGCGTGGACTTGCCCGATCCGTTGTCGCCGATCACCCCGGCCTTCTCGCCGGGCCGGACGGTGAGCGACACCCGGTCCAGGACGATGCGGGTGTCGTAACGCTTGGTGATCTCGTTCAGTGCCAATTGGGCAGCGGTACGCATAGAGGCTCCACCTCCTGGTCTCAACGCGGATATGACCGGTACGAGGCGCGGCGGAGCGGTCGGCTCAACGCGTGCGCGCCTCGGGCGTGAGAATCACAGGAAGCAGTAACCCATATCGGCGGACACCGTAGCCCATAAGCGGGATTGTGTACAGCCCCTTATTCGGTGCGCAGCGACGTGGTGGCCTCCCGCTGCAGGGCGGTGGACCGCCGGAGGAAGTCGGCGATCACCGCCAGCTCGTCGTCGGTGTACCGGTCGTACAGGCCGGACATGGCGGCCACGAACGGCTCGAACAGCTCGCCGAAGCCGGCCAGCCGCTCCCAGTTGATCTCGACGATGACCCGGCGCCGGTCTTTGGTGTCGCGCACCCTGCGGACCAGCCATTTGGCCTCCAGCCGGTCGATCAGCCCGCTGACGGAGGCGGGGGCGAGGCCCGTGTGCCGGGACAGCTCTCCGGCGGTCAGCGGCCCGAGGCGCTGGAGCAGGTCGAGCGTCTTCTCCTCGGTCATCCCCAGGCCCAGCCGCTCGCCCATGGCGCTGTGGTACATGACCGCGGCGTTGCTGCTCTCCCGGCCTGCCTCGACCAGTTCGTCCGACAATTTCTTTCGATGCTCCGAAATATTCCTGGACATCCCATTCACCCGTGCTCATATATTTCGTTCGGCCGAACGAAACGATACCAGCATGAAGGCGATGATCACCGGCTGCGGGATGGCCGGGCACCGGCGGGTTCGGCGGTGAGCCGGGCGTCTACGACATGGTCTTCGGCAAGCGGGCCTTCTTCGGCTGCGGTGACCGACTCGGGCGACACGTGGTGTTCGCGAACCTGCCCAGGCGGCTCGGCGACGTGCCCGCCGACTGGCGGCCCGTCCTGGCGGCGGCCTTCGAGGACGACGCGAACCCCTCGGCCCACCTCGTCCGCCGCGGGCCCGCTCGCCCGGGTCTTCCGCGACCTGATGCTGCCGGTGTTCCTGAAGCGGAGCGCGAGCCAGGAGTCACTGGCCTGGATGTACCGCCACCAGGTCGGCCTGTGACACCGCGGCGGCGGAGGCGGGCAGCAGCGGCAGCCGCACGTCCGGCGTCGGGATCAGGCCCCTGGCGTGCAGGACGCCCTTGATCACGGTCGGGTTGGGCTCGGCGAAGAGCGCGCGGGAGACCTGGGCCAGCCGGTGCCCGAGCGGGCGCGCGGTGGCCGCGTCGCCGGCCAGCCAGGCGTCGGCCAGCTCGACGAAGCTCCTGGTCAGCACGTGCGCCGAGGCCAGGATGCCGCCGGTGGCGCCGAGCGCGAGCAGCGGCGAGACGAACGCGTCGTCGCCGCCCAGCACCTCGAAGCCGTCGGGCAGGTCCGCCATCAGGTCCACCGTGTCCTGGTCGATGCCGCCGACGGCGTACTTGACGCCCGCGATGTTCGGGTGCTCCCCGATGGCCCTCAGCGCCGCGGCGCCCATGGCCTGCCCGGTCCGGTAGGGGATGTGGTAGATCACCAGCGGCACGGGTGACGCCTCGGCCAGCGCCTCGAAGTGCGCGATCACGCCGCGCTCGCCGGGCCGCAGGAAGTACGGCACGGTCACCAGGGCGGCGTCCACCCCGGCGGGCAGCTCGCGCAGCGCCGCGGCGGTCGTGCGGGTGTCGTTCCCGGTCACGCCGACGGTCAGCAGCGCCCGGCGTTCCGCGCACACGCGTACGCAGGTCTCGACCACCAGGGCCCGCTCGCCCGGGTCGAGGGCGGCCACCTCGGCCGTCGTCCCCAGCGCCACCAGACCGGCCGCGCCCTCGTCGAGCATCTGCCGGGCGAGCTTGTCGACCGCGTCGGCGGCCACCTCCCCCGACGACGTGAACGGCGTGACCAGCGGTACGTGGATTCCTCTCAGCATGCTCCGAGCCTGCCGCCCGCAGACCTGTTAGGTCCAGTTCGGATTTCTTCGTTCGAGCTTAAGATGGGCTTATGCTCGACCCACGCAAGCTCCACCTGCTCCGCGAGCTGGCCAGGCGCGGCACGATCACCGCCGTGGCAGAGGCGGTCACGTTCACCCCCTCGGCGGTCTCGCAGCAGCTCAGCGCGCTCGAACGGGAGGCGGGCGTGCCGCTGCTGGAACGCACCGGGCGCACGGTCACGCTCACCCCGGCCGGGCTGCTGCTGGTCGAGCACGCGCAGGCCGTCCTGGAACAGCTCGAACGCGCCTCGGCCGCGCTGGCCGCCGCCCGGGGCGGGCCGTCGGGGCCCCTGCGGATCGGCGCGTACCCGACGGCCACCCGCGTGCTCCTGCCGCCCGCGCTCGCCCGGCTGGCCGCGGACTGTCCCGGGCTGGAGCCGATGGTGGCCGAGATCGACCCCGCCGACGTCTCGGCGGCGCTGCGGGCGGGCGAGCTCGACGTCGCCCTCGTGCACGAGTACGACTTCGTGCCCCCGGTCACCGACGCCTCCATCGAGACCGAGCCGCTGTTCACCGAGCCGATGTACCTGACCGACCGCGCCCGCGTCCTCGACGCCCGCGACGACCCGTGGATCATGGCCAAGCCGGGCACGCTCTGCCACACCATGGCGATCAGGGCCTGCCAGGCGGCCGGGTTCGAGCCCCGCGTCCGGCACCACATCGACGACTTCGACACCGTGCTCGCCTTCGCCGCCGCGGGTCAGGGCGTCGCGCTCGTGCCCAGGCTGGCGGCGCTCACCCCGCCGGACGGCGTCCCGCTGACCCGCCTGCCCCTGAGCCGCCGCACGCGGGCCGCCTTCCGCCGCGGCTACGGCGACCACCCGGCGGTCCGCGCGGCCGTCGCCGCCTTCCACACCGCCGCCACCACCCTTCCCCTCTGACGGCCCCTCCGGCGCCCGCCGGTCCTGAGGTCTAAGGGGCGGACCGGCCGAGCAGGCCCTCGGCGAGGGCGGCGAAGCTGCGGGCGAGCCGGGCGCTGTCCCCCGCCCGCAACCGGCTCGCGATCGGCTCCATGTGCAGGCAGCCGAGCAGCAGGTGCGCGATCTCGTCCGCGTCCACGTCGGGGCGGCCCTCGCTGATCAGCGCGGTGACGTGCCGGTGCCAGCCGGTGTAGATCGGGTTGGTCTCGCGGGGCTCGGACCTGCTGGTCGCGACCGCGTGCTCGTGCGCCGCCACCAGGTTGCCGTTGCGCGCCGCCAGCTCGGCCACCGCGCCCAGGAAGGCGACCAGCCGCTCGACGGGCGGCGCTCCGGGGCCGAGCGGCGGCGGGCCCTCGGCCACCGCCTTGTCCAGCTCGCGGGCCCGTTCGCTCATCAGCTCCCGCATCAGCCCCGTACGGCTGCCGAACCGGTGGAACACCGTCCCCTTGCCCACGCCGGCGGCCACCGCCACCCGCTCGACGGAGACCTGCTCGGGCGGGTGGCGGCGGAGCAGCTCCTCCGCCGCCCGCAGGATCGCCCGCCTGTTGCGCGCGGCGTCGGCCCGCTCTTGACGTTCCATCCGGTCATTGTTGCCCATGGACAAACTTGACCAGCGGTCCATATATTAACTGGACCAATGGTTCAGATACAGACGGGAACAACCATGCGCGCCATCCAGCTCGACGCCACCGGCGGCCCCGGGACCCTGCGGCCGGTGGACGTGCCCCGCCCGCGCCCCGAGGCGGGCCAGGTCCTCATCCGCGCGCAGGCGATCGGCGTCGGCTACGCCGAGACGCAGATCCGCTCGGGCGCGCTGCCGTTCCCGCTGCCGCTGCCCGTCGTGCCCGGCGCGGAGGCGGTCGGCGAGGTCGTCGAGACCGGCGAGGGCGTGGACGCCGCCCTGCTCGGCACCGTACGCGTGGGGGTGACCGGCGGCCTCGGCGCCTACGCCGAGTACGTGGCCATGCCCGCCGCCCTGACCTGCCCCGTCCCCGAGGACGTGACGCCCCTGGAGGCGCTGGCCGGGGCCGCGCCCGGCGCGATCGCCCTCGCCCTGCTGCACCGGGCGCGGCTCGGCGGCGGGGAGACCGTGCTGGTCGAGGCGGGCGCCGGCGCGGTCGGCGGCTACGTGGTCGCGCACGCCAAGGAGTTCGGGGCGGCCCGGGTGATCGCCACCGCGGGCTCGCCGGCCAGGCGGCAGCAGGCCCTCGACCTGGGCGCCGACCAGGCCCTGGACCACGGCGACCCCGCCTGGCCGGACGCGCTGCCGGACATCGACGTGGCCTTCGAGTCGATCGGCGGCGCGTCGGCCCGGCGGGTGCTCGACCGGCTCGTGCCCGGCGCCGGGCGGATGCTGCTCTACGGCATGCTGAGCGGCGAGCCCGCCGCCGTCACGGCCGCCGACCTGATGGAACGCGGCGTGACCGTCGTCGGTTGCAGCGGCCCCGGCTGGGCCGGCCAGGTGTTCGGCACGCACTATCCCGAGATGCTGGCCCGGCTCGGCTCAGGACGCAGCCGGGCCGTCGCCCACGAGACCCTGCCGCTGACCGAGGCGGCCGAGGCCCACCGCCTCCTGGAGTCGCGCGCGGTCACGGGCCGCGTCCTGCTGGTCCCGTGAGCGCTCAGCGGCCGTCCTGCCGAGCTTGTGGGCGGCTCAGCGGTCGAGGACGGCGTTCAGCACGGCCGTGGCGCTGACCTGCTCGGCGTTGTAGTCGCCGGCCGTCACCGCGACGACCAGCTCCTCACCGGGCACTACGAGCAGCCGCTGACCGCCGTTCCCGATGGCCTCGGTCCACGGCCGGTCGCCGGTGCTGACGTACCACTGATAGCCGTAGCGGAAGTCGCCGTCGATGACGACGCGGGGCCGCGTCATCTCGCGCACCCACTGCTCGGGGACGATGCCCAGCCCGCCGCCGAGCACCAGCCGGCCGAGCGCGGCCAGGTCGAGGGGCCGCAGCCGCAGCCCGGCCGCGGCCATCGCCACGCCGTCCATCCCCTTGACCCACTCGGTCCTGGTGATCCCGAGCGGCTCGAACAGCGCCTTGGCGGCGTACTCCTCAAGCGGCTCGCCCGCCCCCCGCGCGATGAGCCCGCCGAGCAGGGCCGCGGTGCCACCGCAGTACAGCCACCGCTTCCCGGCCTCCTCGACCACCGGACGTTCCAGGACGAACCGGTACCGGTCAGGAGCGAGCTCCATCGCGATCTCGCTGTTGGCCGAGCTCGTGTACGGCAGGTCCTCGTTCCAGTCGATCCCGAGCGTCATGGTGAGCGCGTGCGCGACGGTGAGGTGGGCCCGGCTCGGATCGGCCACCAGGTCCGGATATTCGGGGAACTGCTCCACCAGCCTGGCGTCCGGCGGCGGCACCAGCCCGTCGCGCAGGGCCACGCCGTACAGCAGCGCGACCACGCTCTTGGTGACCGACCGCACGTCGTGCAGCGTGTCGCGGTCGAAGACGGCGTGCCGGGGGTCCTCGCCGATCCGCTCGTCGACGCCCGCGCCGTAGTGCTCGACGACGACCTCGCCGCCCCGCATGACCACGACCCCGTGCAGATTGGGCGCCGTGCCGGCCTTCAGGACCGCCTCGACCCGCTCCGCCATTCCCATGATGTCCTCCTAAGCCCGGGGGACATCCTGTCGTACCCGCTCCCACGATGTCAGGGTCAAGGGCTGAGAGCGTCCTCAGCGTCTCTCAGGAGGGGCACAGCGGCGCGGGAGCAGGCTTGGTCCCATGGAGCAACTCGTGAACAGCCCCGCCGTCAGCCAGGGTCTGCGCAGGGTCGAGGCCAGGATCAGACGGCTCAGCGGCTCGTCCGCGCTGCCGGGGATCAACGCGGGCGCCGGGCGGATCGTCAGCGCCGGAGGCAAGCGGTTACGTCCGGCCCTGACGCTGGCGACCTCGCTCGCCCTCGGCAAGGCCCCCGACCGCCGGGTGATCACGGCCGCCGCGTGCGTCGAGCTGATCCACGCCGGCTCGCTCGTGCACGACGACCTCATGGACCGGGCGACCGAGCGGCGCGGCACCCGTACGCTCAACGCCGAGCTGGGCGAGGGCAAGGCCCTGGTGATCGGCGACTTCATGCTGGCCAGGGCGGGTCTGGCGGCCATCACCGCGGTGTCCAGGCCGGTCGCCGAGGTGCTCGCGGCCACCGTGGTGGAGCTGGCCGAGGGCCAGTACCTGGAGACGAGCGACCTGTTCAACCCCGCCAGGACCAGGGAGAGCGCGCTGCGTTCGATCACCGGCAAGACCGCCGCGCTGTTCCGGGCCGGCTGCCTGGTGGCGGCCGTCTGCGCGCGGGCCCCGGCCGAGGACCGGGCACGCGTGGCGGCGTACGGCGAGAAGTTCGGGCTGATCTTCCAGGTGCTGGACGACCTGCTCGACCTGACCGCCTCCAGCGCCCAGCTCGGCAAGCCGGCCGGCAACGACCTGCGGCAGGGCGTCTACAGCCTGCCGCTGCTGCTGTCGGGCACCGATCTCGGCGACCTGCTCGGTCGCGACATGAGCGACGCGCAGGTGGAGGAGGCGCTGCGCCGGCTGCGGGCGGGCGACCTGGTGGCCAACACGCTGGAGTTCTGCCGGGGCCTGGCCGCGGACGCGCTGGCCGCCCTCCCGGTGATCCACGACAGGGAGATCGCGGCCCTGCTGTACGGCCTCCCGACGGCCTACATCGACCACGTCGCGGGGGTGTCGTCGCAGTTGACGGGCGTCAGTTGAGATTTGTTGGAACAATTGGTAGAAATCGCCTCCACAACCCGGCGAACCGCGCTAATACTGGAGTCACGCACTACAGGAGCGCACATGCGAAAGATCCCCCATCGCATGATGATCCGGGACGACGGGCTTGAGTCCAGTCACTTCCTCCAGCTCGCCGCCGTGGACTTCACCGGCATCTACGCGGTCCACCTGGCCGCGAAGGAAGAACGGCTGAAGATGACCAGGCTCGCCATGAGCCTGTTGTCGGGGCCGTTCCTGGCGGCCATCGCCCTGACCAGCGCCAAGGTGGTGGACCCGCAGAGCCTCACGGAGTGGCAGCGCGTGCCGTGGTACCTGTTCGCCCTGGTCACGGCGTTCGGGCTGCTCAGCGTGCTGCCGTTCCTGCGGCTGATCGAGGCGGTCCGCGCGCACGCCAGGACGGCCCGCGCGATCAACAACTTCCGCCTGCTGTACGCCTCCAGGCTCAAGGACCGGCTCGGCTGGAGCCCGAACCTGCCGATCGACCCCCGCTTCCCGGAGACGTACGCGCCGCTGGCCTGGCCCGGGATCAACGTGACGACGCTGGCGCTGGCGAACTCCACCTACCTGACGGTGGGCCTCACCGGCCTGTGCGGGCAGGCGCCCAACCTGCTCCTGCTCACCTTCGGCATCCTCCTCGTCACGCTGGTCCACTACGCCGTCTACTACGTGCGCTGCAACGTGTCCAGGCGGCGCCGGCCCCCGCGCGACCCCTACGAGTTCCCGGATCAGGAGACCTGAATGCCCGGCCCTGCGTTATGGGCGTCATGTGGGGAGGCGTGGATGTGGATGATGCGACATGTCTGGACGGCGGGCACACTCGCCGACGACGACCGCGGCCTCGTGATCGAGGCCCCGTCCGTGCTGTTCGAGATCGCCGAGGTGAGGGGCGACGACCCGATCATCGCACGGTACGGCGACGCGGACCGGCTGGCCCTCTACAGCAGGAAGTTCAGCGAGGACGTGGTCGTGCCGCCGTTCAAGTACAGCTACGGCGCCCGGATCAGGGGGCAGCTCGCCTGGGCGGCCGACCTGCTGCGGGTCAAGCCGTACAGCAAGAGCGCGTGGATCTCGCTGACCATCCCCGGCGAGCCGTACGACGCGGTGCCCTGCCTGATCGGCGTGGCGTTCCGGATCCGGGACGGCGCGCTCGCCATGACCGCGACCTTCCGCTCCCAGAACGCCTTCACCAGCTACCTCAACTACCTGCCGCTCGCCGACGTGCACGCGACCATGGCCCGCGACCTGGAGCTGGACCGCGGGCCGATGCGGGTGTTCGTGGACGTGCCGCACCTGTACCTGGCCGACAGCACCCAGGTGCTGCGGGTCATGCGGCCCGCGCGGCGGTGAGCGGCGCGGCGATCTCCTCCAGGCCCTTGCGCTCGGCCTTGACCCCGAAGGCCAGCTCGACCAGCCCCGCGACGATCATCACGATCGCGCCGATCGAGAACGCCAGCGCCGTGTCGCCCGGCGCGCCGCTCTCGACCAGCGAGGCGAACACGAGCGGGCCGGCGATGCCGCCGGCGGCCGTGCCGATGGCGAAGAAGAACGCGATGGCCATCGCCCTGGTCTCCATGGGGAAGATCTCGCTCACCGTCAGGTACGCCGCGCTGGCCCCCGCCGAGGCCACGAAGAGCACCACCGACCAGCAGAGGGTCAGCGTCATCGCGGTCAGCGCGCCCTGGTTGAACAGCCAGGCGGTGCCGAGCAGCAGCACCCCGGAGCCGATGTAGGTCGCCGAGATCATGGGGACCCGGCCGACGGTGTCGAACAGCCTGCCGAGCAGCAGCGGGCCGAGGAAGTTGCCGACCGCGATGATCGCGAAGTAGTAGCCCGTGTGCGAGTCGATCTTGAAGAACGTGGTCAGTATCTGGGCGTACCCGAAGGTGATCGCGTTGTAGAGGAACGCCTGGCCGATGAAGAGCGACAACCCGAGTACCGTGCGCTTGGGGTAGAGCGCGACCATCGTGTGCGCGATCTTCAGGAAGCCGATCGACCTGCGCTGGTGGATGGTCATCGACTCCTGCGGCTCGGGCAGGTCGCCGCCGATCCGGCGCTCGATGTCGTCCACGATCTGCTCGGCCTCGCGGTCGCGGCCGTGGATGAACAGCCAGCGCGGGCTCTCCGGGACGTTCCTGCGCACCAGCAGGATGGCCAGGCCGAGCACCACGCCCAGCCCGAACGCCACCCGCCAGCCGATGTTGACCGGCAGGTCGTTCAGCAGCGGCACGGTCAGCAGGGCGCCGCCCGCCGCGCCGAGCCAGTAGCTGCCGTTGATGATGATGTCGATGCGTCCCCGGTGGTGGCTCGGGATCAGCTCGTCGATGGCCGAGTTGATGGCCGCGTACTCGCCGCCGATGCCGAAGCCGGTCATGAAGCGGAACAGGAAGAACCACCAGGCGTCGAAGGACAGGGCGGTCATCAGCGTCGCCGCGAGGTAGACCACGAGTGTCAGCAGGAACAGCTTCTTCCTGCCGAACTTGTCGGTCAGCCAGCCGAAGAACAGCGCCCCCGCGCAGGCCCCGGCCACGTAGAGGGCCGCGGCGAGGCCGGCGACCTGCGCCTGGGTGATGTCCAGGCCGCTGCCGGGCTTGGCGAGCTGCCCGGACAGGTTGCCGACGATGGTGACCTCCAACCCGTCGAGCACCCATACGGTGCCGAGGCCGATGACGATCATCCAGTGCCAGCGGGACCACGGCAGCCGGTCCAGCCGTGCGGGCACCTTGGTGGTTACGGTGCCGGTATCCACGTCGCTCATAAGGGCATCTGGGTACCCGGTAAACGGACGGCAAACGTTCCCTACAAGGCAGGTTTTCTGGCCTCGACCAGGGTGGTGCCGAACCAGGGGCCGCCGTACCACAGGCGGGCGCCCAGGTCGCGCCGGCGAATGTCGATCACGCCCAGGTCGCGCAGGGCGTCCTCGTAGTCGGGCGCGTGCCGGAAGTCGGCGATCAGCATGAGCCCGCCGGGCCGCAGCACCCGATGGGCCTCCCTGACCGCCTGCTCGCGGCCTTGCGCGGAGGGGATGTTGTGGATCGCCAGGCTCGACACGATGACGTCGAACGCGCCGTCCTCGAACGGCAGGGCACGCATGTCGCCCGTGACCAGGGCGATCCGGTCGGCGACGCCTTCGGCCGCGGCGTTGGCCAGGGTGACGGCCGCGGCGTTGCCCGACTGGTCCTTCGAGCTCCACAGGTCGACGCCGGCGGCCCGGCCGGAGGTGAGCCGGGCGGCGGCGGCCAGCAGCACCGCGCCGCGTCCGCAGCCGAGGTCGAGCACCCGCTCACCGCCTTCGAGCGGCGCCAGCAGCTCGGCCCAGACGGCGAACTTGCCCCGGCGCGTGGTGTAGAGGTAGCTGGCCGCGCTGGCCAGCGTGTAGAGCCCGCCGAAGGCGAAGGCGATCCCGGCGGCGGGGATGTCCAGCACGAAGGAGAGCGCCGCGAGAGCCAGCAGGACGACCGCCCCGAAGAGCAGTCCGCCGAGGGCCCACGGCGCGTCGAATCCGTAGCTACCGTGTCGAGTGCTCACACTCACGTTATATCTCAAGATGGTCTTGACCGGGAATTGAGCAAACACTTCCCCTTCACCCTCAATTGGCCCGCAACGCAATAACTATGGTGACTTGGATGGGCTGGCATTGGGGGTTTGACCAGGCATGACAGGGAAAAAACGCGAATTCGGCCTAGGAGCGAGCATCGCGCTGACGGTGGCGTCGGCCGCGCTCTGGGGGGTGGCGCACCTGGCCACCCACCGTCACCGGACGGGCATCGCCCTCATGGCGGCCTACGTGCTGATGCTGGCCGGCGTCCTGACGGTGTTCACTGCGTTCAGCACCCGCCTGCTGTCGCTGGCGGTCCAGCCCGGCTGGCTCACGGTGCTCACCGTGGCGCTGGTCGGGATCGCGCTCGCCTGGACCGCCGTGATCATCCGGTCGTTCCTGCTGGTCCGTCCGGAGTCCTCCGACACCGCCGGGCGTTTCCTGACCACCACGCTCGCGGCCGCCCTCTGCGCCCTCGTCCTGGCCCCCACCGCGTACGCCACCCGCATGGCCTACCTGTCCCGCGACGTCGTCAGCCACGTCTTCGCCACCACCACCAGCAGCGCCCCCGTCGTCGCCCAGGACCCGTGGAACGGCGCGGAGCGCGTCAACTTCCTGCTGATCGGCGCGGACGCCGCCCCCGGCCGGCCCGGCGTCCGCACCGACAGCATGACCGTGGCCAGCGTGGACACCGAGACCGGCGCCACCACCCTGTTCGGCCTGCCGCGCAACCTGCAGCGGGTCCAGCTCCCGCACGGCCCGGCCAGGAGCCGCTTCCCCTTCGGCTTCACCGGCGACGGCCCCAGCACCCCCGGCCTGCTCAACGAGATCTTCCAGTACGCCGAGGACCACCCGGAGATGGTCCCCGGCGTGGGCAGGGGCAAGCGCGGCCCGTCGCTGCTCAAGCGCACCGTCAGCGACATCCTCGGCATCCCGGTCAGCTACTACGCCATGGTCGACATGAAGGGCTTCGCCGAGATCATCGACGCGATGGGCGGCGTCCGGGTCACCGTCAAGGACCCCATCGTGTACGGCAGGTACCGCGAGGGCCTGCTGCCCGCGGGCACCCGCAAACTGTCCGGCGAGGAAGCCCTCTGGTACGGCCGCTCCCGCACCGACAGCGACGACTACGTCCGCATGGGCCGCCAGAAGTGCCTGCTCAACGCGGTCGCCAAGCAGGCCGATCCGATGACCGTGCTCAAGAGCTTCGAGAAGCTGGCCGCGGCCACCAAGCGGGCCATCTCCAGCGACGTGCCCCAGGACCTGCTGCCCGCCCTGATCGAGCTGTCGGACAAGGTGAAGGACACCAGGATCCGGAGCCTCAGCTTCGTCCCGCCGCTGATCAGCACGGTCACGCCCGACTGGTACCTGATCAGGCGCAAGGTCTCCGAGGCCCTGGACGAGCGCCCGGCCAACCGGTCGGCCAGCGCGCACCACTCCGCCGCCCCGACCCAGAACCCGGAGAACCCGGTCAGCCTGGACGCCGCCTGCGGCTGACCCTCACCTTTCCGACAGCCATCACTCCAGTACGGAGTGTGGCATGATGGTGCGCGGGCCCAACGGAAACGATTTTCATCGTCATTTCAGGAGCGCACGTGAGAGTGGCATTCGTCGGCAAGGGCGGCAGCGGGAAGACGACGATCTCGGCGCTGTTCGCGCGGCACGTGGCGGCCCAGGGCGACCCGGTGGTCGTCATGGACGCCGACATCAACCAGCACCTGGCCCTGGTGCTCGGCCTCGACGCCCAGCCCGAGCCGCTCGGGGCCCACCTCACCGAGATCAAAGACCTGCTGCGCGGCGACAACCCGCGCATCGCCTCGGCCGAGACCATGGTCAAGACCACCCCGCCGGGCCGCGGCTCGCGCCTGCTGAGCTTCGACGACCTGGCCGCGCTCGACTACGCCGTGACCACCCCCCACGGCCTGCGCCTGCTGGCCACCGGCCCGTTCAACGACGACGACCTCGGCGTGGCCTGCTACCACTCGAAGGTCGGCGCGGTGGAGCTGCTGCTCAACCACCTGGTCGACGGCCAGGGCGAATACGTCGTGGTCGACATGACCGCCGGCTCCGACTCCTTCGCCTCCGGGCTGTTCACCCGGTTCGACCTGACCTTCCTCGTCGCCGAGCCCACCAGGCAGGGCGTGAGCGTCTACCAGCAGTACCGCGACCACGCCGCCAAGTACGACGTCGCGCTCGCCGTGGTCGGCAACAAGGTCCACGGCCCGTCCGACGTGGAGTTCCTGCGCGCGCACGTGGGCGACGACCTGCTGACCTGGATGGAGCACTCCTCGGCGGTGCGCGCCATGGAGCAGGGCCGCCACTTCACGCTCGACGACCTGGAGCCGGCCAACACCGACGCGCTGGCCGTCCTGCGCAAGACCCTCGACGCGCAGGAGAAGGACTGGCCGCGCTTCGGCCGCCAGACCGCGGAGTTCCACCTGCGCAACGCCCGCGCGTGGGCCAACGCCCGCACGGGAGCCGACCTGGCCGAGCAGATCGATCCTGACTTCGTCTACGGCCCCTAAAACGCACCTCCAGGGCTCTGGAGCTGCCCCCTTCTCCCACATAACGTCAGATTCGATCCCCTTCGAGAGGAGACAGCATGTCGCTGACCGTCCCGAACGATCTGCTGGACCAGGCCCGAGCCGGAGACGTGGACGACGCCGCGTTCGTCGCCTGCGTCCGCGACTCACTCCCCTACGCGTGGTCGCTGATCAGCGAGCTGGTCGCCGAGCGCGCGCAGAGCGGAGCCGAGTTCACCGACAACCAGGTGCCACCGCCGTCCGAGGAGGCACGCGGCCAGCTCCTGCGGTGTCTGGCGAGCGACGCGATGCGCGGCGCGCTCGAACGCCACTTCGGCGTACGGCTGGCCTTCCAGAACTGCCACCGGGTCGCCGTCTTCGACCCGGCGGCCACCAAGGCCCTCGACGAGTTCGTCACCCCGCGGGCCCAGATCCTCAACCAGAAACCGGAGCTGGTCGACTGCTGAACCCACGGGCGAGCCGGGGCCTCCCGGCTCGCCCGTCAGTCGTCCAACAGGGGCAGGACCTCGGCGCCGAGGCGGCGCACGTCCTCCAGGGCCCGCCGGTGGTCGCCGATGCCCTCCACGGTCAGGATCACGTGCTCGATCCCGGTGCTCTCGGCCGTGCGCAGCAGCACCTCGGCGCAGTGGGCGGGCGAGCCGACCGGATGGATGCGCGTCAGCAGGTCGACGTAGGCGGCGACGTCCCGCGAGGGGCGCGGCCGGCCGTCCACCGGAACGTAACCGGCCAGCCCGGGGCCCAGCCACGCGGGCATCGACTCCCTCAGCTCACGGACGGCCGCCTCGGTCGAGTCGGCCACGTGCGCCACCCCGGCCGCCAGGTGCCCCGCCGGGCTCCCGCCGCGAGCGACGTGCTCGGCGACCAGCAGGGCCTTGTCGTGGTCGCCGATGTGCATGCCGAGCAGCATCGGCAGCCCGCGCTCGGCCGCCAGCGCCACCGTCGAGCCCGACGTGCACGCCACCACGGGCCGCAGCCGGGCCCGCGGCACCAAGGCGACCTCCCTGAACCGGAAGAACTCCCCCTCGGCCGCCACCGACCCCGCCGACAGGGCCTCGACCAGCAGGTCGAGCGACTCGGCGAAGCCCCGCTCGAACCGGTCGAGCCCGGTGCCGAACACCTCCAAGTCGACCCACGGGCCGCCCCTGCCGACGCCCGGCGTGAACCGCCCGCCCGACAGGTGGTGGAGCATGGCCGCCTGCTCGGCCAGCGCCACGGGATGGTGCGAGGACAGCACGCTCACCGCCGTGCCGAGCCCGATCCGGCTGGTACGACCCGCCGCCACGGCGGCCAGCGTGACCGCCGACGGGCACACGCCGTAGGACATGAAGTGGTGCTCGGCGATCCAGGCGTCGTGGAACCCGGCCGCCTCGGCGGCCTCGATGAGCTCAACCGAGTTCCGCAGGACCTGCCCTGGATCCTGGCCGGGAAAGCAGGCCGCGATGACGAAGATCCCGATCCGCACTCCCCCGATCCTACGGCTCAGCCGAACAGCGCCGCCTGCCCTTCGCCCACGAGCGGATCCCTGGCCTGCTTCAGATGCCGCCATTGCGGCAGGTCGTCCAGGTAGGACCAGGAGAGCCGGTGGTGCGGTGTGGGGCCGAGGCGGGCCAGGGCGTCCTGGTGCGCGGGCGAGGGGTATCCGGCGTTGTCCGCGAAGCCGTACTCGTCGTGCCCGATCGTCCCCATGTAGGCGTCGCGGCGTACCTTGGCCAGGACCGAGGCCGCCGCGACCGAGACGCTGGCCGCGTCGCCCCTGATCTCCAGGCGGACCGGCCAGGGGGCGCCGATGTAGTCGTGCTTGCCGTCGAGGATCACGGCGTCGGGGCGCACCGGCAGGGCTTCGAGCGCCCGGCGGGCGGCCCTGCGCAGCGCCTCGGTCATGCCGAGCGCGTCGATCTCGGCGTGGCTCGCCTCGCCGAACCCGATGCCGGCCGCCCACGCGGTCAGCTCGTCGGCGAGCGGGCCGCGCTTGGCGGCCGAGACCTGCTTGGAGTCGGTCAGACCGGGCGGCGGCTCAGACAGATCGGTCACGACGGCGCAGACCGTCACCGGCCCCGCCCACGCGCCCCTGCCCACCTCGTCGACGCCCGCGACCGTGCGGGTGCTCGGCATGGACAGCAGGAGCTGCTCGATCTCGTACGTCGGCGCCATGCGCAGACGCTACCGCTCGGCCGGGGTCACCGGCTCCAGATCGCCGGCGATGTACCGGGCGGCCACGTGGATCGCCCGCAACGTCACCGACACCGACGGCCGGTGCACGCTGGACCTGCGGGCCACCGCGTGCACGTCGCGGCCGACCGGGTTGCCGGGGAACTCCCTGACCGCCAGCCCGCGCACCCCGGCGGCCAGCGCGAGCGCGGGCACCGCGGCGATGCCGATGCCCTTGGCGACGAGGGAGAGGATCGTCCCTAGCCCCTCGAACTCCCAGGGCGTCGGCCGGGTGCCGCCGACGTCCACGAACAGCCGGTCCACGGCCAGGCGCGAGGGCTCGCCGTCGGGGGTGGCCATCCACGGCTCGTCGCGCAGCTCGCGCAGGTCGAGCGGCACTCCGGGGTCGGCCAGCCGGTGCCTGCGCGGCACGACCAGCACGATGGGGTCGCGCAGCAGGGGGAAGACCCGCAGGCTCTCGCTCTCGCGGACCGACCCGTACCAGTCGTCGACGAGGGCGATGTCCACCTCGCCCGACTGGACCTCCCGCATGCCCCGTCCCGACCTGCTCTGGCCCAGGCGGAGCGTCAGCTCGGTGTGGCGGCGCAGCGAACGCGCGAGCGCCGGCGCGAATGCCACGGCCGCTGTGGGGAAGGCGGTGACGACGACGCGCCCCGAGGGGGTGCCCGCATGGGCGGAGAGGTCGGACTCGGCCTCCTCGACCATTGACAGGATGCGTTCGGCGTGCCGGACGAGCCGGCGTCCGGCGTCGGTCAGCTCCGCGCTGCGCGCGGTTCTGTCGATCAGCGCCGTGCCGGTCTCCCGTTCGAGCGCCGCGAGCTGCTGGGAGACGGCCGACGGGCTGTAGCCCAGCGACTCGGCGGCGGCCGCGATGCTGCCCCGGCGAGCGAACTCACAGATCAGCGCCAAACGCCGGAATTCGAGCATCAGACTTCCTTACACCTACCCACAAAAAGCCTCGCTTGTACTGATGCCTTCATACAACCACCCTGGGAACGTGACAAACATGACCGTGACCTTGTCCGCCACCTTGGCGGCGAACGAAGACATCGAACGAAGACGGCGCGCCGGGGAGCGCGTGCTGCACCTGGCCTTCGGCGAGGCCGGTCTGCCCGTCCACCCGGCGCTGCGCGACAAGCTGGCCGCCGCTTCCGAGCGCAACGGCTACGGGCCGGTCGCGGGCGCGTCCGGGCTCCGGGCCGCGGCAGCGGGCTACTGGACACGACGGGGGCTCCTGACCGACCCCGAGCTGGTCGTCTGCGGACCTGGCAGCAAGTCGCTGCTGTACGGCCTGCTCCTGGCGATCGGCGGCGACATCGTCCTGCCCATGCCCAGCTGGGTCAGCTACGCCGCGCAGGCCGATCTGGTGGGCTCCCGTCCCATCCTGGTGCCCGCACCGCCAGGAGAGGGCGGGGTGCCGGACCCCGACCTGGTCGTCGCGGCGGTCCGCCGGGCCCGGTCGGAGGGCAGGACGGTCAGCTCCCTGCTGGTCACGCTGCCCGACAACCCGACCGGCCGGCTGGCCAGGCCGGAGACCGTCGCCCGGCTGGCGGCCGTGGCGCGCGAGCTGGACCTGATCGTGATCTCCGACGAGATCTACCGCGACCTGGTCCACGACGAGTCGGCCCGCTACACCTCGCCGGCCGACCTCGCGCCCGAGCGCACGATCATCACCACCGGGCTGAGCAAGAGCCTGGCGCTCGGCGGGTGGCGGATCGGCGTGGCCCGGCTGCCCGAGGGCGCGCACGGGCTGCGTACCCGGCTGCTGGCGGTGGCCAGCGAGATCTGGTCGGCGCCGGCCGCGCCCGTCCAGGAGGCCGCGTCCTACGCCTTCGACGAGCCGCGCGAGCTGACCGACCGGGTCGCCGGCAGCCGGAGGTTGCACGGCATCGTGGCGCGGGCCGTCCACGAGCGGTTCACGGAGATCGGCGCCTCGGTGCCGCGTCCTCAGGGAGGCTTCTACCTCTATCCCGACCTGAGCCACCTCAGGCTCGGCGGCTCCGCCGAGATCACCCGCATCCTGCTGGACGAGCACGGCATCGGCGTCCTTCCCGGACACGCCTTCGGCGACGACCCGTCGGCCGCCCGGGTACGCGTGGCGGTGAGCCTGCTCTACGGCGACTCGCCCGAAGAACGACTGACCGCGCTGAACAGCACAGATCCCCTGCAATTGCCGTGGATCGCAGCGAATCTGAACCATCTGTCCATGGGCCTGAAGGAGCTCGCTCTGGTCCGTCACGGCGTCGTGGGTGAACGTCACCCGGCGCTGGTGCCGGCGCCATGTCACGGTTAGGCGAATCTTTCCCCAAGAGCTGGTTTACCATCCACCAAATCAGCCCTCTGACCTGCGGAAACACCGCACATTCAGAAACCCGGGAAAGATGGGTTCGAGAGCCTGGTTACGCGCGCGCCGCGCGAGCCTCATCATGTGCTCATGCCCGCTCTTGTCACCTTGTCCGGGCGCTCCGTGCGCCTGGAACCTCTCAGCCACGCGGTGATCGACGATCTCGTCGCCGCGGCGAGTGAAGACCGCTCCACTTACGCCTTCACTCGCGTCCCGGACGGCCGGGACGAGATGGTCTCCTATGTGGAGGCCGCCATGGCTGAGCAGGCGGAGGGCCGCACGCTGCCCTTCGCCATCCGGTGGCTGAACACCGACCGCGTGGTCGGTGCCACCCGTCTCATGCACCTGGAGTATTGGCAGGGCCCCATGCCCTGGCCTCCGGGTACACGGGGTGCGGTGGGCGACATCCCGTCCGTGGCGGACATCGGTTACACCTGGCTGGGCGCCTGCGCCCAGGGCACCGGCGTCAACCGGGAGAGCAAGTTCCTCATGCTCTCACTCGCCTTCGAGACCTGGAACGTCCACCGCATCACACTCAAGGCAGATGTCAGGAACGTCCGATCCCGGGCCGCCATCGAGGCCCTCGGCGCACACTTCGACGGGGTGCGGCGAGCGGATAGCCGAGGCGCCGACAACACGGTCCGAGATACGGCCTTCTACTCGATCCTGAACTCCGAATGGCCGCTCGTCCGAGAACGGCTGGCCATGCGGCTCGGACTGGTAGAGGCAGCGTAGGAACATCGGCAACGGCCCCGCCCATACTTTTCCGGGCGGGGCCTGTATTTTTCTGCGTCCCCATCGGCTCTACATGACACGCCCCCGTGTCGGTGCGCCATGTACGGCCTGCCATCAGCATGCGGAGGCACGGTCAACACCGGATCAAAGGCGGATCAACGGTTCGTTCCGGCGATCAGCCCAGTTCTAGGTGGTAAGCGGTACTGGATCTATCATTTGGACACAAATCGTTCCATTGCCCGGGAGACAGACGGCATGGCTGGTCAGAGCGTTGAGAGCGGGCTGCGGTTCGCCGTGCTCGGTCCCGTCCGCGCGTGGCGCGAGGGGCAGGAACTCGACCTGGGCACCCCGCTGCAACGCTCGATCCTCGGCATGCTGCTCCTGAGGGAGGGCCGCGCGGTCACCCCCGCCGAGATGATCGACGCCGTGTGGGGCGAGGACGCGCCGCCCCGCGCCCTGGGCGCGCTGCGCACGTACGTCTCCCGCCTGCGCACGGTGCTCGAACCCGACAGGCCCGCCCGCTCCCGTCCCGAGCTGCTGACCTCCATCGGCCGGGGCTACGCCCTCCGCCTGCCCGACGACGCGCTCGACCTGACCCGCTTCGAACGCGGCATCGCCGAGGCCGAGACCGCCCGCAAGGCCGGCCGGCTCTCCGCCGCCGCCGAGGGCATGCGGTCCGCGCTGACCCTGTTCGAGGGCGAGCCGCTGGCCGGCGCCGTCGGCCCGTACGCCGAGCACCAGCGCGACCGCCTGGCCGAACGCCGCGTCAGCGTCATCGAGACGCTCATGGACCTCGACCTGGAGCTGGGCGGGCACGCCGCCGTCGTGTCCGAGCTGATCGCGCTCACCGCCGAGCACCCCCTGCGCGAACGGCTGCGCGCCCAGCTCATGCTGGCCTACTACCGGTGCGGACGGCAGGGCGACGCCCTCAACGTGTTCACCGAGACCCGCGAGGCGCTCATCGACGAGCTGGGCATCGAGCCCGGCAGCGAGCTGACCGCGCTCCACCAGCGCATCCTGGCCGCCGACCCGGCGCTCACCCTCGTGCCGCCGCCCGCCGACCCGGCCGAGCAGGCCGCCGGCGAGCCCGCGGCCGAGGAGGAGGCGCCCGCGCTCGAACTGCCCCGCCCGGCGCAGCTCCCGGCCGCGGTCAACGACTTCACCGGGCGCAAGGAGGTGGCCGTCCGCGTCCACACCCTGCTGTCCGCGCAGTCGTCGGCCGAGGGCGTGCCGGTGGTGGCGTTGTGCGGCATCGGCGGCGTCGGCAAGACCACGCTGGCCGTCCACGTGGCGCACGCGGCCGACGACCTGTTCCCCGACGGCCAGCTCTACGCCGACCTGCGCGGCCACAGCGACGAGGTGACCGCTCCGGAGTCGGCGCTCGGCGGCTTCCTGCGCGCGCTCGGCATCCCGCCGGACGTCATCCCCGACGGCCTGGCCGAACGATCGGCGCTCTACCGCTCGCTGCTGTCCGACCGGCGCATCCTCGTGCTGCTGGACAACGCCCGCGACGCCGACCAGGTCAGCCCGCTGCTGCCGGGCTCGCCGGGCTGCGCCACGATCGTCACCAGCCGGGCCAAGCTGGCCGACCTGCCCGCGGCCCGGCTGATCGACCTCGACGTCATGGAGCCGGACGAGGCGCTTTCGCTGTTCTCCTCCGTCGCCGGGCCCGAGCGGGTGGCCGCCGAGCACGGCGCCGCCATGGACGTGGTCGCCGCCTGCGGTTTCCTGCCGCTGGCCGTCCGGATCGTGGCCGCCCGCCTGGCCGCCCGCCCCTCCTGGACGGTCGCCTCGCTGGTGCCCAGGCTGGCCGACGAGCAGCGCCGCCTCGACGAGCTGCGCGTGGGCAGCCTGGGCGTCGAGGCCACCTTCGCGCTCGGCTACGGCCAGCTCGAACCCGCCCAGGCCCGCGCCTTCCGCCTGCTGTCCCTGCCGAAGGGCCCCGACATCTCGATCGGGGCCGCCGCGGCCGTCCTGGCGATGAACATGTACGAGGCCGAGGAGCTGCTGGAGTCGCTGGTCGACATGAGCCTCCTGGAGGCCACCGCGCCCGGCCGCTACCGCTTCCACGACCTGCTGCGGCTGTTCGCCAGGCGCGTCCTGGACAAGACCGAGCGTCCCGAGGACAAGACGCTGGCGCTGCGCCGGCTGCTCGGCTTCTACCTGACCTCGTCCCGGTCCGCCCACCAGCTGGCCTACGAGGGCAGCATGATCCCCGACAACCTGGCGGTGGTCGGCAGCGGGCTCACCTTCACCACCGTCGACGAGGCCGTGGCCTGGCTGATCTCCGAGGGCGACTCGCTGTTCGCGGCCATCAACCAGGCCGCGACCACCTCCACCGCCGGCGAGCAGCTGCTGCCCGCCGCCGACATGCTGGTGGCCATGGAGCCGCTGCTGGAGGCCGGCACCCACACCCGCGAGTTCGACCAGGGCACCCGTGCCGTGCTCGCCGCCGCCCTGAGCCTCGGCGACGAGGCGAGCGAGCTGCGCTCCCGGTACGTGCTGGGCCGGGTGCTGTTCGCCGGCAACCAGCTCTCCGAGTCCGAGACCCACTTCCGCCGCGTGCACGAGCTCTCCGACGCCCGCGGCGAGAAGATCGTCACCGGCGAGGTGCTCAACGCGCTGGCCGTCGTCGTCGGCCGGCAGCGCCGCCACACCGAGGCCCTCACCCTGTTCGACGCCGCCTCCCGCTACTACCGCGAGAACGGCGTCCCCGCCGGCGAGGCCCTGGTGCTCAGCTACTCGGCCCGCGACCACCTGGGCCTCGGCCACCCCGACGACGCCATCGCCGCGGCGGAGAAGGGCCTGGCCATCTTCACCGAGATCGGCAGCGGCGCCGGCACCGCCCGCGCCCGCTACCACCTGGGCATCGTGCTCAGCCGGGTCGGCCGGCTCACCGAGGCGGTGCACCACCACGCCGAGTGCCTGGCCTTCTTCCGCTCCAGCAAGCAGCGGGTCTGGGAGCAGCGCGTGTGCTCCCGGCTGGCCGAGACGTTCATCGCCGCCGGGCGCTACCCCGACGCCGTACGCCACGCCGAGCAGGCGCTTGTGGTCTCGCGCGAGATCGGCCACCCCTACGGCGAGGCGCTCTCGCTCACCGTCCTCGGCCGGGCGCTACGCGGACTGGGCAGCGCCGCGCGGAGCCTCGACTGCCTCAGGCAGGCCCACGACGTCTTCACCAGGCTCGGCGCCCCCGAGGCCGGCGACCTGAAGCTCCTGCTGGACGGCTTCGCCGTCGAACGGTCCGTCGTCGAGTCCTGAGTACAGCTCGTCGTCCAGACGTGTCATCCACACATGGTTGATCAAGGCTGTCCTTAGTCAATGCCGATGGCAGCCCGGCCGGTCATCCTGACCGCCACGCGTCGCCAGGGGGCCCGGTCATCCGGATGCTTCGCGTGACGGCTAGCCGCCTCACACAGACGACCGGCCGGACTCGACGCGGGCCTTCGAACCCCCCAGGCCCGCGTCTCGGTCAGAAGCCTCCACCGGCGCGGTCAACGTCGGATCAACGGTGAATCAAAGCAGGAAATAACCCTCGGCGATGAGCGGCCGGACCGCGTCGGCGTTGGGGATCTCGCCGTCGCCGACCAGCTCGGCGATCACGTTGAGCAGCGGCCCGAGCGCCAGCTCGCCGTCGCACACGCCGGCCAGGGCGGCCTCGACGGTGCCGACCTCCCTGCTGCGCCGCAGCCCCTGCGTCTGGCGCAGCACGATGCGGATCGGGTCCTCGGCGCCGGGCAGGCCGACGCGTTCGTCCAGCACCCCTTCTGCCGTGCGCAGCAGCGCCGCGTCGAGGTCGGCGGCGCGGTGGGCGGCGGCGATGGAGTCGAGCACGTCGTCGACGTAGTCGCCGACCGGCAGGGCCACCTGGTGGGGCAGGTGCTCCACGCGCACGACCGGGTCGAGGGTGCCCGAGTTGCGCATGGTGATCCAGCCGAAGCCGATGCCCTCGACCTTGCGCTCGTCGAACCAGGCCAGCCACCGGTCGTAGTGGTCGGTGTAGCCCTTGGTGCCCTGCTCGGCCGCGTCCTTGAGCCACAGCTCGACGTATTCGGCCGGGTCCTGCACGTCACGCTGGACGACCCAGGCGTCGCAGCCGGTCTCGCGCAGCCAGCCGCCGACCCGGTCGTGCCAGTCCTCGCCCTCGACGTGCAGCCAGTTGGCCAGGAAGTGGGCCTGGCCGCCGGGCGCGAGGTGGCGCGGGGTGCGCCGGACCAGGTCGCGGCAGAAGTCGTCGGCCTCGCCGCCGGACTCGCGGTAGGTCAGCGTGCGCTCGGCCCCGGGGGCGATGACGAACGGCGGGTTGCTGACGACCAGGTCGAACAGCTCGCCCTCGACCGGCTCGAACATCGACCCCACCCGCGCGTCGACGCCCGTCACGCCGGACAGCTCCCAGCTCAGCCGGGCCAGCTCCACGGCGCGCGGGTTGAGGTCGGTGGCCACCACCTGCTCGGCCCGCCCGTCGAGGTGGAGCACCTGGACGCCGCAGCCCGTGCCGAGGTCGAGCGCGCGCGTGACGGGCCGGCGGCTGGCGAGCTGGGCCAGGTTGGCCGAGGCGCCCCCGGCCCCCACGACGTGGTCGGCCCGCAGCGCCGGGTCGCCGGGCCGGACCTTGCGGTCGGAGACCACGTAGCCGCCGGTCTCCCACGGCTGGAGGTGCACGGTCGCCCTGATCAGGTCGCCGTCGGCCGACACCAGCCCCGACTCCAGGACGGCGGCCGGCACGGACCTGGCCGGCACCGGCACGCCGAGCCACCAGAGCCTGATCAGGGTGCCCAGCGGGTCGCCGTCGGCGGTCGCCCGCAGGGCCGGTACGAGCTCCTCCCGCGCCAGGGCCGAGGCCGCCATGGCGCCGAGCCGGTCGCGGACGCCGTCGATCGTGTAGCCGGTTTCGAGGAGGTGATGGCGCAGTCGTTCCACGGACACCATCCTTTCACCAGCCACCGACAGTGCTCATACTGTTACTTACACACCCAAGCGTTCTGCAAGCCATGGACAAGTGGGTGGCGGTATCTCTAGGGGTGCAAGACGCCGTACCGAGGAGCGCGCCCCCATGCTGATCCCCTGCTTGGCCTGCGAGTCGCGATTCGGGCCCGACGAGTACTTCAACGCCTGCTCCGACTACAACCGGGGCCTGGACCTGGTCTCGTGGACCTGCCCGCGCTGCGGCAACCGCGACGACCTGCGCGTGCTGCCCGGCGAGCTGGGGTTCGGCTACCCCTCGCGCGGCAGGTTCGACGTGCACGACCGGCTGCGCGTGCCCGGCCTGCGCAGGCAGCGCGGCGACCTGCGGCTGGACATCTCCCTCGACCGCTCCCGCTGGCAGGTCAGGACGCGGATCCGGCAACCGGCCTGACCGGCGCGCACGCGTACGCGGGCGGCTCGCCCCGCAGCAGCCGCGCGATGTCCTCCACCAGCGCCTCCGCCAGCTCCTCCAGGCTCTCCCCGGTGGCCTCGCCGAGCCTGGGCGTGAGCACCACGTTCGGCAGCCTGGTCAGCGGGTGGGCCGGATCGAGCCATTCGCCCTCGAAGTGGTCGAGCCCGGCGCCGCCCACCCGGCCCTGGCGCAGCGCGTCCACCAGGGCGGTCAGGTCGTGCAGGGCGCCGCGCGAGGTGTTGAGGTAGATCGCGCCCTGGCGCATCGCGCCGAACTCGCTGTAGCCGAACAGGCCCCTCGTGTCCGGGGTCAGCGGCACGTGCAGCGACACCACGTCGGCCTCGGCCAGCAGCGCGGGCAGGCTGTGCGTGGCCTCGGGGACGAACGGGTCGCAGGTGACCACCCGCATGCCCAGCCCCTGGCAGCGCCAGCGCATGGCCCGGCCCACCCGGCCCAGGCCGACGATGCCGAACGTGCGTCCGGTGAGCCGCCTGCCGCGGTGGCGCTGGGCGGGGGGCACCCTGCCGCGGTGGGCGCGGCCTCTGCGCACCTCGCGGTCGGCGGTGACGATGTTCCTGCTGACCGCGAACAGCAGCGCGAGCGTCAGCTCGGCGACCGCCTCGGGGTCGCGGTCCGGGGCGTGCAGGACGGTGACCCCGCGCTCGGCGGCCAGGCGCAGGTCGACCCCCGTGGGGGCGCCCAGGCTGGCCACGATGTCGATGTGGAGTCCGAGCACCGAGGTGCGAACCTGGTCGCCGTCGGTGATGAGCACGTTCGCGCCGGTCTCGATGACCAGGTCGGCGAGCTGCTCGTCGGTGAAGCCGACGCTCGGCCGGGGAGGAGCCTCGGCCACGTCGGCGACCTCGCCCAGACGGGCGAGCGCGCTCTCCGGCAGGTCGGGCAGCACGAGCGCCCGAGGTCTTCTCACATTTGGACAATAACACCACAGACGGTACTCAGATCATTGCTCCCCGCGCTGGCGGAGACTCTGCCAGGCCGCCTCGCCCAGGCCCTTGATCTCTTCCTCGGTCGGGGTGTGCGCCCCGGCGAACCACAGGCGGCACATCTCCTGCGCCGGCCCGAGCCACAGGACGTAGCACATGGTGGCGTGGACGGGCTGGAGCTGCCCGTTCTTCATGTGCGGCTTCCACCAGTCGGAGACCTGGCGGAAGAACGCGCGCCTGGCCTCGGCCACCTCGGCGCCGCCCGGCTCGTTCTTGCGCGGCGGTCGCTCGCTGACCAGGATCCTGGCCCGCTCGGGGTGCTCGCCGGCCCAGCGCATGTGGAAGGCGACCACGGCCTCGATGCCGGCGCGGGCGTCGTCGTGCCGGACCAGCTCGGCGAGGAACTCCTGCTGGTAGGCGTCGAGGATCTCGGCGTACAGGACGCCGTAGACGTGCTCTTTGCTGGCGAAGTGGTGGTAGAAGCTGCCGACGCTTACACCGCTCTCCTCGCGCAGACTGGCCAGCGTGGTGGCCGAGACACCGTCCTGGCTGAAGCGGCGGAGGGCGCCCTCGATGATGCGGGTGCGGCCGTCGCGTCCGTTCTTGACACTCTTCACACTGTCAATGGTGTGCTACCAGAACCTTGTTCCGCAAATACTCCGGCCAGATCGATCATAGCGGTCACTTCGACCGTCCCCGACGCGACCTTCATCCGGGCGTCCGGCCACAGCCTGCGGACGAGCCTGAGCACCCGCCGGTTCTCGCCCAGCACGTCCATCCCGACCGTGCGCGCCCCCCGCACGGCGGCCCTGAGCAGCAGGGTGTCGACGAGCCGCGGGCCGAGCCCGTTCCCCTGCCAGTGGTCGGCCACGACGACGGCCACCTCGACGTCGGCGCAGCCGCCCCGGTAGCTCATGGCGTGCCCGACGATCTCGTCCCCGGCGGTGACGACGAGCGCGTCGCGGCGCTCGTCCAGGGTCAGCAGGGTGCGTACGAGGTGGGCGGCCGGGACGGTCACGCCGGTGAAGAACCGCAGGGTCTGGGTGTGCAGCGACAACCCCGCCAGGAAGCGTCGGATCCGGTCCTCGTCGTCCGGGCGGACCGGGCGGATCTGGGTTCCGTGCATAGACCCAGCCTGCCCCGCAGAGCTGAGTCTGTCAATTGAACTCAGATATAATGCCGAGATGAACGTGCCGTTCCGATTGGGCTTCCGGGTGGACAACTGCTCGATCGAGCGCACCCTGGACATCGTCGGGGAGAAGTGGACCTTCCTGGTGCTGCGCGAGGCGTTCAGCGGCGTGCGCAGGTTCGCCGACATGCAGGCGGTCACCGGCGCCCCCCGCCAGGTGCTCAGCGCGCGCCTGGCCCGGCTGGTCGACGAGGGCCTGCTGCGCAAGGAGCCCTACCGCGAGCCCGGCCAGCGCCAGCGCGACGAATACCGGCTGACCGACAAGGGCCGCGACCTCTATCCGCTGCTCGTCGCGCTCATGCATTGGGGTGACAAATACCTGGCCGACGAGGAGGGCCCGCCGGTGCTGCTCACCCACCGCGACTGCGGCGCCCCCATCGAGCTGCGCTTCCGCTGCGCCGAGGGCCACGAGGTGGCCGGGCCGCGCGAGGTCACGCCGGTGCCCGGCCCGGGCCCGGGGGCGCGCGACGTCTAGCGGGCGAGCCGCGTGAGGGAGCACCCGCCCCGGTGCCTAACCTTGAAGGCGTGTACCGGTTCCTGCTGACGCCCCGGTGGCTGGCGCTCCACGTCGTGGTGCTGCTGGTCATCCCCGCCTTCGTGTTCCTGGGCAGGTGGCAGTTCGGGCGTTTCGAGGAGCGGTCCGACAACAAGGACAGGGTGACGGCCAACATCGAGGCCGCCGCCGTCCCGCTCGACCGGCTCGCGGCTCCCGGCCGGCAGGTCGGCGAGGGCGACCGTTACCGCACGGTCGTCGCGTCCGGCACGTACGACGCCGCCCACGGCCTGCTCGTACGCCGCCGTCCGCAGGAGGGCCGCAACGGCTTCTACGTCCTGACCCCGCTCGTCACCGGCCAGGGCGCCGCCGTGATCGTCAACCGTGGCTGGATCCCGGCCGCGGCCAGCGCCGACGCGGCTCCCCAGGTCCCCGCCCCGCCCACCGGACAGGTAACTGTCACCGGGCGGCTACGTCAGAGCGAGACCGAAGACTCCACCGGCATCCGCGAGCGGTCCGGGCTGCCGGACGGCCAGGTGCTGCTGATCGACGCGGCCAAGATCGGGCAGCGGATGCCGTACCGGCTGGTGGGCGGCTATGTCGAGCTCACCGGGCAGCAGCCGCAGGCCGCCGCCGCGCCCGCTCTGGTGCCCGCCCCCGACGTCGGCTCCGGCGGCGGCCTCAACCTGGCCTACGGGGTCCAGTGGTGGCTGTTCATCGGCATCGCGATCGGCGGCTGGGTCCTGCTGATCCGGCGCGAGGTGGCCGAGCGGAAGTCGGGGAAGCCCGCCGGTGAGTCCGTGGCGGCCCAGGAGGCGGAAACCGCCGCCAATTAAGGTGTGAAGGGTGATCCGCCACATTGAGTTCGCCAATCTCCGCAATTTTCGTGACGTAGGTGGATATGCCACCGAGGACGGGCGCACCGTCCGGTGGCAGCGGCTCTACCGGGCCGACTCCCTGGGCTGGCTGGCCGGCGACGACCTGCGGGCCTTCCACGCGCTGCGCGTGCGCACCGTGATCGACCTGCGGCATCCCGCCGAGGTCGAGCGGGCCGGCCGGGTGCCGGAGACCGAGGGGCTGCGCTACCGCAACCTGCCGATCGAGGGCCGCCCCTGGGACATCGCCCGGTTCACCGAGGAGATCGGCGTCGAGCGCTACCTCGCCGACCGGTACCTGGAGGTGACCGAGGACGGCGTGGAGAACCTGCGCGCCGCCGTGGAGACGGTCGCCGTCGCGGAAAACGCGCCGGTCGTCATCCACTGCGCGGTGGGCAAGGACCGCACCGGCCTGCTCACCGCGCTGATCCTCTCGCTCGTCGGCGTCGCCGAGGACGACATCGTCGCCGACTACGCCCTGACCGGCCTGGCGACCGAGCGCTTCATCGCCGACCAGCGCACGAGGCACCCGGACACCCCGCTGTGGCCGGGGTTCGGCCGCGCCCCCGCCCGGGCCATGCGCCTGTTCCTGGACGACCTGATCGACCGGCACGGCTCCGTCGAGGGCTACGTCACCGGCGTACTCCAGGTCGACCGGGCCACCATCGCCGAACTTCGCGAAAATCTCCTGACTGATTCGATCTCCCGCGGGTAGAAGCCGCCGGGGTCCGCAAGGGGCAGCATCCTCAAGGACCCCACAAGCCCGGGATCGCCCCCATCCCCCTCCAGGCGGTCCCGGGTTCGAATGCATGGATACCCAACGGATACGTCGCAGCTTGTTCGACGTTATGCCGCCGTCGTACGGTTACCTGCGTGACTACGCCGCTGCTCCCCGACCCTGACCCCCGGCGGCGCGACTATGTGATCATCTCCGCCGACGATCACCTGATCGAGCCTCCTGACCTCTTCGAGGACAGGCTCCCGGAGAAATACGCCGACGTCGCGCCCAAGGTCGTGGAGACGGACGCCGGCCACCAGGTCTGGCGCTACGGCGGGGCCACGTACCCGTGCGCGGGCATCGACGTGGGCGCCGGGCTGCCGCGCGAGCAGTGGACCCTGGATCCGGTCAGGTTCGAGCAGATGCGTCCCGGCTGCCACGACATCGAGGCCCGCGTCCAGGACATGGACGTCGCCGGCATCTGGGCCGCGCTGTGCTTCCCCGGCATGCTGGCCGGCCAGGCGGGCATGCCGTTCGCCCGCACCCGCGACCAGGAGCTCGGCCTCGCCCTGGTCAAGGCGTGGAACGACTGGCACATCGACGTCTGGGCGGGCACCTACCCCGAGCGGATCATCGGCCTGCAACTGCCGTGGCTGCCCGATCCCGACATCGCCGCCAAGGAGATCAGGGCCAACGCCGCCCGCGGCTTCAAGGCCGTGGTCTTCCCCGAGTTCCCGACCAGGCTCAGGCTGCCGTCGATCCACACCGGCCACTGGGACCCGTTCTTCGCCGCCTGCGAGGAGACCGGCACGGTCGTGGCCCTGCACACCGGCGACTCCTCCTGGTCGCCCGTGCCCTCGCCCGACACGCCCATCGAGGCGATCACCACGCTGATGCCCACCAGCGCCATGTTCGCCTGCGCCGACTGGCTCTGGTCGGGCCTGCCGCTGCGCTTCCCCGGGCTGCGCATCCTCATCGTCGAGGGCGGGGTCGGCTGGCTGCCGATGCTGGCCGAGCGCGCCGACTACGCGCTCGACCACCCGGTCGCGGGCGAGGCCGCCTGGGACGGCGGCCTCAAGCCCAGCGAGGTGCTGCGCCGCAACTTCTTCTTCGGCACGCTCGACGACCACGCGCTGTCCGGCGTGCGGCTGGCGGTCGGCCTCGACCATGTGCTCCAGGAGAGCGGTTACCCGCACTCCGACTCGACCTGGCCCGACACCCAGAAGGCCGTGGCCGCCAACCTCGGCGCGCTGCCGCCCGCCGACATCGCCAGGGTCGCCTACGGCAACGCCGCCCGCCTGTTCGGGCACCCGCTGCCCTCGCGTGCCTGGCTGCGGATGGAGGAGATCTAACCCTCCTCCGCCAGCCTGCCCTGGATGATCCTGCGCTCGTGCTCGACGTAGCGACCGCTCTCGCCGAGCAGCGAGGCGATCAGCCACAGGAACACGCCGAAGTCGTCGGCCACGCCGATGAGCACCAGGAAGTCGGGGATCACGTCGACCGGCGACAGGATGTAGACCACGCCGAGCGCCATCAGGGCGAGCTTGCCCTTGCCCATGCCG
Organism: Nonomuraea sp. NPDC049646; assembly: GCF_044465525.1. NCBI lineage: Bacteria > Bacillati > Actinomycetota > Actinomycetes > Streptosporangiales > Streptosporangiaceae > Nonomuraea > Nonomuraea sp. NPDC049646. The sequence goes on along the minus strand of NZ_JBITLU010000009.1, from coordinate 118,102 downwards.
TCGTAGCGGCCGCGGGTGACCGCGCCGATCATGCGCGGGATCGCCCGCACCCTGGTCAACATCCCCGGCGTGCCAGGCTTGGTCACCTCGCGGTACGTCCGCCACGCCGCCGCTGCCCGTGCTGCCTTCGCCATCATGAGGATCCTCCTACCCCCGGCTTCTCACGACATAACGCGTCAGCCGGGTGAGGGGTTCCTGACGTCACCGCATGGCGGCGTGCTCGAACGGCCTGACCTGCTCGATCTGCGCGGCCACCCGGATCAGCAGATCCTCCCGTCCGGCCGCCGCGACGAGCTGCACGCCGACCGGCATGCCCGCCGCGTCCCTGTGCAGCGGCAGCGAGACGGCGGGCTGTCCGGTCGCGTTGATCGGCGAGGTGTAGGCCACCACCTGCGCGGTCCTGCCGAACGCGGTGCTGAGGTCGGTGGGCGGGATCCAGCCGAGACGGAACGGCGCCGCCCCCGACGACGGCATCAGCAGCAGGTCGTTGCCCTCGGCCCACCAGGAGGCCATGCGGCGGCGGAAGCCGTCCACCCACTGGGTGGCCAGGATGTGGTCGGCCGCGCTGTTGGCGCGGGCGGCGGTGACCATGGCCGCGTTGCGCGGTTCGAGCTCGTGCAGCTCCACCGGCCTGCCGCGGGCCGCGCCCAGGCTCACGACGTGCGCGGCGAGGTTGTCGGCGACGATCGCGGCGAAGTGCCGGGCGAACTCCGGCTCGGCGAGCGCCGGCGGGCCGCCGGGCGTCACGTCGTGACCGAGGCTCTCCAGCAGCGCCGCCGCCCGGGTGACGGCCTCGGCCAGGTCGGGATCGGCGGACACGTCCGGCCTCGGGTGGGCGGTCAGGAAGCCGATGCGCAGCCGTCCCGGGTCGGCGTGCAGCTCGGCGGTCAGGGGGCCGGGCAGCGCGGGGGCGTCGTAGGGGTCGCCCGGCTCGTAGCCGGAGACCGCGTCGAGCGCGGCGGCCGTGTCGCGTACGGTCCTGCTCACGAAGCCGGGGCAGGAGAAGCCGCTCCAGCCCTCGCCCGCGGACGGGCCCATGCTCAGCCGGCCGCGCGTCGGCTTGAGCCCCACCAGGCCGCACAGCGAGGCCGGGACGCGGATCGAGCCGCCGCCGTCGCTCGCCGTGGCCAGCGCGACCATGCCCGCGGCCACCGCCGCCGCCGAGCCGCCGCTCGACCCGCCCGCCGAGTACGCCGGGTCGTAGGGGTTGCGGGTGGGGCCGTACGCCAGCGGCTCGGTCGTGACCGTGCTGCCGAACTCAGGGGTGTTCGTCCGGCCCAGCAGCACGAAACCGGCCCGGCGCAGGCGGACCACGCCGTGGCCGTCCTGGGCGGCGTCCTGGTCGTCGAGCACCCGCGAGCCCGCGGCGTACGGCTCGCCGGCCTGCCGCCAGCCCAGGTCCTTCAGCAGGATCGGCACGCCGCGGAAGGGCGCGTCCGCCGGGAGGCCGTCGATCTCGGCCAGCGCCCGCTCGAACCGCCGGTGGACGACGGCGTTGAGCTCGCCGTCGTGGGCCTCGACGGCGGCGATGGCGGCCTCGGCCAGCTCGCGGGCCGACACCTGCCCGTCCCTGACCGCCTGGGCCTGGCCGACGGCGTCGAGCCGCAGCACGTCGTCCATCAGCCCTCCTGGACCGGGGCCAGGTCGCGCACGGCCTGCTCGATCGGCACCTCGCCGCCGGGGATGGGCGCGAGCACCGGCGTGTCGAGCCCGTTGTCGACGTACTGGCGGATCCTGGCCCGGCAGGTGGCGGCGTCCCCGTGCACGACGAGGGCGTCGACCACCTCGTCGGGGATGGCCTTGAGCGCGGCCTGGCGGTCGCCCGCGGCCCACGCCTCGTGCATGGGACGCAGCACCTCGCCCCGGCCGAGCCAGTCGTGGAAGGCGGCGTAGGCGGGCACGGTCAGGTAGCTCGCCAGCATCCACCTGGCCATCTCGCGCACCTTGCCGGCGTCCTCGCTCACGCAGACGAACAGGCGGGCGATCAGCTCGGTGTCCGGGCCGATCTCGGCGCGCACCTTGGGCACGTCCTCGGGGGCGAGCCAGTTGGTGATCGCGCCGTCGGCCTCCTCGGCGGCCAGGCGCAGCATCCGGGGCCGCAGGGCGGCCAGCACGATCTTGGGTGCGGTCTTCGGCGCCCGTTCCAGCTTGAAGCCCTTGATCTCGAACGTCTCGTACCGCTCGGAGACCTTCTCCCCCGCCAGCGCCCTCCGCAGGAAGCGCAGCGTGTCGCGGGTACGGGCGTACGGCTTGGCGAACTCCACGGCGTTCCACCGCTCGACGATCGCCGGCGAGGAGGAGCCGATGCCGAGCACGAACCGGCCGGGGGCCAGGTCGGCCAGGGTGGCCGCGGACATGGCCAGCAGCCCCGGCCCCCGCGTGGAGACCGGGACGATCGCGCTCCCGAGCCGCAGACCCGGAGCCCACTGGGTGGCCATCGCCAGGGGGACGAACCCGTCGTTCCCGTTGACCTCGGCCGACCAGGCGTCGGTGTAGCCGAGGCCCGGCAGCTCCGCGATCAGCTCCTGCGACCTGGCCAGGGAACGGTCGTAGAAGGGGATGGTCATGCCCCAGTTCGGCGTCATTCATGGCCTCCGGTTCGGCGACGGTGAGCCGACCATACCAAGCGGTATGTCGCCAGAAGGAGCCCCCTATGCCCGCAATTCGTGCACCGCGGCGATGAAGTCCTTCGTTATCCCCTGCAATCCGGGCAGATGCGACAACCCGACCAGCCGGTCCACCAGCGGCACCGTGACCTCGATCAGCCGGTACGTCCGCACGCACCCCGGCGAGGTGTCGTGCACCCAGAACAGCACCATGCCCATCGACAGCAGCCACAGCAGCTCGGGCAGCTCGGCCCGCAACTCGGCGTTCATCCGGTCCTTCGACCCCTCGACCACCTCGCGGTAGATCCCGATGGACGCCTCCCGCGCCGGCGACGACTGCGCGCTGAACGGGCTCAGCGGGTTCGTCGGCTCGGCCGCGTGCTTGAAGAACTTCACCGCGAACTCGTGGTACGGCTCCGACACGCGCACCCACTCGCGCAGCACCCCGCTCAGCCGCGCGGCGAACGACCTCTCCGTGGCCAGGAACTCCCGGCAGGCCTGCTCGTGCTCGGCCTGCGCACGGTCGTAGTAGGCCTGGATCAGCGCCTCCTTGCTCTCGAAGTAGTAGTAGGCGTTGCCCACTGACACCCCTGCCTCGGCGGCGATGGCGCGCATGGTCGTCGCGTCGAAGCCACGCTCACGGAACAGTCGCAAGGCCGTCTCGACGATGACCTCTCGGGTGCTCTCCGATCCTCTGTTTCGGGCTTCGGACACGTTCGTCACTTTACGTCTTGAAAGCGCGGTGGGTCATGGAGTGGCACGGTGATCGCCGCCACAGGGCAAAGATGACTATGAGACATGAGTTATCTCCTGGGAATGGTGGGATTGTCGTTTCAGGCGGAAGGGCTCTTTTCCGCGAAAAGGCATCGACATGTGGATACGTGGAACAGCGCGCACCTTCGCGGTGGCGCTCCTCGGCATTCAGATCACCATAATCGCGCTGGCGTCGGCCGCTTCCGCCGCCTCCCACCCATCAGGTGGAGAGCGGGTTCAGGCGCCAACACCGTTCAACCGTCCTGACGAGACCGGGGGGATGCTCGACCTGTCCCTGTGGTTCCCGGAGGGGATCGACGGGCCGTGGACGAACATCCGGCAGGCCGCCCTAGAGGCGGCCCTGGCGGAGACATACCAGGTCGAGCAGCACCAGGCGGACCCCGCGGCCGCCAAGTCCCAGCTGTCGAAGGAGGACTCCGAGGAGACGGAGGACGCCTGGGCCGAGGCCGAGGACGCGTTCGTCGCGCAGCCGGACGCGCAGGATCGCGCCGAGCGCTCAGAAGCCGTCACGAGGCCCGCGAGCGTCGAGGAGGCGATGACGCCCCGGAGCCGGCCGCAGAGGTCGCAGCAGCGATCTCAGCTTGATCTGGCGCGGGTGCTGCCCAGGCAGGCCGCCATGCACATGACCCACGCGCTGGCCGCCCGCTGGCTCAAGAGCTCGGGCCTGCGCACGAAGTCGTCGGGCCACTGTACGAGCCGCCACATGCACCACTGCACCTCGCTCGACTCCGTCAGGGCCGGCACGATCGCCCGGATCATCGACCTCAAGCATGACAGCGGCTGCCCGGTCATGGTGACCGGCGGCACCGAGGCGGGCCACGCGCCCGGCCAGTACAGCCACGGAAACGGCTACAAGCTCGACATCACGCACAACGCGTGCATCGACCGCTACATCACCAAGCACCACCGCAAGACGGGCGTCCGCGGCGACGGCGCCGCGCTCTACCGCTCCGCCACCGGAACCGTCTTCGCCAACGAGAGCAGCCACTGGGACATCCTCTTCCGGTGACAGGCCCCGCCCGCGCGAGAACGTGACTCGCCGGGCAACCACGAACCGCCGGGAAACGCGACTCTTCGGAGAAGGCGACAGATCTCGCCAGGAAAACGCGAAGGACGCCGCACACTGGCACGGCGTCCCCACGGAGTCGGCCGGGCTACAGCTCGGAGGCCACCAGCTCGGCGATCTCAGCCGCGTTGAGCGCGGCGCCCTTGCGCAGGTTGTCGCCGCAGACGAACAGGTCGAGCGTGTTCGGGAAGTCGATCGCCTGGCGGACGCGGCCCACGTAGGTCGGGTCGTTGCCGACCACGTCGAGCGGCGTCGGGAAGACGCCGTTGGCCGGGTCGTCCATCAGCACCACCGTCGGCGCCGCCGAGAGCACGCGGTGGGCGTCCTCGACCGTGATCTCACGCTCGAAGCGGGCGTGCACGGCCAGCGAGTGGGTGGTGATCACCGGCACGCGGACGCAGGTCGCCGAGACCTTAAGGTCGGGGATGCCGAGGATCTTGCGCGACTCGTTGCGCAGCTTGAGCTCCTCGGACGCCCAGCCGCCGTCCTTGTACGAGCCCGCCCACGGCACCACGTTGAACGCGATCGGCGCCGGGAACGGCGACTCCCCGGCCAGCTTGTCGGCCAGGACGTTGCGCACGTCGCCGGCCGTCTGGCCGATCGAACGGTCGCCGGCCAGGGCCTCGACCTCGTCGTAGAGCCGGGCCGAGCCGGCCACGCCCGCGCCCGACACCGCCTGGTAGGAGGCGACGACGAGCTCCTTGAGCACGTACTCGGCGTGCAGCGCGCCCATGGCCGCCATCATCGACAGCGTGGTGCAGTTGGGGGTCGAGATGATGTTCCTGGGCCGCTCGCGCGCGTCGAGCGGGTTGACCTCGGGCACCACCAGCGGCACGTCGGGCTCCATGCGGAACGTGCCGGACTTGTCGATCGCGATCGCGCCGCGCTCGGCCGCGATCGGCACCCACACGGCCGACACCTCGTCGGGCACGTCGAAGATGGCGATGTCGATGCCGTCGAAGACCTCGGGCGCGAGCGCCTGGACCACGACGTCCTCGCCGCGCACGCTCAGCACCTTGCCCGCCGAGCGCGGGGAGGCCACGAGGCGGATCTCGCCCCAGATGTCCTCCCGGGTGGACACGATGTCCCGCATGACGGTGCCCACGGCGCCGGTGGCGCCGATCAGGGCGAGATTGGGCCTGCTCATCGTCCGCTACCTCCGTACACCACTGCTTCGACCTGGTCGGCGTCGAGATCGAAGGCACGGTGGGCGGCCGCCACGGCCGCGTCGACACCGTCCTGCTCGACGATCACCGAGATGCGGATCTCCGAGGTGGAGATCATCTCGATGTTGACCCCCGCGTCGGCGAGGGCCGCGAAGAACGTCGCCGTGACGCCGGGGTGCGAGCGCATGCCCGCGCCGATCAGCGACACCTTCCCGATCTGGTCGTCGAAGAGCAGCGACTCGTAGCCGATGCGGCCCTGGATCTTCTTCAGCGCGGTCAGCGCCACCTGGCTGTCGGCCGTGGGCAGCGTGAAGGAGATGTCCGTGCGGCCCGTGGCCGCGGCCGACACGTTCTGGACGATCATGTCGATGTTGATCTCGGCGTCGGCCAGCGTTTTGAAGATCGAGGCAGCCTCGCCGACCTTGTCGGGGACCCCGACAACAGTGATCTTGGCCTCGCTCCGGTCGTGCGCGACGCCGGAGATGATCGGCTGCTCCATCTCGGTTCCTTCGGTGTAAGGGTCGGAGACGACCCACGTGCCTTCCGTGGTGCTGAACGAGCTGCGTACGTGGATCGGCAGGTCGAACCGCCGAGCGTACTCGACGCAGCGCAGATGCAGGATCTTCGCGCCGCAGGCCGCCATCTCCATCATCTCGTCGTACGAGATCTTGGGGATCTTGCGGGCGACGGGCACGATGCGGGGGTCGGCCGTGAAGATGCCGTCGACGTCGGTGTAGATCTCGCAGACGTCGGCCTCCAGGGCCGCCGCCAGCGCGACCGCGGTGGTGTCGGAGCCGCCGCGGCCCAGCGTGGTGATGTCCTTGGTGTCCTGCGAGACGCCCTGGAAACCGGCCACGATCGCGATGTGACCCTGGTCGAGCGCCTCACGGATGCGGCCCGGCGTCACGTCGATGATGCGCGCCTTGCCGTGGGTGGAGTCGGTGATCACGCCGGCCTGCGAGCCGGTGAACGAGCGCGCCTCGTGGCCGAGGTTGGCGATCGCCATGGCCAGCAGGGCCATCGAGATGCGCTCTCCGGAGGTCAGCAACATGTCGAGCTCGCGGCCCGGAGGCAGCGGCGACACCTGCTCGGCCAGGTCGAGCAGCTCATCCGTCGTGTCGCCCATCGCGGAGACGATCACGACCACGTCGTTGCCGGTTTTTTTCGTCGCGACGATCCGCTGCGCGACCCGCTTGATGCAGGACGCGTCGGCGACGGACGAACCACCGTACTTTTGCACAACGAGCGCCACGAGAGTCTCCCGGTCTGGACTGTGAACTGCCAGTCTACTGGGGGCCTCTCATGGGCCTGATGGCTCATACCACTATGTGGATGATCATCACACGGTGGTGGCTTCCTCCGCCACGTCGAGCCGCGAGTGCGCGGCGAGGGCCTGCAGCGCGCGCATCGCCGCGCCCGCGTGGTTGCCCCAGGTGTTGAAGTAGGAGTACTGCCACCACCACAGCGCCTCGTGCGGACGGCCCGCGTGGAAGTGACGCAGCCCGTGGATGAGGTCGGCGGCCACCGCGGTCAGGTCGTCCGACAGCCGGTACGGCGTGACCGACGTGTCCTTGTACGGGTCGAACACCTCGGCGTAGTCGTCGACCGCCTCCAGCCGCTCGGCCAGCGCCGTGCGCACCCCGTCGATGTCGGGGTCCTCGCTCATCGGCGGTTCGTAGTTGCCCGACAGGATCACGTCGCGGTTGGCGCCGAGCTTGGCGCCGGCCAGGCTCACCTGCGCGACCTCCACCAGGAGCAGCGACCAGATCGCGTCGCCGCCCTCACCGCCGGCGACCCTGGTCAGGCCGTCGACGTAGTTCTGCGCGTGCGCGGCGATCTCTTCGGCGAGCACATCCCACATATCAGACATCCAGGAGCCTCCGTCCTTCGAAAGCACGGCCCAGGGTCACCTCGTCGGCGTACTCGAGGTCACCGCCCACCGGCAGGCCGCTGGCGAGTCGTGTCACTTTGATGCCCATCGGCTTGACCAGCCGGGCGAGGTAGGTAGCGGTCGCCTCGCCTTCGAGGTTGGGGTCGGTGGCGAGGATGAGCTCGGTGACCCGCCCGTCGGCCAGGCGCGTCATGAGCTCGCGGATGCGCAGGTCGTCGGGGCCGATGCCGTCGATCGGGCTGATCGCGCCGCCGAGCACGTGGTACGTGCCGCGGTACTCGCGCGTCTTCTCGATCGCCACGACGTCCTTCGACTCCTCGACCACGCAGATGACGTGCGTGTCGCGCCGCGGGTCACGGCAGATGCGGCACTCCTCCTCGGAGGCCACGTTGCCGCACACCCGGCAGAAGCGCACCTTGTCCTTGACTTCGAGCAGCGCGTGCGCCAGCCGCCTGACGTCGGCCGGATCGGCCGCCAGCAGGTGGAACGCGATGCGCTGCGCGCTCTTCGGACCGACGCCGGGCAGCATGCCGAGCTCGTCGATCAGGTTCTGGACGACCCCTTCGTACATGCCTAGAACCCTGGCAGCTGTCCGAGTCCGCCGCCGCCCAGACCTTGGGCGAGCGGGCCGAGCTTCTCCTGCTGCAGGTCGGCGGCGGCGCGCACCGCGTCGCGGACGGCCGCGATCACCAGGTCGGCGATCGTGTCGGCGGTGTCCTGCGGGTCGGCCGCGTCGATCACGCTCGGGTCGATCTTGAGTTCGAGCAGCTCACCTGAGCCGTTGACGACGGCAGTGACCATGCCGCCGCCCGACGAGCCCTCGATCTGCGCGTCGTTGAGCTCCTGCTGGGCGCTCACAAGCTGCTGCTGCATGAGCTGAGCCTGCTCCAGCAGCTGCTGCAGGTTGACATCCCCTGGGTTCACCGTCGTGCGCTCCTCGTGGCTCCGGTTCTTGACTGCCACGAGCCTACGGTGTTTGGGCGGCGTCATGTACTGGGAGGGCTCCCCATGTTTCCCTCCAGGCATTCGTCACGGACCTTTGTCATGGCCGGATCTCGGCCCCCCTCCAGTGTCCGAGACCCGGCCATCACGTCGGACGGAGCGGCCGCACCACGCCGACGCGTGTTTCGGAACGCTAGTGCGCCCAACGTTGCACACACGTTGCGTTCATTCAATCACCCTACGCAATCCCCCTGAACGGCTTGCGCATATCGCCGCCAGGACGGATGCTCGTTGTTGACTACTTGGAGTGACCGATGAGTTACGGCCATCTCGATGCGTACTCCCGTCTTCTACGCGGAGCACACGAAGCGGCGGCTACCGGGCAGAGCTCGCCCGATTCGCCCCGCACCCTGATCACGGCCTCGTGGCGGCGCTCGCTCGCGGCGGGGATCGACCCGGATGGCCGCAGCGCCCCTTTGGTCTGCGAGTCCGCCGACGTCGTCGAGATCCGCGAGGCTCATCCGCTGCGGCCGCTGCTGCCCCTGCTCGCCCAGACGCTCTCCGGCCTGGCAGACGAGGCCGAGCATGTCATGATCGTCACGGACCGTGACGGACGAGTGCTCTGGCGTGAGGGCAAAGGCGGCATCCTGCGCGATGCGGACCAGGTGGGCCTGGCTGACGGCCATCACTGGGGCGAGCGCATGGCCGGCACCAACGGCATCGGCACCGCGCTGGCCACCGGCCGGCCGGTGCACGTCTACTCCGAGGAACACCTGATGCGGGTGCTGCACGTCTGGTCGTGCAGCGCGGCGCCGATCAGCGATCCGGAGTCGGGCAACGTCATCGGCTGCGTCGACGTCAGCGGCATCGCGCGGTCCCTGCATCCGGCGACCGTCGCCCTGGTCAGCGCGACCGCCAAGCTCGCCGAGTCGCAGCTCGCCGTACGGATGCACGAGCGCGACGAACGCCTGCGCCGCCGCTACGAGTCGCTGCGCAACCGGGGCGGCATCCTGCTCTCGCCCACGGGCCGGGTCATCTCGGGCGATCCCATGGGCCGGCTCGGCGCCCGCCTCCCCCTGTCCGGCCAGCGCATGATCCTTCGTGACGGGAGCGTCGCCTTCCTCGAACCCTTCTGCGACGGCTACCTCCTGCGCGACACGCCGTCCGCGACGCCGCCCACCCTGCGGCTGACCTGTCTCGGCGAGGGCACCCCGACGGCCGACCTGGGCGAGCGCCCGCGTCCGCTCTCGCTGCGCCACGCCGAGATCCTGGCCCTGCTCGCGCTGCATCCCCAGGGCCTGTCGGCCGACCAGCTCTCGTTCCACCTCTACGGCGACGACGGAAACCCCGTGACCATCCGGGCCGAGATCCACCGGCTGCGCGGTCAGCTCGGGGAGGTGCTGGCGGCGAAGCCGTACCGGCTGGTCTGCCCGGTCGAGGCGGACTTCCTCGGCGTTCGCCGGCTTCTCGACTCGGGCGACACCGCCGCGCTGGCCCGCGCCTATCCCGGGCCGCTCCTGCCGCGCTCGGAGTCGCCGGACATCCGGCGCGAACGCGAGGAGCTCGAAGCCCAGGTACGCGCGTGCCTTTTGCGCCACGGCTCGCCCGACGACCTGTGGACCTACGCCCAGACGCCCAACGGCCGCGACGACTACCAGATCCTGGAACGCCTGTCGGCCCTGCCGCCGACGGACCCCCGCTCGGCCGCCGCCCGCGCCCGACTCTTCCCCTGACAACCGTCCGGCCTCGGCCCGTGTCCGGCTCTTCCTCCAACAGCCGTCCAGCCGGCGCCCGGCTCTTCCCCTGACCTCAGCCCGGCTTCGGCCGGAGGGGGGGCTTCGGTCAGGTGTGGTCGATCTCGCCGATGACCTGGGCGCCGAGCTCGCGTTGCAGCAGGGCCATGCCGGAGACGGCGTCGACGTCGGCGTCCGCGTCGTTCAGCGGGTCGACGTCGTCGGCGTCGGCGGCCTTGTCGCGGCCCGGGATCGCGCTCGGCCACGCCGCCGTGCCCCCCGCGCGCGACGCCGGGGTGCGCGGACCCGCCTGGGCTGCCGCCTTGGCGGCCGACCGCGCGGCGGCCAGCCCCGCTCCGACCGGCGCGGCGGCGGGCTGCCGGGCGGTCACGGTCTGGGTGGGGTCGGGGCTCGGCGGGGAACCGGGGCTGAGGTCGTCGGGCGCGTCTGGCCACGACTCGTCGGTGGTCGGGCGCGCGGACGCGGCGGCCGGAGGTTGGCCCGGGTCCTGGGAGCCCTGGTCGTCCTGGGAGCCGCCGTGCGAGCCGGACCGCCCCTGGGAGGTCGCCTGGACGCCCGCCCCGCCCTGCGGGCTGGTCGTCGCCTGGCTCGCGACCGGGGCCGCCTGAGGGACGGGGGCGCCGTGGCCGCCCGACGGCGGCTGCTGGCGCACGGGGCCGCGGGTGGCCTGGGGCGCCGGAGAGCCGCCGACCACCGCCTCGACCCGCCAGGTGCCGCCGAGCACGTCGCCGAGCGCGGTCGCCACGACGGCGTCCTTTCCGCCGCCCGTGAAGTTCTTCATCGCGCCGACCTGGCTGAACCCGAGCGTGACCAGGTTGCCTTCGACGCCCACGACCTGGGCGTTCGTACTGACGTTGGCCCAGACCACGATGCTGCGCTGCTTGAGCGCGGCCAGCACGGCGGGCCACTGCTGCTGCATGCCGCCCGCCCCGCCCGCGACCGGGCCTGTTGCCGCGGGCGCCTGAGCGGCGGGCGCCTGGGCGACGGGTGCGGGCGCGTCGGAGGCCGTAGCCGCGGCCGAGCCGGGACGTACGGGCTCGGGCCAGTCGTCGGCCCCTCCGCCCGCGGGCCCCTGAGCGGCGGCGGAACCGTTGCTCCCGGCGGGCGTCGCAGGCTCAGGAACCGCCGCGTCGCCGCCGACCGGCGCCGCCGTACCGACGGAGACGGCCGGGGATGCGACGGGAACGTGCACGTCGTGACCGCCGCCCGGGGCAGCCGGACGCGGGATCGTCACCGCGCCCGCCCTGGAGGCCATCTGCGCGACCGTGCCGCCGCGCTCCAGACGTTCGAGCCGGGCGAGCAGGGACGCCTCGCCCTGCGAGGCGCCCGGCAGCAGCACGCGCGCGCACATGAGTTCGAGCAGCAGCCGCGGCGAGGTGGCGCCGCGCATCTCGGTGAGCCCCGCGTTGAAGATCTCGGCCGCACGGGTGAGCTCGGCCGGCCCCATCGAGGACGCCTGCCCCACCAGCCGCTCCAGCTCGTCGGCGGGACGGTCGAGCAGCCCGCTGGACGCCGCCTCGGGCACGTTGGCCAGGATCACCAGGTCGCGGAAGCGCTCCAGCAGGTCGGAGGCGAAGCGGCGCGGGTCGTGGCCGCCCTCGATCACCCGGTTGACCGCCTGGAACACCTGGCCGCCGTCGCGCGCGGCGAACGCGTTGACGACCTCGTCGAGCAGGTCGCCGTCGGTGTAGCCGAGCAGGGAGACGGCCTTGGCGTAGGTGATGCCGTCGTCCTCGGCCCCGGCGAGGAGCTGGTCGAGGATGGAGAGCGAGTCACGGGCCGACCCGGCGCCCGCGCGGACGACCAGCGGCAGGGCAGGCGGCTCGAAGGGCACGCTCTCGGAGGTGAGGATCTCCTCCATCAGCGCCTTGAGCGTCGCCGGCGGCATCAGCCTGAACGGGTAGTGGTGCGTACGCGACTTGATGGTGCCGATGACCTTTTCCGGCTCGGTCGTCGCGAAGATGAACTTCAGGTGCGGCGGAGGCTCCTCGACGAGCTTGAGCAGCGCGTTGAAACCCTCGCGGGTCACCATGTGCGCCTCGTCGATGATGTAGATCTTGTAGCGCGCCGACACGGGCGCGAAGAAGGCACGTTCGCGCAGGTCACGGGCGTCGTCGACGCCACCGTGGGAAGCCGCGTCGATCTCGATGACGTCGAGGTGGCCGGGGCCGGTCGGGGCGAGCGCCACACACGACTCGCAGGTGCCGCAGGGGTCGGGCGTCGGGCCCTGCTCGCAGTTGAGGGAGCGGGCGAGAATGCGCGCGCTGGAGGTCTTGCCACATCCGCGGGGGCCGCTGAACAGGTACGCGTGGTTGATGCGGCCCGTACGCAACGCCTGTCGCAGCGGATCTGTGACGTGTTCCTGACCCTTGACCTCGGCGAAGGTCCCGGGTCGGTACTTGCGGTAAAGCGCAAGGCTCATGCGACCATCCCGCCTGCGAGGGGGCTCTCAACGAAGAGACCCCCCGCACACCCGCCAGAGCCCGCTTATCCTTGCTGCCTTCCGGCCCTGGGGAGGTTCACAGGATGACGCCGCGCGAGGGGTCCCTGGACAGTCTAACCGGCCTCAGCAGTGCTCGCTCCACGGTTCGAGGTTGAGCATGTCCTGGAAAAATCGCGGTCACCGCAGTGCCGGAAGTCCGGTAAGCTCGTCGGCGGAGGATTCGCCTAGTGGCCGAGGGCGCACGCTTGGAAAGCGTGTATAGGGCAACCTATCAGGGGTTCAAATCCCCTATCCTCCGCCAGTTCTGAAGGGTCATGCCAGGTCAACGGCATGGCCCTTCTGGCTTTGTGTCGCCTTTTGGCGCCTCGACCGGCAGGTCTACGGTCCGGGTCGTAAAGGACCGCCGCCCGTTCGTTCCACGGCACCGGCGAGCCCCACCGCGACGTGCTCGCCGCCTTGCCTTTCCCCCGCCAGGCTCGGCGACCGTCTGCCCGCCTTCGTCGAAGCGCTGCGTCAGGCGCCCTTCCAGATGCCAGGAGATCCCGAAAGGGTGGCGGGGACTGGAATCGTCAGGATATCTTGACGGTTATGACCTTGAGCACTGCCGATCTTCCGGGGCACGAGGGTTTCGTCGCTCCCGTTCTGCCCGACGGGGAGCCGGCCTCGTCGTCCAGCGCCTTCACCAGGACGTTCGTGGGGTATCTGGCCGCCTGTTCGTGCGGATGGACCGATCGGCGGCGGTATCCGGCGACGCCGGAGGGGGCCAAGGAGGCGGAGTACCGGTGGTGGAGCAGGCACACGCCGCCGCTGCTCGCCGCCGCCCCGCCCGGCTGGCTGGTGACCAGGTCGAACCTGCTGTGCGAGCAGGTCGTCAAGCTCGCGGCCGATCGGCCGCTGGCCGCGCTCACCCTGCTGTCCCAGGTGGAGAGCTGGCAGCGGACGCTGCTCGACCAGGCCGTCGCCGGGGCGCGGGACAACGGCGCCTCCTGGGCGGAGATCGGCGAGGCCATGGGGATCTCCAAGCAGGCGGCCCACGAGCGCTTCAGGGCCCAGGTGAGCCAGTAGAGCCCGTTCAGGCCGGTACGAGCGCCTTGGAACGGTCGGCGACCATCCGTACGGCGAAGATGCCGAGCACGGTGCCCATCGCGTACCGCTGCACCCGCAGCCACACCGGACGGCGGGCGAGGAAGGCGGCCAGGCCGCCGGCCGAGATCGCGATCAGCGCGTTGACCAGCGTGCCGATCGCGATCTGCACCGAGCCGAGCGCGAGGCTCTGGAGCAGCACGTGTCCCATGGCGGGGTCGATGAACTGCGGCAGCAGCGACAGGTACAGGATCGCGATCTTGGGGTTCAGCAGGCAGGTGAGCAGCCCCATGGCGAACAGTTTCCGCGGTCTCTCGACCGCCAGCTCGCGCGGCTGGAAGACCGAGGCGCCGCCCGGCCTGACCGCGTTCCAGGCCATCCAGAGCAGGTACGCGGCCCCGGCCAGCTTGAGCGCCGTGTAGGCCACCGGCACGTACGCGAAGACGGCCGTCAGCCCGAGGCACGTCGCCGTCAGGTACGCCATGAACCCCAGCGCGACGCCGACCAGCGAGATCAGCCCGGCACGACGCCCCTGGCTGATCGAGCGGGAGACCAGATAGACCATGTTCGGTCCCGGCGTCAGAACCATGCCCAGGGACACCAGCGCGATCCCCACCAAGCCACCCGTCATAGCGGCAGATTAGCTGACAAATCGCAGAAAATCACAGGTCCGTATATTGCCTTGCGTAATCACCCGACTACAGGGGATGACACAGGACATGCAGTTCGACGACGACGCGCCACTCGACCCCTCACAGGTCGAGGACGTCCGGGCTTCCGGCTCCCAGCCCGGCCGGGGCGGCGGCGGCTGGGGCGGGATGCCGGGCGGCGGCTGCATGTTGCCCATCGGCGGCCGGGGCGGCGGCTGCCTGCTGCTGGTCCTCGCGGTGGCCGGGCTGTTCCTGTTCAAGCTCGCCCCCACGCCGTTCAGCGGCGACGAGGGCGGCGAGCAGGGCGGCGGACGCTACCCGAGCGCCCCCGGCCAGCTCTCCCCCAGCGGCAACCTGGCCGAGCGCTGCCGTACGGGCGCCGACGCCGACCAGTCGGAGGACTGCCGGATCGTCGGCACGGTGAACAGCATCCAGTCCTACTGGCGGCAGGAGTTCAAGGAACGCGACCAGCAGTACACCCCGGCCAAGACCGTGCTGTTCTCCCGGGCCGTGAACACCGGCTGCGGCCCCGCCGACTCGGCCGTGGGCCCGTTCTACTGCCCGCGCGACCGCAAGGTCTACCTGGACCTGGCCTTCTTCGACACACTCCAGCGCGACTTCGGCGCCGAGGGCGGCCCGTTCGCCCAGGCGTACGTGGTCGCCCACGAGTACGGCCACCACGTCCAGAACCTGCTCGGCACCATGGACAAGGTCGGCAACAACAGCAGGCCGGGCGCCGGCAGCGCGTCCGTGCGCCTGGAGCTGCAGGCCGACTGCTATGCCGGCGTCTGGGCGCACAACGCGGTCAAGACGGGCTTCTACCGCGAGCCGTTCTCGCAGGCCGACATCAACCAGGCACTCGACGCCGCCGCGGCGGTCGGCGACGACAGCATCCAGCGCCGCTCGCAGGGCCGCGTCACGCCCGACGCGTTCACCCACGGCACCTCGCAGCAACGCGAGAAGTGGTTCAGCGTCGGGTACGACAGCGGCCTCCCGGACAGATGTGACACCTTCTCGGGTGGCATCTAGGCGCCCTCCTGGGGAAGCTCTCTAGCGGGCAGCACCCAGAAGGGACGTCAGATATGGATTTCAAGGACGACGTCAACCTCGACTCGTCGCAGGTCGAGGACGTCGGCGGTCGCGGTGGCGGCGGGTTCTCGGGCGGCGGATTCCCCGGCGGCATGGTCCTCGGGGGCGGCGGCATCGTCGGCCTGATCGCCTTAGTGCTGGTGTTCGTGTTCAACAACCTGGGCGGCGGAGGCGGCGACGCCGAGCCGGCCCAGAAGCAGCCCCCGGCCAAACTCGCCGAGGAGTGCAAGACGGGCAAGGACGCCGACCAGTCGGAGAAGTGCCGCGTCGTCGGCGTGGTCAACAGCATCCAGGACTACTGGAAGCAGGAGATCCCCGACTACCGGACGTCGAAGACGATCCTGTACTCCGGCAGCCTCCGTACCGGCTGCGGCGCGGCCAGCTCCGCCGTCGGGCCGTTCTACTGCCCGAGCGACCAGCGCGTCTACCTCGACCTGAGCTTCTTCGACCAGCTCCACAGCCAGTTCGGCGCCAAGGGCGGCCCCTTCGCCCAGGCGTACGTGATCGCCCACGAGTACGGCCATCACGTCCAGGACCTGCGTGGGGCACTCCAGTCGGACACCGGCAGCTCGGTCCCCGTCGAGCTCCAGGCCGACTGCTACGCGGGCGTCTGGGCGCACAACGCCGTCCGCACCGGCTTCTACGAAAAGCCCTTCACCCAGACGGAAATCGCCGAGGCCCTCGACGCCGCGGCCGCCGTGGGCGACGACAGAATCCAGCAACGCACGAGCGGCAGAATCGATCCCGAATCGTTTACGCACGGATCGTCCGAGCAACGCGTCAACGCCTTCCAGCGCGGCTACCAAAACGGCCGGCCGGGCGACTGTGAACAGTCTGAGCTGGGCCGATAGCTCTCGACAACGCAGCAGGTCGAATTCTCTCCTAAAATGGGGTGGGTGATCTTCAAGCTCGTCGGCGACGGACGCCCTTATCCCGAACACGGTCTGACGAACCGAGAGTGGGCGCAGATCCCTCCCAGGCAGGTCCGGCTCGACTCGTTGATCACCACGAAGGCCATGCTGGACCTGCACTCGCTGCTCGCCGCGGACTCCACTTTCTACGGCGACCTGTTCCCGCACGTGGTTCAGTGGCAGGGCGAGCTCTATCTGGAGGACGGCCTCCACCGGGCCCTGCGCGCGGCCCTGCACCAACGGTCGATCCTGCACGCCAGGGTCCTGGATCTGCCCAACTGAAACGCGCCGGAAAAGGGAGCCGCCATTCGCGGCTCCCTTTTTCATGTGCCAACCTGATCGACGTGCCGTGTGTCACGTCCGCGTCTTTCAACATCATTCGGAGAATGCCGTGTCGTATCCACCGCCACACGGGTCGTGGCCGCCACCCGGATACGGCCCGCCGTCCTACTACTCGCAGCCGCCCCACTACGCGCAGCCGCCGGCGCAGGAGTACTTCGAGGAGCCGGGGCCGCTCGACAATCGCAACCTGATCGTGCTGCTGGCCATCGGGCTGCCGCTGCTGCTCCTGAGCGCCTGCGGGGCGCTGTTCTTCGTCCTGACCGACGACGGCCGTCCGGAGACCCGCGGCGGGGAGACGGTCCAGACGCAGGTCGTCGAGGACAGCCCGCCGGACGTCCAGCTCAACCTGAACCCGCCGGCCGACGGGCCCACCCAGCAGCCCTGAGGCAAAGAAAAGGGCCTCCGAGGTCATCGGAGGCCCGCTGGCGGTGGTGGTGGGATTTGAACCCACGGATGAGTTGCCCCATCACACGCTTTCGAGGCGTGCGCCCTCGGCCACTAGGCGACACCACCGCGGACGAGCTTACCGGATTCTCCGAGTAGCGAAGAACGTCTTGAGGACGGCGGAGCATTCTTCGGCCAGAACGCCCATGACGACCTCGGGCCGATGGTTGAGCCTGCGGTCGCGTACGACGTCCCAGAGCGAGCCCACGGCGCCGGCCTTCGCGTCGACGGCGCCGTACACGATCCGGTCGACCCGGGCGAGCACGGACGCGCCCGCGCACATCGTGCACGGCTCCAGCGTGACCACCAGCGTGCAGCCGCTCAGCCGCCACTGCCCGCGCAGCGCGGCGGCCCGCCTGAGCGCCAGCACCTCGGCGTGCGCGGTGGGATCGGCGGCGGACTCGCGGTCGTTGCCGGCCGCGGCCAGCACCTCGCCCAGCGGGCCGAGCACGACGGCGCCGACGGGGATCTCGCCCCTGCCGCCGGCCGCGACGGCCTCGGCCAGGGCCAGGCGCATCGCTTCCTCGTGGGTCAACGCAACCGGTCGAGCTCGTCGGCGAACGACAGCCGTTCGGCGATCACCGAGAGGATGTCGGCGGGCAGCAGGCCCTCCTCCATGCTCAGCTCCAGCAGCTCCTCCGAGCTCACGCCGAGGTCGCTGAGCAGCTCGAAGTCACCGGCGGGACGCACGCCGAGCCCGTTGCCCTCCTTGTCGGGGGCCACTCCGGCGAACTCGGCGAACAGCTCGCCCATGCTGTTGGAGGTGATCGCGTGCACGTCCGACAGGAACACCCGGGGCTCGTCCTCGCCCCGGTAGCGGGCGATGGCGAACCATTCGTCCTCGACCTCGACGCAGAGCAGGGCCAGCTCGTCGCCCGTCAGGCCCAGCGTCTCGATGACGGCGTCACCGAAGTCGTCGACGATCTCCGCGTCGCGCAGATCGACCTCTGCGCCGGTCCAGCCGTCGGAAGTCCTGACAAAAGCCGCAGAGAAGGTGTTGGACGCCATGCCCGCACTCCAGGGGGTTCAGCCGAAGACCGATTCGATGGCACGCTCGAACGGCTCGGAGAAGCCGAGCCGCGCGGCGATGCTGGACAGCACATCTTCGGGGAGGAGATCGATGTCGCCGGAGAGGATGCCCAGCTCCATCTCGTCCAATCCGAGATCGGCGAAGATCGACAGATCTCCCGCCGGCAGCACGGTCTCCTCGTCCTGGAGGATCTCGTCGAGCTCCTCCTCGTCGGGGACCGGCACGTCGAGATAGTGCAGCACCTCACGGGCGAGCGGGAAGTCCCAGGAGGCGGCGATGTCGGACAGGAAGACGTCGACGCGGTCGCCGAGCACCCGCAGCGCCACGAAGAACTCGTCGCCGACCGCGACCAGGCCGATGGTGCCGCTCTCGCTCGGCTGCTGCCTGAGGGCCTGGATCAGGCCCTGGAGGTCGGACGTGAGCGTGACGGGCAGCAGCTCAGCGTGCCACCGCTCGTCCTCGCGGTAAATCACTATGGCGAAGTCGAGCGCATCTTCGTCTGTCATCGCCATCCCCACCCGAGCCTCTGACACGACAGGTTCGCACCAGACCCCAATCGTTCCAGAACAGGCCACGCGGCGTGTGCTTCTCCGACCAAATTGTGATCAAAACCAAAGGCCCGGGATGCCACCACTCCGTCCACCGGATACCGTTGGGCCCTATGGAAACCCTCGTCGTCGACCATCCGCTCGTGGCCCACAAGCTCACCACGCTGCGCGATGTCCGCACCGACTCCCCGACCTTCCGCAGGCTCGCGGACGAGTTGGTGACGCTGCTGGCGTACGAGGCGACGCGCGACGTCCGGGTCACCGACGTCACCGTCCAGACCCCGGTCTCCCCCGCCCACGGCGTGCGCCTGGCCAAGCCCCAGCCGCTGGTCGTGCCCATCCTGCGGGCCGGGCTCGGCATGCTCGACGGCATGACCCGGCTGCTGCCCACCGCCGAGGTCGGCTTCCTCGGCATGATCCGCAACGAGTCCACCCTCCAGGCCGAGACGTACGCCACCCGCCTGCCCGACGACCTGTCCGGGCGTCAGTGCTTCGTCGTCGACCCGATGCTCGCCACCGGCGGCACGCTCGCCGCCGCCGTGCAGTTCCTGTTCGACCGGGGCGCGGTCGACGTCACGGCCATCTGCCTGCTGGCCGCCCCCGAGGGCCTGGCGTACATGGACAAGGTGTTCGCCAACTCCGGCAAGCCCATCCGCGTCGTCACCGCCGCCCTCGACGAGCGGCTCAACGAGAGCGGCTACATCGTCCCCGGCCTCGGCGACGCCGGCGACCGCCTCTACGGCGTGGTCTGACCCTTCCATCGGCTCCCCTTCTCCTTACGCTGGGTCGTCACTTCGTTACATACTGTGGTTGGGTGGGTACGAAGAGACAGGAAGGGAACTTCCGCATGCGCGTGGGGGAAGCACGATGAGCGACATGCCCGGAGCCGAGGAGTCCTCGTGAACGAGCGAGCGACCGGCAACAGCGGCGCCCCGTCTCATGCGACCAGCACAGGAGGGCGCATGAGCGAGCACACCGAGGCCGACCCGACCCCGTACGCGGAGGTCGAGGCCGCGCTGCGCGACGAGTTCGCCGGCGTGCATTCCTCCACCACCGTAACGCGCTGTGTGGAAGCAGCGCACTACGGCGCGCTGGAGGTCACCGGCTATGCGCATCCGAGCCTTGTGGAGCGCATCGCCCGGAAGCACCTTCACGTCCTGGCGCTGGTCGCCAGCGAACGTGGCTGAGCAAGCTAAGCAAGATCAAAACTAACCCGCCAAGTTACCTTTACCCCGGCTACCGGGTGGGTAATGTATACGGCGGGTGGAGTGGGTTAGTGGCACGGAGGCGACAGTGCAGGTCAAAAAAGTCCTCACATACGGTGGTATCGCATTTGTGGCGTACTACCTGTTCGCACGACCAGCTGATGCCGCAGACGCGGTGAAGGGGGCGTTCGACACGGTGTTCAACGCGGCCGACTCTCTGGCCCAATTTGTGAACAACCTCGCATGAGACTGGTGACCCACGGGGACTCTGCTCCGTCGTCGGTCAACCGCTACCTCCTCCCCAACGAACAACAGGTCATCATGGTGCGGCGTCATCCCGCCGTGCTGCTGCGCCCGGTCGCCGAGGTCTTCGGCGGCCTGGTCATCGCCGGGCTCCTCAGCAAGTTCTTCGGTGGAGGGGAGTCCGGCGGCACGGCGCTCGTCGTGGTGTGGTGGCTGTGGCTGCTGCTCCTCGTGCGCTTCGTGTGGAAAGTCGCGGAGTGGTCGGTCGATTACTTTGTGGTGACGTCCAAGCGGATGCTGCTCACCACCGGGTTGATCACGCGCAAGGTCGCGATGATGCCGCTCGGCAAGGTCACCGACATGAGCTTCCAGCGATCTCTCCTGGGCCGCATGCTCGGTTACGGCGAGTTCATCCTCGAGTCCGCTGGTCAGGACCAGGCTCTGTCAACGGTCGAGTACATTCCGTATCCGGAGACCCTCTACCTGGAGGTCTGCCAGATGCTTTTCCCCAGCAAGGACGAGAGCGACGATTAATCTCAGCGTGGCAAATTCTTCACGCGGGGATACCAGATTCGGCTACTTCATGCAATCATTGCGTGTTGTTGACCCTTCCCCGCCTTGAGAGATGAGATGCCGAGTCAGGGAACCATCGGTGACCGCGTCCGTGGACTGCGGCTGAACAGGCGGATGTCCCAGGCCCAGTTGGCCGGACCCGACCTGTCTGACAGTTATGTCTCGCTCATCGAGTCGGGCAAGCGCACGCCGACTCCTGTCGTGGCCCGCCTCCTCGCCGAGCGGCTGGGATGCACCACCGAGTTCCTCCTGCACGGCATCGAACCGCGGCAGCGCATCGACACCGAGCTGGGTCTTCGCCATGCCGAGCTGGAGCTTCAGCACGGCGACCCCGCGGTGGCGGCCGACCGCTTCACGGAGATCGTGAAGGCGGCCGACGAGGAGAACGCCATGCTCACCGCGCACGCCCGCTTCGGCCGGGCCCGTGCGCTGGAGGTCCAGGGGCGTCTCGGCCAGGCCGTCGAGGCGTTCGAACGGCTGCGCAGGGAGGCCGCCGCGCATCCCGAGCGCCTGGCCGACCTGCCGCTCACGATCGCGCTGAGCCGCTGCTACCAGCGGGCCGGCGACCGGCTGAGGGCCCGTGACCTGGCCGCGGCCGCCTTGGAGCAGGCCGAGCGGCTGTCCATCTCGCAGGGCGAGATCGCGGTCGACCTGGCCACCGCTCTGGTCGAGGCGCGCAGCGAGCGTCAGGGCGACTCCCCCGAGCTCGAGTACGTCAAGCGGGTGCTGGACAACAGCGGCGTTCCTGAAGTTATGGACCGTTCCGAGGAGATCCACGCCCTGTGGCAGGCGAGCTCCGCCGCCGCCGCCGGCGAGGACTCCGCGCTGGCCGTGCGCCTGGCCGACGACGCCATCATGGCCGGTCGTCAGGCCCGGCTCGCGCTGCAGCTCGCGCGGGCGGCCATGCACTGGTCCAGGCTGGTCACCGCGCCGCTCGACGAGGCCGAGCGGCTGGCCGCGGCCGCGTCGCGGGCCTTCGCGTCCTCCCCCGGCAGTGTCCGCGAGCACGGCGAGAGCCTGGTCGCGCACGCTCGGGTGCGGCTGCGGGCGGGCGACCAGGCGGGGGCCGCCGAGCTGGCCACCACGGCGCTGGGGCTGGCCCACGACGGTTCTGGCACCACGCCGGCCGAGGCGAACCTGGTGCTCGCCACCGTCGCGCTCGACCTCGACGGCAGTGCCACGACGCAGCTCCGTACGGCGCACGAGCTGCTCGACTCGCTCGACCGTCCGGTGTTCGGGTCCGACAGGCAGGCCGCCCGCTGCTGGCGCGAGCTGGGTGACCTCTATGGCAGGGCCGGGGCAAGAGCACAACAGACGGCCGCATATCGTAAAGCCCTTGAAGCTGCCGGAGTTCGCTCCGCATTGGCAGGGGTGACGGTCGAAGCCACGGTCGCGCACTGAACCTCCGGGAGCTCCAGATTTGGACTTTTGAGTCTGGAATAATTAGGGTCGACCAGTCATTGACTCATAGGATGATTGGTTTCCCCGGAGGAGGCGGACTGTGAGTCTGCGTACGGCGCAGCGGGCTTCGCTCGTCGACCAGGTGATCGATCAGCTCAAGGAGCAGATCACCTCAGGGTCGTGGCAGATGAACGGCAAGATCCCCACCGAGACCGTGCTCGCCGAGCAGCTCGGAGTGGGACGCAACACCGTTCGCGAGGCCGTGCGCGCGTTGACGCACGCCGGGCTGCTGGAGTGCCGTCAGGGGGACGGCACTTACGTCCGGGCGACCAGTGAGCTGTCCGGGGCGATGCTGCGCCGGCTGCGCCAGGCCGAGCAGCTGGAGATCCTTGAGGTGCGGCGCGCGCTGGAGGTCGAGTCCGCCCGGCTGGCCGCGACCCGCCGTACCGACGAGGACATCCGCCGCATCGAGGCCGCGCTGGCCGAACGCGACCGCGCCTGGGAGCTGGACGACCCCGACTTCTTCGTCGAGGCCGACCTCGCCTTCCACATGGCGGTCGCGCACGCCACCCACAATCTCGTGCTCATCGACCTCTACGAGGACTTCTCGGCGGCTCTGCGGGCCAGCATCACGGCCGCGGGCACGTCGTTCAACAAGAGCTACATCCCGCACGACGCCATCGCCCGCGCCATCGCCGCCGGCGACGCCACCGCGGCCGAGCGGGCCGGGCACGCGTGCATGGAGCACATCCTCATCGCCCTCACCGACTCCTGACCGGACCTCAGGCGGCGGGGCGCAGCTCGGCCGCATGGTCCTTGGCGAACTCGGTGAAGCTGCGGCCCGGACGCCCGGTCACGTCGGTGAAGGCGGTCGTCGTACGGTCGCCCCAGCCCGCCGAGTACGCCGTGAGGTACTCCCTGGTGACGGCCGCGTCCCATTCGCGCATGCCGGCGTCGAGCATCGAGCGGTAGGCGTCGTCGGGGGCGACGGGGTGGTAGGCGATCGGCGTGCCGTAGACCTCGGTCAGGGCGGTGGCCGCCTCCCCCAGCGAGATGCTGGCCGGGCCCGTGAGCGTGTAGGTGCGGCCCTTGTGCGGCGCCGGGTCGCGCAGCACCGCGGCGGCGAAGTCGCCGATGTCGCGGACGTCGATCAGCCCGATCCGGCCCTCGCCCGTGCCGCCGTAGAGGGTGTCGCCGGCGACCGAGCCGAGCAGGTTCTGCATGAAGAAGGCCGGGCGGATGACCGTCCAGTCGAGGCCCGAGGCGGCCAGCTCGACGTCGGAGAGGGCGTGCAGGCGGCCGTTGCGCGTGGGGGCGTCGTGGGCGGCTCCGATGGCCGACATGCGCACGACGTGCCGCACCCCCGCCTTCCGGGCCGCCCAGAGGGCGTTCATGCTCGCATGGGGCGCCTGGGGGCCCATGGCGGTCAGCAGCCACAGGATGTCGACCCCCTCGAAGGCGGCGTCGAGCGTGGCGGGCTGGTCGAGGTCGCCGACGGCCACTTCGACGCCCTCGGGGGCCTTGGCCGCGTCGCGCACCAGGACGCGCACGTCGCTCAGGTCGCCCAGCGACTTCAGCACGGCCCCGGAGACGGTGCCGGTGGCACCGGTGATCAGGATGGTCATCGCAATGTCCCCTTTTCTGCGGAGATCAACTCGTCGATCAGGTCGAAGAACTTCTGGATGCCGGGCAGGTTCGCGCCCTTGGCACGGGAGGCGGCGAAGTCGTCGCCCGAGCGCCAGTCGACGATGTCCAGCCACTCGTCGTCGGACAGGCGGACCAGCCGGGCGCCGAGGAAGCCGGCGCGGTCGGCCGCGAAGTCGGCGAGCATGCCCGGGCGGGCCGCCAGCAACTGGCCGGCGCGTTCCGGGGACACTCTGAATCTGGTGAGTTCCACCGTCGTGGTCATGGCACGACAATATAGTAAGAATCAGTGACAGTCAAAATCAGTGACTAATTGGAGGGCCACCCGTGCGCAGGAGTCATCGCAAGCAGGACGAACCGGACCTCGGCGTGCTGGCGGGGCGCACGCTCTTCGCCCTGCAGCGCGACCTGTTCGCCAAGCTGGCCGAGCAGGGGCACCCGGGGCTGCGGCCGCGGCACGGCGCCGTGCTGGCCTACCTGGACGAGGAGGGCAGCAGGGCGACCGACCTGGCCGCGCAGTCGGGGCAGCACAAGCAGGTGATCGGCACGCTGGTGGACGAGCTGGTCGCGCTCGGCTACGTGGAGCGGCAGCCCGACCCGGCCGACCGGCGGGCCAAGCTGATCGTGCCGACGGACAAGGCGCTGGACCACATGACGAAGTCGGACGCGATCATCGCCGAGATGGAGGCCGCGCACGCGCGGGCCGTGGGCGAGCAGGCGTACGCGGAGTTCAAGAGGGTCTTCAAGCTGGTCGCCGAGCGGCAGACGGGCACGGCGGGATGACGGCTCGGGCCGGGCGACCTCAGCTCAGGCTCGCTCAGCTCAAGCTCGCCTCAGCTCAGGCTCGCTCAGCTCAAGCTCGCCTCAGGTCAGGCTCGCTCAGGTCAGGCGCAGTGACATGACCAGGTAGCGGAAGGCGGGCTGGGCGTCGCCCGGCACGTCCTGGACGAGGGCGGGCCTGGTCGGCGACTCCATGTTGAGCCTGGCCAGCTCGGTCTCGATGCCGGTCAGGCCGTCGAGCAGGAACTGCGACTGGAAGGCGATCTGGATGTCGTCGCCGCGCAGCTCACAGGGGACGACCTCGGTGCCGCGCCCGATGTCGCCGCCGCCCGCCTGGATCAGCACCTGGCCCTGGGAGAACGACAGCCGGATCGCGGTGTTGCGCTCTGCCACCAGGGCCACCCGCTTGATCGCGTTGACGAACGGGGTCACCGCGACGTCGGCCCTGATCGACCAGTCGGAGGTGAGCCTGGCCCGGTAGTCGATGAACTGCTCGTCGAGCAGGCGCACGGTGGTGCTGCGGCCGACGCTCTCGAACCCGGCCACGCCGTCGCCCATCGCGACCGACACCTCGCCGCCGCGCAGCGACTTGGCCACCTCGACCAGCACCTTCGCCGGCACCATGGCCGAGACGGCGACGTCGGGCGCGGCCGGACGCCAGGTGAAGTCGCGGGCGGCGATGCGGTAGCGGTCGGTGGAGGCCATCGCCACGGACTCGCCCTCGATGTCGACCCGGATGCCGGTGAGCATAGGCAGCGTGTCGTCGCGGCTGGCGGCGGGCGCGACCTGGCTCACCGCCGAGGCGAACACGCCGCCGCCGATCGCGCCGATGCTCGGGGGCATCGCCGGCAGGGCCGGGAAGTCCTCGACCGGCATCGTGATCAGCCCGAACTCGGCGCTTCCGCAGGTCAGCACGGCCTCGGCGCCTTCGGTGACGATCTCGACGTCTTCGGCCGGCAGACTGCGGCTGATCTCGGCGAGCAGGCGGCCCGGGATGAGCACGCTCCCGGGCTCGACCACGTCGGCGTCGACCAGGGCGCGCGCGGAGACGTCGTAGTCGAAGGCGGACAGGCTCAGCTCGTCGCCCGCCTCCAGCAGCAGCCCGGAGAGCACGGGCACCACCGGGCGGCTGGGCAGGACTCTGGCGGCCCATGCCACCGCATCTGCCAGTACATCGCGGTTAACCCGGATCTTCACGAGGATCCACCCTTTCGTCGCGCCGTGCCTCTATGAAAATAGCCGCTCCCACCGACAACTCCGGCTGTGTCCGGGCACGGCTGGGCGTCCTGTGCACGATGGGTCTGGTGGGGCCTGGTGGGGCCGGGAAGGGGCCGTCAGGCGCGGCTGTTGAGGTAGGCGAGCACGGCCAGGACGCGGCGGTTGTCGTCGTCGGAGGGGGCCAGGCCGAGCTTGGCGAAGATGCCGGCGGTGTGCTTGGCGACGGCGCTCTCGCTGAGGAAGAGCCGCTGGGAGATCGCGGCGTTGGAGCGGCCCTCCGCCATGGCCTCCAGCACCTCGCGCTCGCGGGGCGTGAGCGCGGCCAGCGGCTCGTTCCTGGCGTTGCTGGCCAGCAGCTTGGCGATCACCTCGGGGTCCATCGCGGTGCCGCCGTCCGCCACCCTGCGCACGGCGTCGACGAACTGCTCAGCGTTGAACACCCGGTCCTTCAGCAGGTAGCCGATGCCGCCCGAGCCGTCGGCCAGCAGCTCGCGGGCGTAGAGCTGCTCGACGTGCTGCGACAGCACGAGGACGGGCAGCCCCGGGATCCGCGCGCGGGCGGCCAGCGCGGCCTGCAGGCCCTCGTCGGTGTGCGTGGGCGGCAGCCGTACGTCGACGACCGAGACGTCGGGACGCAGCTCCAGCAGGCCCTTCAGCAGCTCCGGCCCGCTCTCGACGGCGGCCACGACCGTGAAGCCGTGCGCCTGGAGCAGGTGGACCAGGCCGTCTCTGAGCAGGTAGAGGTCTTCGGCGACGAGCACCCTCTTCATCAGCAGGGCCCCAGACCGCCGACGCTGCCGAGTACGAGGCTTCTGTTGTGGAGGAGCCGGATGCGCATGGCCGCAATGTACATGAGCGTGCCGAGGGCGATGTTGGTCACGATCAGCGGCCACTGCAGCGGTTCGGGCAGGTAGAGGGCCAGGAACCAGCTCCGCTCGTCGATGTGGAACGCCTTGAAGACGGCCGTGACGAGACCCTGGGGGAACAGCGGGCACCAGCCCGTGCCGTACAGGACGGCGATCGCGGCGGCCTTCTTGGGCGGCAGCTTCGCCTGGCCGGCCTGGTCGGGCAGGACGTGCGGGATGTCCAGGGTGACGGTGGTGGGGCCGCCCGGGGGGCTGTGCAGGGCCAGCACGCCGTCGAAGGCGGCCAGGCGGCGTTCGATGCCGGTCAGGCCGCTGCCCTTGGCCGGGTCGGCGCCGCCCATGCCGTCGTCGCTGACGGTGACGCGCAGGGCCGCGCCGTTGACGCTGATGTCGATGGCCGCCGACTCGGCGCCGCTGTGCCGGGCGGCGTTGGCGAGCAGTTCGCTGATCGCGAAGTAGGCCGCCGCCTCCACCGGGGGTTCCAGGCGGTGGGGCAGCTCGACGTCCACCTTGACGCGCAGCGGGCTGTCCATGGCCAGAGCGCGTACGGCGTCGGCCAGGCCGCGTTCGGCCAGCACCGGCGGGTGGATGCCGCGGATGACGGTGCGCAGCTCGGTCAGGGTCTCGGCGGAGGCGTCCCTGGTCTTGGCCAGCAGGGCCTTGGCGGCGGCCGGGTTGTCGTCGATGAGCTGCTCGACCGCGCCCAGCGTCATGCCGATGGCCACCAGGCGGGCCTGGGTGCCGTCGTGCAGGTCGCGTTCGATCCTGCGCATCTCGGCGGCCTGGGAGTCGACGGCGAGGTTGCGCACCTGCTTGAGATGGGTGATCTGGACGGCCAGGCGGCTGGCGGAGGTGGCGCCGAGCAGGAGGCGGACGGTGAGGGCGTACAGACGCAGGCCGCGCGCGGGGAGCAGGACGAACAGCGGCAGCAGGCCGATCTTGACGATCGGGTCGAGCGTCAGCCAGAGCGTGTCGCGCCAGGTCGCCGGGTCGGTGAGCAGCCACTTGAACCGGTCGTTCCAGGCCGGCATGCGCGGCGACTTGTACAGCGTGCGGTCGACGCGGTAGAGGCCGTCGGCCATGGGGACGGGCGGCGGCGGCTCGGGCAGGTAGGGCGCCTCGATCTCGACGCCGGTCCAGGCGCGCAGCAGGCGCCGGTGCTGCTCGGCCGCCCGCCTGACCAGCCTGGCCTGCCACGGGAAGAAGAAGACCATCCCCAGCGCGAACGACAGCATGATCATGGCGCCGGCCAAGGGGATCAACGCCACCTCGACCAGCAGCAGCGCGAACAAGACCGCGACCTGCCCGAACCGTTGAAGCATGCTCCCAGTCTGCGCCAACATCCCCGCTGGGGACATTGCACCTAGATACACCCTTGCTCGGCATCTACCGAGATTCCCGGGAAAACCCGCAGCTCCTAGCGTCGATGCCATGAAGGTGATCGAAGTGAGGAACCTGCGCAAGCAGTATCCGAACCACCTCGCGGTGGACGACGTGTCTTTCGAGGTCGCCGAGGGCGAGATCTTCGGCATCCTCGGCCCCAACGGCGCCGGCAAGACCACGACCGTGGAGTGCGTGGCGGGCATGCGCCCGGCGGACGGCGGCACCGTGCGCGTGGCGGGCCTGGACCCGCGGCGCGACCGCGACGAGCTGCGCCAGGTGCTCGGCATGCAGCTGCAGAGCGCCGCGCTGCCGGAGAAGATCAAGGTGTGGGAGGCCATGGACCTGTACGCCTCCTTCTACCCCGACCCGGCCGACTGGCGGGAACTGCTCGAACACGTCGGCCTGGCGCACAAGCGGGACGCCGCCTTCAAGAGCCTCTCCGGCGGCCAGCGGCAGCGGCTGTCGGTCGCGCTGGCGCTGGTGGGCCGGCCGCGGGTGGCGGTGCTCGACGAGCTGACCACCGGCCTCGACCCGCAGGCCCGCCGGGACACCTGGGAGCTGATCGAGCAGGTGCGCGACTCGGGCGTGACGATCGTGCTGGTCACCCACTTCATGGAGGAGGCCGAGCGGCTGTGCGACCGGCTCGCGCTCATCGACGCGGGCAAGGTGGTGGCCACCGACACGCCCATGGGGCTGATCGCCCAGGTGGGGGCCGAGCAGCACGTACGGTTCCGCCCCTCCGGCCCGCTGGACGACGCCGTGCTGCTGGCGCTGCCGGAGGTGCGCGAGGTGGTCCGGCACGGCGGGCAGGTCTCGGTGTCCGGCACCGGCAACCTGGCCCACGTGGTCACGCTGGCCCTGGCGCAGCACCAGATCATCCCCGCCGACCTGCGCATCGAGCAGGCGACCCTGGACGACGCGTTCCTCGCGCTCACCGGAAGGAAGTTGTCATGACGAAGATCCTGCTCGTGGAGGCCAAGCTGCACCTGCGCGACTGGCCGTTCATGATCTTCACCATCGGGCTGCCGGTCGGTCTGCTGCTGGTGCTGGGGCTCAGCGTGCCGGACATGACCAAGCCCGACGCCTCCGGGCTGCGGTCGGTGGACGCGCACATGCCGGCCATGATGACCCTGCTCGCGCTGCTGACGCTGGCCTGCAGCGTGCTGCCTACCGTGCTGGCCGGTTACCGGGAGCA
The DNA here is from genome assembly GCF_044465525.1 of Nonomuraea sp. NPDC049646. Lineage (NCBI taxonomy): Bacteria > Bacillati > Actinomycetota > Actinomycetes > Streptosporangiales > Streptosporangiaceae > Nonomuraea > Nonomuraea sp. NPDC049646. Next base: position 88,855 of record NZ_JBITLU010000009.1, on the reverse strand, counting down.
GGGCGTGCTCAGGCGCATGTCCACCACGCCGGTGCATCCCGGACGGCTGCTGACCGTCCAGCTGCTGATCAACCTGACCGTCGGTGCCGTGTCCACGGTCGTGCTGATCGTGGCCGGGATGGCGGCGTTCGGGACGTCGGCGCCCAGGCAGTGGCTCGGGTTCGTGCTGGTCTTCCTGCTCGGCACCGCCGCGCTGATGGCCATCGGCCTGGTGATCGCGGCGCTGGCGCCCAATGGGAAGGCGGCCTCGGGGATCGGGTCGGCGGTGATGTTCCCGCTCATGTTCGTCGGCGGCATGTGGCTGCCGCGCGAGATGATGCCGGACGCCCTGCGCAAGGTCAGCGACTTCTCCGTGGCCGGGCCGTTCGCCCAGGCGCTCAAGGACACCTGGGCGGGGCAGAGCCCCCAGCTCCTGCACCTGGTGGTGATGGCCGCGGGGCTGGCGGTGTTCGGGGGCCTGGCCGTGCGGCTGTTCCGGTGGGAGTAGGCCGGTCGGGAGTAGGCCGGTTGGGAGTAGGCAGGTGGGAGCAGCGGCGTCAGCGGCGGGCCCAGACCGGGCGGGCGCCGGTGACGTTGGTCATCAGCGAGTAGAGCGAAGAGGAGGAGGCGATGAACAGCCGGTTCCTCTTCAGCCCGCCGAACACCAGGTTCGCGGTGAACTCCGGCAGCCTGAGCCGGCCGATCAGGGTGCCGTCGGGGTCGTGGCAGAGCAGCGCCTTGCCCGCCGCGGCCCAGACCCGGCCCCGGTCGTCGAGGCGCATGCCGTCGAAGTTGTCGGCCTCGGTGCCCTCGGCGAAGACCCGGCCGCCCGACAGCGTGCCGTCCTCGCGCACCTCGAAGACGCGCAGGTGCCTGGCCCTGGTGTCGGCGACGTACAGGAGCTTCTCGTCGAGGGAGAAGGCCAGGCCGTTGGGACGGACGAAGTCGTCGGCCACCACGCGCACCTCGCCGGTCACCGGGTCGGCGCGGTAGACGTGGCAGCCGTCGATCTCCTGCTCGGCCACGACGCCCTCGTAGTTGCTGGTGATGCCGTACGGGGGGTCGGTGAACCAGACGGAGCCGTCGGAGCGCACGACCGCGTCGTTGGGGCTGTTGAGGCGCTTGCCCTGCCAGCAGTCGGCGATGACGGTGATCGAGCCGTCGGGCTCGGTGCGGGTGACGCGGCGGTTGCCCTGCTCGCACGAGATCAACCGGCCCTCGCGGTCGAGGGTGTTGCCGTTGGTGTAGCCGGACGGCTGCCGGAACGGGCCGACGGCGCCGGTCATCTCGTCCCAGCGCAGCATGCGCTCGTTGGGGATGTCGCTCCAGACCAGGAAGCGGCCGGCCGGGAAGTAGACCGGGCCCTCGGCCCAGCGGGTGCCCGTGTGGAGACGTTCGATCCGGTCGTCGCCGCCGATCGTGGCGAAGCGCTCGTCCAGAACCTCGAACTCGGTGGGGATCGTGTCCATGGCGGCCACCATACGGCATTCGACCAACTACGCATTTCACCGGATAGCATTCGGTTGTGGATGAGATCGACAGGACATTGATCGGCCTTCTACTGGAGGACGCGACGCAGTCGTACGCCGCGCTCGGCAAGGCGGTGGGGCTGTCCAGCGGGGCCGCGCACGAACGCGTACGCAAGCTGCGCGAGCGCGGCGTGATCAGGCGCACCACGATCGAGGTGGACCAGGACGCCCTCGGCCGCACGGTGACCGCCTACGTGCTGGTGGACGGCGCGAGCTGGATGGGCGACAGCGCCGGCCTGCTGGCGGAGATCCCCGCCGTCGAGGAGGCCCACGTCATCGCCGGGCCCGCGTCGCTGCTGCTGAAGGTGCGCACGTCCAGCACCAAGGAGCTCCAGGACGTCCTGCGCCAGATCTTCGAGGTGGACGGCGTGACCGGCACCCAGACGGTCGTCGTGCTGGAGACGTTCTTCGAACGGACCCTCAAGTAAACTTCAGGTATGGTCGCCTGGAACAGCAAAGAACTGACGGTCGGGCAGCTCGCCGAGCGCAGCGGCGTGGCCGTCTCCGCGCTGCACTTCTACGAGACCAAGGGGCTCATCGCCAGCCGCCGCACGGCCGGCAACCAGCGCCGCTACCACCGCGACACGCTGCGCAGGGTCGCCTTCATCCGGCTCTCGCAACGCCTCGGCATCCCCCTCGCGACCATCAAGGACGCGCTGTCCGAGCTGCCCGACGGCCGCACCCCCAACCGGGAGGACTGGGCCAGGCTGTCGGCCGCCTGGCGCGGCGAGCTCGACGACCGCATCGAACAGCTTCAGCGGCTGCGCGACGACCTGACCGACTGCATCGGCTGCGGCTGCCTGTCACTCGACCGGTGCCCGGTGGCCAACCCCCACGACCGGCTCGGCGAGGAAGGGCCGGGCGCCCGTCGCATGGACACCCGGCTGTCCCCGCCCAAGGTCTGCTGCGTCAGCCCTTCGGCTGCGCAACCGGCGGAACGATGAGCGTCGGCCGGCGGGCATGGTGCAGCACATGGTTGGACACGCTGCCGAGCAGCACCGACCTGACCCCCGCCAGGCCCCGCGAACCGGTCACGATGAGCGAGGCGTCCAGCTCGTCGGCCACGTCGACGATCGTCTTCCAGATCGACTCGTTGTCGGCGACCGCGCGACAGGTCACCTCGGGCAGACCGGCGGCGGTGGCCAGCTCGGCGCCTTCCTTGGCGTAGTACTCGGCCTGGGCCTGCCCCTCGGTCTCGGTCTCGGGGGAGATCGCCCCCGCCGCCAGCGGGTGCTTCCTGAGCTGCACGAGCAGCGGCTCCCACACGGTGACGACGACGGCCGGCTGGGCGGCCAGGTGCTTGGCGGCGAACTCGATGGCGCTGCGCGAGTCGGCCGAGCCGTCGTAGGCGATCAGGATGGTCATGGCGTTCTCCCCTTTGCTTCAGTCATCGGGTAAAGCGCCCCGATGATCGATCGCCATCCCTTCCGTGCTGTCTGGTTTGTCACACCTTGATCGGGGTTTTGCTGGTTCAGTGCTGGGCCATGTCCACGAACCGGCTGTAGTGACCCTGGAAGGCCACGGTCACCGTGGCGGTGGGGCCGTTACGGTGCTTGGCCACGATCAGGTCGGCCTCGCCGGCCCGGGGCGACTCCCGCTCGTAGGCGTCCTCACGATGCAACAGGATGACCATGTCGGCGTCCTGTTCGATGGATCCCGATTCGCGAAGGTCGCTGACCGCCGGGCGCTTGTCCGTGCGCTGCTCCGGACCTCGGTTGAGCTGGGAGATGGCGATGACCGGCACCTCCAGCTCCTTGGCCAGCAGCTTGATCGCACGGGAGATCTCCGAGACCTCGTTCTGGCGGCTCTCGGTCTTCTTCGGCGAGCTCATGAGCTGGAGGTAGTCGATGACCACGAACCGCAGGTCGTTGCGCTGTTTGAGGCGCCGGCACTTGGCCCGGATCTCCATCATCGACATGTTGGGCGAGTCGTCGATGAACAGCGGCGCCTCGGCCACCTCGCTCATCCGGCGCGCCAGGCGGGTCCAGTCGTCGTCGCCCATCATGCCCGAGCGCATGGCGTGCAGGGCCACCCTGGCCTCCGCGGACAGCAGACGCATGGTGATCTCGTTGCGGGACATCTCCAGCGAGAAGATGACAGTGGTCATTCCATGCTTGATCGCCGCAGAACGGGCGAAGTCGAGGCCCAACGTGCTGTTGTGGGTGGGAATGCAGGCCCGGCCGGCCAGGTACATGTGATCCGCGTTGTCGACCTCGACGCAGCGCACCGGACGGCTGTCGATCTTCCGCACATCGACGATGTAGCGGACCAGAGTCTTGGGATGGGTGGCGTCCACCTGCCTGGCCGCCTTCCTCGGCAGCCGGAAGAGCTTGTCGGAGGTCGTGAAATTGATCATGTAGCAGGTCGAGCTCTCCTCGGACCTGCCTCTGACCGGCTTGGTACGCATGGTCGCCTTGTAGCCGAGGCTCAGCACCAGCTCGTGCACGTCGGCGGCGAGACTCTTACTGGTGACGGCGAACTGGATCTGCCCCGCGGCGCTGACGTAACCGTCAGAGTCGAGCAGTCCGGCCAGCAGGGCTCGTCGCTGCCCCTCGGAGGCCCGCAGGTAGCTCGCGGGGATGTGCTTGTCCCCGAGAACGCCCAGAGTACGAAGGATGCCCTGGACGGTGCCGTGTTCGAAATGGCAGGCCTGACACCGCCGCAGCCCGCTTGAACGGCCGCCGCAGTCGGGACACGTGGGCTCGGCCACCGGCTCGGAGAGCGAACGGGCCCTCGCTCCGCAGCTCCTACCACAGGTGCGGACCTGCGAGGTCTTGGGCACGAACCCGGCCCCGCACACCACGCATGTCCGCCAGGACGGCGGCGGCTCCGGAAGGGTCAGCTGGTAGGAGATCGAGGAGCCCACGCGGGTGACCCGGACGCCCTCGGCTTCGATGTTCTCGATGATCTCCGGGTCCATGGTCGAGAACCGCGCGGCCGCGCTGTGGCCGTCGCCCAGCCACACGCCGAGCACGTACGGGGACAGCGGAAGCTCCCGCTCCTCCAGCGCGAACGGCGCGGCCACCGCCACTGCGTGGTTGGGCCGCCGGTCGGCGGTTGCGCAGCGGAGGGTGGCGGCGATCTCCTCCGTCGTCACGACCTGCTGGTGCTCCGCGGTGGTGGCGGCGTTCTTCGGCGTGGTGATCCGCGTGTGCAGAGCGCTGTAGAGCTCGCCCGCCCGATAGGCGGGGGCGTGCCAGGAGTAGCTCCTGATCGGGCCGCCCACAGCGGTGAGAACCTTCTCCATGGGGCCCACCTGACGCTGGACGGTGTGGAGGACATTGCGGAACTCCTCCCCCACGGTCTCAAGGGCCTCGCGATGCGTCACCAGCCTGTCCGGATGCCCGGACGCCGCGTCGCGGGCCTCTTCGACCCGCCGGACCGCCTCCGCCGTCCAGTGGAGGGACGGCAGCGTGCCGGCCGCCTTCCTGGCGGCGCGCGTGGACGTACGCCACTGGTGCTGGGCGTCCGCGACGATCACCGTGCCGTCGCTGAACTCCACCTCGTAACACGGCCTGCCGTGCATCACGTCGGTCGCCGCGACCACCCTGGTCGGCCTGCCGTCGGCTCCGATCAGCTCGTCGCCGACCTCGACCTCGCCCATCGTCGTCCAGCCGGTCGGCGTGGGCAGCGGGGTGTCCAGGGCCAGCGCCTTGCCGATGGCCGGGCGGGCGGCCACGACGATCATCTGGCCCGGGTGGAGGCCGTTGGTGAGCTGGTCGAGGTCCTGGAAGCCGGTCGGGACGCCGACCATCTGGCCGCCGCGGCTGCCGATGGCCTCCAGCTCGTCGAGGGCGCCCGGCATGATGTCGGCCAGCGGCGCGTAGTCCTCCGACGTGCGGCGCTCGGTGACCTTGTAGATCTCCGCCTGGGCGCGGTCGACGAGGTCGTCGACCTCCTCGTTCTGGCCGCCGTAGCCGAAGGAGACGATGCGGGTGCCGGCCTCGATGAGACGGCGCAGGATCGCCTGCTCGCGCACGATCTTGGCGTAGTAGCCGGCGTTGGCGGCCGTGGGGACGACCGCCGTGAGCGTGTGCAGGTAGGCGGCACCGCCCACCCGGGCCATCTCGCCGCGTTTCTGCAGCTCGTCGAAGACCGTGACGGCGTCGGCGGGCTCGCCGCGGCCGTAGAGGTCGGTGATGACGTCGTAGACCATCTGGTGGGCGGGACGGTAGAAGTCGTCGGATCGCAGGATCTCGACGACGTCGGCGATGGCGTCCTTGGACAGCAGCATGCCGCCGAGCACCGACTGCTCGGCCTCGATGTTGTGCGGCGGGGTGCGCTCGAAACCGGGGCCTCCGCCGCCCTCTTCGTCAATGCTCACCGCGCCCCCTCGAACAACCTCGCAGGCGGTCGCACCACCCCCACTTGTAGCCGACCGGTGTGACAGTTTCGCTCGTTCGGCGCGTGAGGGCAACGCGGCCTGTGGACAACGCTGTGGGTGAGCTGTGCACTATCGCGCTCAGGGTGTGAAAGCTCTGTGGACGAGCCTGGGGATAACTCTTTCGGATATGCACCGATCAACGTCTGACCTGGGCAAACAGTGTCCACCGACTGTGGAGGAAAGAAAGTTGGCCCGACACGCCGTGTAATGGCCATAATGGACAAATGCCCATTACACCCCGGGACCGGGAGATTCTGCGGCTCGCGCTGCCGGCGTTCGGCGCGCTGGTCGCCGAGCCGCTCTTCCTGCTCGCCGACTACGCCATCGTCGGCCACGGCCTCGGCACCACGGCCGTGGGCGCGCTGGGCGTGGCGGGGGCCGTCCTGGCGACGCTGGTGAACCTCTGCGTCTTCCTGGCGTACGGCACGACGGCGTCCGTGGCGCGGCAGAGCGGCGCCGGCAACCACGCGCGGGCCATGCGCAACGGCGTGGACGGCATCTGGCTCGCCCTGGCGATCGGCGCCGTGCTCATCGCCCTGGGCTGGCCGCTCGCGCCGGCCATGGTGGACCTGTTCGGAGCCGGTCCCGACCAGGCGGCGCTGGCCGTGACGTACCTGCGGATCAGCCTGCTCGGCGCGCCCGGCATGCTGGTCGTGCTGGCGGGCACCGGGGTGCTGCGCGGCCTTCAGGACACCGTCACGCCGCTGGTGGTGGCCGTGGGCTCGTTCGCGCTGAACGCGGCGCTGAACGCCTGGTTCGTGCTCGGGCTGCATTGGGGCATCGCCGGGTCCGCCTGGGGCACCACGCTGGCCCAGACGCTCGGTGCGGCCGTCTACCTGGTCGTGGTGGTCCGGGGCGCGCGACGGCTCGGCACGCCGCTCATGCCCGACCTGGCGGGCGTCCGGCAGGCCGGCACGGCCGGTCTGGCCCTGCTCATCCGTACGGTGTGCCTGCGGATCGTGCTCATCGTGGGCACGGTGGTCGCCACCAGGATGGGCCAGGCCGAACTGGCCGCGTACGCCATCGCCGGCCAGGTGTGGAACCTGATGGCCTTCGCCCTGGACGCGATCGCGATCGCCGGCCAGGCCATCACCGGACGCTCGCTGGGCGCCGGGGACACGGTCGCCACCAGGGCCGCGACCAGGCGGATGATGCAGTGGGGCCTGTGGTCGGGCCTGGCGCTCGGCGTGGTGGTCGTGGCGGCCAGGCCGCTGCTGCCCGGCCTGTTCGGCGCCGACCCGGCCGTGACCGCCCAGCTGCTGGCCGTGTTGTGGCCGGTCGCGCTGTTCCAGCCGATCTGCGGGGTGGTGTTCGTGCTCGACGGCGTGCTGATCGGCGCGGGCGACCAGCGCTACCTGGCCTGGGCCGGGGTGTGGACGACGCTGGCGTACCTGCCGGCGGCGTTCCTGGCCGCCGGGTTCGGCGTGGTCGCGCTCTGGTGCGCGCTCGGGGTGTGGATGATCGCCCGGTTGATCACCCTCGGGCGGCGCGCGGCCGGCACGGCGTGGCTGGTGACCGGCGCGTAGCCGATCCGACCAGTCGCGTTACCGCGCCGGCCGCCCGGACGCCGGTTCACCGTAATCGTCCTGTGCTTGCCGTTGTCCAAGTGGTGAGACAGAGTGGGCGAGTTCCCTGAGCGGGGTGTTCCGTGTCCACGATTCTTCGACGACTGCCACCGTCAGAGGCGACCGGGTTACGCACCGGCGCCCGGCACAGCCTGTCCGAGGTCTACCGCCCGGCCGACCTCGTCGTTCTCGGTCTCGGTGTGATCATCGGCGCCGGCATCTTCAGCATCGCCGGCGAGCAGGCCCACACCATGGCCGGTCCCGGCGTGATCCTCTCGTTCATGATCGCCGGTATCGCGTGCCTGCTGGCCTGCCTGTGCTACGCCGAGCTGTCGTCCACGATGCCGACGTCGGGCAGCGCCTACACCTTCACGTACGTCATCTTCGGCGAGGTCTGGGCCTGGATCATCGGCTGGGCGCTGATCCTGGAGCTGCAGTTCGCCGCCGCGGTGGTGGCCAGGGCGTGGGCGTCCATCGCGGTCAAGGCGGTCGACGACTTCGGCGTGCGGGTGCCGCAGGGCGTGGACGACGTGCTCGTCCTGGTCATCCTGGTGCTGCTCACGGGCATCGTGGCGCTCGGCGCGCGGGTGGGGCTCCGGGCGCTGTGGGTCATGGTGTCGGCCAAGCTGCTGGCCATCGGGGCGGTCATCGTCGTGGGCGTGACCCACATCGACGTGGCCAACTACGGCGACTTCTACGTCGAGCCCAAGGCCCTGCCGGTCCGCCCGCAGACCGTCATCGAGCTCTTCGCCGGGCACGGCATGGCCTTCGGCTGGTTCGGCGTCTTCGCCGCGGCCTCGGCGATCGCGTTCGCCTACATCGGCTTCGACATCGTCGCGACCTCGGCCGAGGAGAGCGTCAACGCGCCGAAGTCCGTGCCCAAGGGCATGATCCGGAGCCTGGTGATCGCCACGGTCATCTATCTGGCGGTCGCACTGGTCATGGTGGGCATGGTGTCGTACACGAAGATCAGCGGGGACGCGCCGCTGTCCAGCGCGTTCCGTGCCGCGGGCGTGGACTGGATGGTGCACGTCATCGACGCGGGGGCGGTGCTCGGGCTGACCACCGTGATCCTGGTGCTGATCGTGGGTCAGACGCGGGTGCTGTTCTCGATGGCCCGCGACGGGCTGATCCCGCGCGGCCTGGCCACGGTCAGCCGCAAGTACCACACCCCGTCGCGGGTGACGCTGGTGATCGGGTTCGTCGCGATCGTGCTGGCCGAGTTCGTCCCGGTGCTCACCATGCAGGAACTGGTCGTCATCGGGACGCTGTTCGCGTTCCTGTTCGTGGCGGCGGGCGTGATCGTGATGCGGCGGCGCATGCCGCACCTGGAACGCGGCTTCCGCGTGCCGCTCTCGCCGCTGCTGCCCGCGCTGTCGCTGGTCGCCACGCTGTGGCTGATGCTCAACCTGCGCCTGCTCACCTGGGCGTGGTTCGTCCTGTGGATGGCCTTCGGGCTGCTGGTCTACCTGCTGTACGGCCGCCGCAACAGCCTGCTCGCCGGCCCGCGGGAGGCCCCGGCCGAAGCCGCCCGGGGCCGCCACCGCCGCTAGAGGCGTCCGGATTCGAGCACGCTGCGCAGGAACTCCCTGGTCCGCGGCTGCTCCGGCGAGGCGAAGATCTTCTCCGGCGGGCCCTTCTCCACCAGCACCCCGCCGTCGAGGAAGCACACGGTGTCGGAGATGTCGCGGCAGAAGCCCATCTCGTGGGTCGTGAGGATCATCGTCATCCCCGACTCCTTGAGCTCCCTGACGATCCCCAGCACCTCCACCACCAGTTGCGGGTCGAGCGCCGAGGTAACCTCGTCCAGCAGCATCAGCCTGGGCTGCATGGCCAGCGCCCTGATGACCGCCACCCGCTGCTGCTGCCCGCCCGAGAGCTGGTCGGGGTACGCGCCGGCCTTGGCCGCCAGCCCGAACCTGGTCAGCAGCTCGTGCGCCTGCTCCTCGGCCTGTTCCCTGGACGTCCTGAGCACCCGCCTGGGCGCGAGCGTGATGTTGTCCAGCACGCTCATGTGCGGGAACAGGTTGAACGCCTGGAAGACGATGCCGAGCCGCTTGCGCACGTCGTCGACGTCCACGCGGGGGTCGGTGATCTCCTGGCCGTCGAGGTGGATGGCGCCGTCGTCGACGGTCTCCAGCAGGTTCACGCAGCGCAGGAGCGTGGACTTGCCCGACCCGGACGCGCCGATCAGGCTGACGACCTCGTGCGGCTGCACCTCAAGGTCGATCCCGCGCAGCACGCTGTGGCCGTGGAAGTTCTTCCACACCCCTTCGATGGTCAGCAGGCTCATGCGCCACGCCTCCTGCGCGTACGGGCGGCCAGATGGTCGGTGAACCTGGCCATCGGGATCGTGAGCAGGATGAACACCAGCGAGGCGACCAGGTAGGGGGTGTAGTTGAACTTGCTGAGGGCGATGATCTGGGCCTGCCTGAGCGCCTCCAGCGGCCCGATGGTGGCCACCAGCGCGGTGTCCTTCTGCAGCGAGACGAAGTCGTTGAGCAGCGGCGGCACGACCCGGCGGGTGGCCTGCGGAAGAACCACGAACCGCATGGCCTTGACGTGGCTCAGCCCCAGCGAGCGGGCCGCGGCGATCTGGCTCGGATGCACCGACTCGATGCCGGAGCGGAACACCTCGGCCACGTACGCGCCGTACGACAGCGTCAGCGCGATCACGCCCAGCGTCGCCAGGTCGGTCGGGATGCCCTGCAACCGCAGCGCGGGCAGCCCGAACCCGACGAGGAAGATGACCAGGAGCGTCGGCACGCCGCGGAAGACGTCGGTGTAGAGCGTGGCCAGGGCCCTGATCGGGAAGAACGCGGGCGCGGTGATGCCCCTGGCCAGCGCCACCAGCAGCCCGACGATCAGGATCAGCGGCTCGGCGATCAGAAATATCTTGATGTTGAGCAGGAACCCTTCGAGCACCTTGGGCAACGCGGCGACGAACCACTCGGGCGAGAAGAACGACTCCCGAACCCGGGGCCAGCCGGGCGAGTTCGTGGCCAGGACGGCGACCAGGACGATGAACACGATCGTCGAGGCCGTCGCGATCGAGGCCGAGCGGCGCGCCCGCGACCTGCGGACGCGCTCGCGCTCAAGCTGCCGTTGCGAGGGGACGTGCTCGCTCACGGGCTTACCGGTCGGGCTCACGACAGTTCGGGCGCGCCCGCCGCCGAGCCCAGCCACTCCTGCTCGATCTTGGCCAGCTCACCCTTCGACTTCAGCGAGTCGACGGCCTTGTCGACGCAGGGCTTGAGCGCGCTGCCCTTCTCCATGACCAGGCCGAACTCCTCCGGCGTGCCGCCGGTCGAGCTGAACTGGCCGACGATCTTGGAGTTCTCCACCTGGGCGGCCGTCACGTAGAACGCGGTGGGCAGGTCGACGACGATCGCGTCCACCTGCTTGTTCTTCAGCGCGTTCACGGCGTCGACCTGGTCGTTGTAGACGTTGGGCTCGGCGGACGGCTTGACGACGTCGTTGACGCCGGCCAGCGACGTCGTGCCCACCTGGACGCCGAACTTGGCGTCCTTGAGCTCGGCCACGGTCTTGGCCTCGGCGTACTTGCTGCCCTTGATCGCCACGACGGCCTGCTTGACCGTGTAGTAGCCCTTGCTGAAGTCGACCGCCTTGGCGCGGTCGGGGTTGATCGAGACCTGGTTGACGTCGAAGTCGAACTGCTTGGCCCCGGGCGCGAACGCCGAGTCGAACTTGACCGTGCTCCACTCCACCTCGGTCCGGTCGAAGCCGAGCTCACCGGCCACCGCGAACGCCACCGCGCTCTCGAACCCCTGGCCGTTGCTCGGGTCGTCGTCCTTGAACCACGGTTCGTAGGCCGGCTTGTCGGTGCCGACGGTCAGCTTGCCGCCGTTGACGAGCTTGAGCTGGTCCTTGGCGCAGGCGTCGGCCGCCGCTGAGCCGGTCGCCGCGGAACCGGTCGTCGTGGCGGCCGGTTGGTCTGCCGGGGCACATGCGACGGCCCCTACCGCGAGCACACCGATCGCGAGCAGCATCGTGGAACGGGCCATGGCAGAGCCTCCAGGGGGAAACACACACAAAGAACGCAGGCATTCTACGCGTCCTCAATAGGAAATAAGTGCGCAGGTCACCAGGCCGGCCGGTCCCACGGGGGAACGCGCCACCGTGGCGGCCGGTCCCGGACCGGCGCACGTCGCGGCGGCACGACCGGTGCAGGCCCACCAGCCGTTCACCCCGCCCGCTAACCCCGCCCGTTCACACCGCCCGTTCACCCTGGCCGTTCACCCTGGCCCCGGAACGTGAAAAAGCCCCCCTCCTGGCGGAGAGGGGCTTGATCAGCGTTCGTCAGCCGGCCACGACGTCGACGTCGACGGACGCCGACACCTCGGGGTGGAGCTTGACGGTGATCTTGTGCGACCCGACGCTCTTGATCGGGTTGCGGATCTCGATGCGACGGCGGTCGAGGATCGGGCCGCCGGCCGCCTTGACGGCGTCGGCGATGTCGCCCGTGGTGATCGAGCCGAACAGCCGGCCCGACTCGCCCGCGCGGGTGGACAGCCGCACGCGCAGGGCGCCGAGCTGGCCGGCGACCTCCTTGGCGGTGCCGAGGTCGCGGATCTCGCGAGCGTCGCGAGCCTTCTTGATGGTCTCGATCTGGCGCTCGGCGCCACGCGTCCAGCGCATGGCGTAGCCGCGCGGGATGAGGTAGTTACGGCCGTAGCCGTCCTTGACCTCGACGACGTCGCCAGGGGCGCCGAGGCCGGAGACCTCGTTGGTGAGGATGAGCTTCATGTCGACAGACCTCCTTAGCGCGCGGTGCTCGTGTAAGGCAGCAGAGCCACCTCACGGGCGTTCTTGATCGCGGTCGCCACGTCGCGCTGGTGCTGGGTGCAGTTGCCCGTCACCCGGCGCGCACGGATCTTGCCGCGGTCGGAGATGAACTTCCGCAGCAGCGCCGTGTCCTTGTAGTCGACGTATGAGATCTTGTCGTGGCAGAACAGGCAAACCTTCTTCTTGGGCTTGCGCAGTGCCGGCTTAGCCATCGTGGTGCTCCTCTCAGAGCCCCGCTTTTCGGGCGGGAATGGACTCGGGCTTGTGGACAGATGTTAGAAAGGCGGTTCGTCGCTGAAGTCGTTGCCGCCGCCGAAGCCGCCGCCCTGGTTGCCGCCACCGCCGCCGCCGAAGCCGCCGCCACCGCCCTGGTAGCCGCCGCCCTGGGGCGGGGCGGGCGAGGCAGAGGCCCACGGATCGTCGGCGGGACCGCCGCCGAAGCCGCCGCCACCGCCGCCACCCTGGCGGGTGGTGCGGTTGACCTTGGCCGTGGCGTTGCGCAGGGACGGGCCGACCTCGTCGACCTCGACCTCATAGACCGTGCGCTTCTCGCCTTCCTTGGTCTCGTAAGACCGTTGCTTGAGCCGCCCCTGCACGATGACCCGCATGCCGCGCTGGAGGCTCTCGGCGGCGTTCTCCGCCGCCTGCCGCCACACGTTGCAGGTCAGGAAGAGGCTTTCGCCATCCTTCCACTCGTTGGTCTGGCGATCCATGAACCGCGGAGTGGACGCGATGCGGAATCGAGCCACCGCTTGACCCGTCGGGGTGAAGCGCAGCTCCGGGTCGTCGACAAGGTTGCCGACGATGGTGATTACGGTGTCGCCTGCTGCCATGGCTAGCGCTCGCCTTCCTGCACGCCTTCGCTTGGGTTACGGCTCAGAGTACGGGTGCTCTCCGACAAAAAGCCGGTGGTCGTCAACAAGAAACCCGCTCGTTGAGCCGCCTCCCGGAGGGACGGCCCGCTTCGCGGCTTTCCTGATGGCTAGTGCACGTCCGGGCGCAGGACCTTGGTGCGCAGGATGCCCTCGTTGAGGTTCATCTGGCGGTCGAGCTCCTTGACCGTCGCGGGCTCCGCGGACAGGTCGATGACGGCGTAGATGCCTTCCGACTTCTTGTCGATGTCGTAGGCGAGACGGCGACGGCCCCAGACGTCGACCTTCTCCACGGTGCCGCCGTCGTTGCGGACCACGGTGAGGAACTGGTCGAGGGACGGCGCGACAGTGCGCTCATCGAGCGAAGGGTCCAGAATGACCATTACTTCGTAACGACGCATGCGGGACTCCAACCTCCTCTGGACTTTTGCGGTCACGACACTCTGCCGTGACAGGAGGACGCTGACGTCAGGCCGCGGCGCCCCATTTCGGCGCCCCGGGGCGATGGGTCACCCATCACAACGCAGCGCTGCCCAGGTTACCAGCCACGAGTAGGTGGGAAGGCCTGTAGGAAACCAAGGGGGTGGCGGCTGTGCCACATGTGCTTCATCCCTCGGAGAGGGAGCGGTTCAGGCTCACGCTCAACACCGACGGACGCTCTCACCCGGTGGAGAACGGCCTGGCGATCGGGACACTGGTGTGCGGGCTCGTGGCGTTCGTCGCCGCGTTCTTCCCCGCCGCCCACGTGATCTCGTCCTGGATCGGCACGCTCGGTTTCGGGACCGGGCTCTACTCGCAGTACATCTCGGTGACCACGCCGCAGCGTTCGGTCAACATCGTCGGCCTGGTGGCCTCGTTCGTGGGGGCCGTGCTCGGCATCGCCCACGGCGGCTTCCTGCCGCATCCTTGACGGGCCTTGCGCCCGGCCGACGGCCCCGGTGACGCCGGGGCCGTCGGGGATATGTGACTCACCTGCCGATGTGCAGGTCGATGCCGAGCAGCACCAGGAACCAGAGGAACACCGCGAGCAGCGCCTCGGCGACGTCCCGGAGGAGACCCGGGGTGATGTAGTCGTAGATCCAGGCGACGTAGATCCCGACGATCACGTAGACCAATAAGATCAGCGCCCGCAGCCGCCAGCGTGTCATGTGCGCTCTCCTCGGGGGTAGGGGGTGCCGGGCGTCTTCCCGGAGGCGGTTCCGCCAAACGGATAAGCTCCTTGACATGGTGCGTATCGGAGCTCACGTCGACCAGGACGATCCCGCCGCTCACGCCGAACGGATCGGGGCGGAGGTCGTGCAGTTCTTCCTCGGCGACCCGCAGGGCTACGCCAAGCCGGTGCTGCCGGACAAGCCGGTCGAGGGCGTCGACGTCTACATCCACGCCCCCTACCTGATCAACGTCGCCACGACGAACAACCGCATCAGGATCCCCAGCCGCAAGCTGCTCGAACAGCACCTCAAGGCGGCCGCGGGGCTCGGCGCCAAGGGCCTGGTCGTGCACGGCGGCCACGTCAACAAGAGCGACGACCCGCAGGTGGGCTTCGACAACTGGCGCAAGGTGTTCGAGCGCATGGAGTGCCCGATCCCCGTGCTCATCGAGAACACCGCGGGCGGCGGCAACGCCATGGCCCGCAAGCTGGAGCGCATCGCCCGTCTGTGGGACGCGCTCGACGGCTTCGACGTGGGCTTCTGCCTCGACACCTGTCACGCGCACGCGGGCGGCGAGGAACTGGTCGACCTGGTCGAGCGGGTCAAGGCGATCACCGGCCGCATCGACCTCGTCCACTGCAACGACTCGCGCGACGACTTCGACTCCGGCGCCGACCGGCACGCCAACCTGGGCCAGGGGAAGATCGACCCGGAGCTGATCCTGGCGGTCTGCCGCGCGGCGGGCGCCCCGGTCGTGGTGGAGACGCCGGGCGAGGGCCAGGCCGACGACATCGCGTTCCTGCGCAAGAACCTCTGAACGTCTCCCGACCGAAAACACACAGCCTGTGGATAACTTCCCTGGATTACCGAGGCAAAGAAACGGGTAGAGATCTGAGCCCGTCCAATCGCCCGTAACGGGATAGAGACCTCAGCCGGCCCAGGCGCCCGTGAGGAAGCGGGCCGCGTTCAGGTACATGAGCGGCCCGCAGATCATCGCGTACAGCACGATCACCCACGGCCTCCTGGTCGCGACCTTGGCGACCAGGACCCACAGCGGGAACCACAGCAGCAGCGAGCGCGGGATCGACAGGTAGTACGCCGAGGTCATCAGCGCCGCCGCCTGCAACCCGCAGTAGACGGCCTCGCTCCACCTGCGCAGCGCCAGCAGCCACACCAGCACGCCCACCGCCAGCACCGCCCCGGCGATCTCCATGCGGAAGGCCACCGCGAAGTCGTCGGCGCCCATGGCCGAGTTCCACGTGGTGCGCCACGCCTCCCAGGGCCAGACGAAGTCGCGTCCCCAGCCGGCCTCCTGCGCGTGCTTCCACGCCAGCCAGTCGCCAGACCGCCGGTAGTGGTAGAAGGAGTACGCCGCCAGCGGAAGGAACGGCACCGCCAGCCAGCCGGCCCGCCGCCACGACTCCCTGCTCCTGACGAACTCCGCCGCCAGCGCGACCGCCAGGAACAGGCCGGTGATCCGCACGCACGACGCCCCCGCCGCCAGCAGCACGGCCTGCGGCCAGCGTCCGAGCCGGGCGGCCAGCCACGCGGGGATCGCGAAGGCCAGGAACAGCGACTCGCTGTAGCCCGCCGCCAGGAACACGGCCATCGGGAACAGCAGCAGCGCCAGGACCGCCATCCAGCCGGTCGCGCCCTCGACCTCGGCCAGCCGGGCCAGCGCGACCATGGCCACCGCCCCGGCGACCAGCGAGATCAGCAGCCCGCAGATCGCCCAGTTGGGCACCACGAGATGCAGCGCCCGCAACATGACCGGCAGGCCGGGGAAGAACGCCGGCAGGCCGTCGTCGCGCGGTTTGCCCGGCTCGCCGTCGTACCCGTACTGGGCGATGGTGACGAACAGGCCGGCATCCCATTGGCGCCACTTGCCGGCGTACTCGGCCAGGGTCAGGCCGAGCAGCGTCGACAGCAGGAGCCCGGCCCGCGATCCGAGCCACAGCAGCAGCGCGTCCCGAGCGGCCGAGCGGGTGATCATCTCGTCTTCAGCACGAACCGGTCGGGGGCGTCGTCGAACACCCCGCCCGCCTGGTCGTCGATGCCGTCCTGGCGCACCACGTCCCGTTCCGGACGCAGGATGTCACGGACGACGAACGCCATCATGATCCCGATGGTGATGACCCGTCCCCAGACGGCGGTGAAGTACGTGTTGTCCCCGATGCCCAGGTCGTCCCTGCTGAGCGGGGCCTGGGCGAGCAGGTAGAGCCAGATCGCCGCGAAGTACCAGACCTCGGCGAACTGCCACAACGCCAGCGGCTTCCACCGGGGCCTGGCCAGCACCGCGAACGGCACCAGCCACAGCACGAACTGCGGCGACCACACCTTGTTCGTCATCATGAACGCGGCCAGGGCGAGGAAGCAGAGCTGCGCCAGCCGGGGCCGGCGCGGCGCGGTGAGCGCGAGCACGGCAATGCCCAGGCAGAGCGCGGCCAGCGTCACCATGCCGAGCGTGCTGACGTCGGCCTCGCCCAGGATCCCCCAGCCCTTGCGCTGGAAGAACAGCCACGGCGAGCCCCAGTCGATCCCGCGTTCCTGGGAGAAGACGTAGAACCGGCGCCAGCCGTCCCAGGCGAAGACCATGAAGGGCACGTTGACCACGAGCCAGGCCCCCGCGGCCGACCCCAGCGTCACCAGGAACGGCCGCCAGCGCGCGGTCCGCAGCGTGAGCAGGAACAGCGCGCCGAGGAACATCAGCGGGTAGAACTTGGTCGCGATGGCCAGCCCGAGCAGCACGCCCGCGAGCACCTGCCGCCTGCGCGCCCAGGCCAGCAGCATGCCCATCGACAACGCGCCGGCGACCAGGTCCCAGTTGATGTACGCGGCCAGGATCACGGCGGGCGAGATCGCGTACCACAGCGCGTCCCACCGGCGGGTGGGCCCGGCCACCGCCGCCATCAGCAGGACGCCGGCCACCAGGCAGATGCCCAGCAGCAGGACCGTGAGGTCGTAGAACCTGACGGCCTGCGCGACCTGGTCGAGCTCCAGCTTCCGCGAGATCCAGGCGATGGCCTGCATCACCTCGCCCAGCACCACGGGGTACTCGACCTGCTTTTCGAACGGCACGTCGGCGAAGTACGGGTTCTGGGTCGCGAGCTGCCGGTCGAAGTACAGCGGGTAGATGTCGGTGTAACAGAAGTTCGTGTACGTCTGGACCTGGTCGTTCCATCCGCCGGTCCGGCACGGCAGCCGCACGACGTAGCCGAGGACGGCCCCCAGGGCGGCGATCAGCCCCAGGGGCAGGTACGGCACGGCACGCGCCGCCAGAGGGACGCGTGCCTCGGTCGTCGTCACCACTCCTCGTGCCGGGCGCTCATCTGCGAGGTTCCCGTCGGCCGGGAGTCGGGCGCCTTGCCGCCTCCGCCGCCGCTCAGGATGCCGTGGTCGTCGGCCTCGGGGATGCCGGTGTCCTGCGAGTCGTCGGTGACGTCGCCGCTGTCGTCGTTGCACGGCGCGACCAGGCAGTTCTGGTCGCTGCCGTCGTCGAAGGGGTTGTCACCGCCGTCGTCGAACGGGTTCGTGGCGGTGGGCGTCGGCGTCGGCACCGGGCGCTCCACGATGTTCTCCGGCAGGCCGATGTCGGCCTTCTGCGGGAACTGCTCGATCGGCTTGCCCTCGTGGGCGGCGAGCATGAACCGCCGCCAGGTCGCGGTGGGCGGGCCGGCGCCCTCGAAGCCGAGCGGGGACTCCACGGCCCTGGTGTACGGGTTGTTCGGGCCGTACTTCTTGCTCGGCTTCTTCTCGTTGGGGACGACGGGACAGTTCGAGTGCCGGGGCTGAACGGTCTTGCCCGTCTTGGTCACGCACTGCTCGCGGTAGAACCCCACAGCAGCGGAGATCTGCGGCGTGTAACCGACGAACCAGGCTTCCTTCTCGTTGTTGTTGGTGCCGGTCTTGCCGGCCGCGGGCCGGTTGCCGAGGCCCTGGCCGGCGGCGGTGCCGCTCCTCAGCACCTCCTGCATGGCCGTCGTCGCGTCGGCGGCCACCTCCGCGTCGATGACCCTGGTCGAGGTCCGCTGCTCGGGGTAGACGACCTGGCCGTTCAGCTTGACGTCCTGGACCACGTGGTACTTGGTGTACTTGCCGCCGTTGGCGAAGATCGAGTACCCGGCGGCCTGCTCGACCGGCGTCACCAGGGCGCTGCCGATGGCGAACTGGAACTGGTGGTCCTTGACGTCCTGGTCCATGCGCCCCTTGTCGAACCCGGCGTTCTCCACGAGCTCCTTGACGTCGTCGAGCTTCCTGGGCAGCTTGTACGCCATCGACACGTACGCGGTGTTGACGGACTGAGCTGTGGCCTTGACCACGTCGACGGCCTGGCCGACGTTGTGGCTGTTGCGGAAGCCGCCGTCCTGCTGGCCGGGGATGACCTTCGGCACGGTCTGGTTGCCCGGCACGTAGCTCTTGAGCGAGTAACCGGCCTGCAGCCAGGCGGCCAGCACGTACGGCTTGAACGCCGACGCGGCCTGCTTCTCGGCGTCGAAGGGCTCGTTGAACGGGTCGGTGATGAAGTTCGAGCCGCCGTAGAAGGCCAGGACCCGGCCGTTCCTCGGGTCGACGGCGGCCAGACCGGCGTGGAACTCCTTCGACATGTTCGCCGTCGTGGCCTCGACGGCCGTCTTGGCGGCCTTCATGAGGTTCTCGTCGAAGGTGGAGGTGATCTGGTAGCCGCCGCTCCTGACCATGTCGGGGGTGAGCTTGCGCTGCTTCAGCTCCTCCAGCACCTGCGTGATCATGTAGCCGCGCAGGCCCGCGTACACCTCCTTGATCTCACCCTTGTAGACCTTGGGGAACTTCGCCTTCGCCGGCAGGTCGCCGTACTTCTGGGGCCACTGCTCGGCCATGTACTTGATGGTCGTGTTCCACCGGTCGCGCAGCCCGGGGTCGTCGGGGCCCCAGCTCGGGCGCTGGATGCGCGCGGCCAGGTAGGCGCCCTGCTCGGGGGTCAGGTCCTTGGCGTGCACGTTCTTGCCGAAGTACGCCTGCGAGGCGGCCTCGACGCCGTAGGCCAGGCCGAAGTTCACGGTGTTGAGGTAGCGGGCGAGGATGTCTTCCTTGCTCAGCGTCTGGTTGAGCTTGACCGCGACGAAGATCTCCTTGAGCTTGCGCTTGACGGAGACCTCCTGGCTGAGGCCGTCGTAGTAGCCGCGGGCCATCTGCTGGGTGATGGTCGAGGCGCCCTGGAGCTGCTGGCCGGTCGCGGTCATCCACACCGAACGGGCCATGCCCGAGATGGAGACGCCGGAGTCCTCGTAGAACGTCTTGTTCTCGATGGCGACCGTGGCGTCCTTGACGGTGTCGGCCATCTTGTCGATGGTGACGGTCTGCCGGGGCACGCCGAGCTTGGCGAGGACCTTGCCGTTGCGGTAGTAGAGCGTGCTCTGCTGCGCGACCGCCGACGCCTGGGTGGCCTCGGGCACCGGCGTGAGGTTGTACGCGACCATGATCATGCCGAAGATGCCGGCCGCCAGCACGACCACGCTGGCCACGACGATCTTCCAACTGGGCACGAACCGGCGCCAGCCGCCGCGCTTCCTGTCCTGCGGGCCGGGCGGGCCGGGCGGCTCGGGCGGCTCACCCTGCCCGCTCGCCCGGCGCGAGCGCCTGGGCGGCGCGTCGCTGACCATCGTCTCCTGGTTGCTCATCGAACGCGTGTCCTGCCGCGCCCGGGAGCGGGCGCGCGGCGGCAGTTCCTCACGCCCCTGGGGCGCCCCGCGCTGGGGCTGCGGCCCGGAGGCTGGGTCGCTGTACGGCTGCGCGGACATCGCGCCGGTCTGCTCATAAGCGGCTTCAGGACGACGCGGCGACTGCGCCGCACCCCAATCGGATTCGCCGGTTTGGGGAGGAGAACCTGGGGGCACAGAACGGGATGAGTTGGAGCGACGGCGCCTTCCCGGGCGGGCCGTCCCCTCATTCATGCTGTTACTCACACGTCCTCGCATCGTCGTCGGATAAAAACGGCGTATGGGCGTGAGGTGACTCGCCGCCCTCGGTGTTCACGGTTGGCCGACGAGGTCTGGCGGTCCGTTGCCGAGGACGAACGAGACCGTCAGGTGGTTCCAGGAACAACCTTGGCAGACCTCGACGACGTACACCCGGAACTCATCGTAATCATGGGCCATTTCGACAAGCTCTGACGTGGCCTTTGCCTGACCGGCATGCCGTCCCAGCGAATCGCCGAAGACATAGGTCACGTTGGTGACGTTCTCCCTCTCGCACACCGGGCAGAGACGTTCGGTCGGCTCGCCGAACACGCGGGCCGCGCGAAGGAGGTACGGCTGTGCGTCACAGAGGTCTCCGCGCGAGGCACGGCCCACCTCCAGGGAACGGACCGCTGCCCGCTTGGCGAGGCCGTAGTCCACCACCCTCCGCTGTGACCACATGAGCGCCAGACTACGGCGTTTTACCGAATCATCCCAACGGCTTGGCAAATCCTTTGATTGCGGCCTTATAGCGAATCGACGTATCCTCTGGATGTATCGACTCGATACATCGGCGCGAGAGGGGGCGGTTCCAGTGGCCAGCGGACAAGGCAGAGTTCTGGAGCTAGCCGTGCTCGGGTCGCTGCACGAACAGCCGCTACACGGCTATGAGCTGCGCAAACGGCTCAACGCCCTGTTGGGCATGTTCCGTGCGTTCTCCTATGGATCGCTGTACCCCTGTCTGCGATCACTACTGGCCCAGGGCCTCATCGTGGAGGAGCAGCCCGCTCCCGCCACGATCGTCGGCGGCCGGTCGAAGATCGTCTACAAGCTCACCGCGGAGGGCAAGGAACGCCTCCAGGAGCTGCTGACCCAGGCCGGCCCGTCAGCCTGGGAGGACGAGAGCTTCGGTGTGCACTTCGCCTTCTTCAGGCACACGGAGGCCGAGGTGCGCCTGCGCATCCTCGAAGGCCGCCGCAGCCGCCTGGAGGAGCGCCTCGACAGCGTGCGCACGGCGCTGGCCCGTACCAGGGAGCGGCTCGACAGCTACACGCTGGAGCTGCAGCGCCATGGGCTCGAGTCGGTCGAACGCGAGGTGCGTTGGCTGAACGAGCTGATCGCCACGGAGCGGCGGGCCTCGGAAGGGCCCGAGAGAGATACCACGTCAACTGATGAGTAAGGGAGCGAGTGCGATGGGTTCGGTTCGCGTGGCCATTGTCGGTGTCGGCAACTGCGCGTCTTCGCTGGTCCAGGGTGTCCACTTCTACAAGGACGCGGACCCGGCCGCACGAGTGCCGGGCCTGATGCACGTGAAGTTCGGTGATTACCACGTAGGCGACGTCGAGTTCGTGGCCGCCTTCGACGTGGACGCCAAGAAGGTCGGCCGCGACCTGTCCGAGGCGATCGTCGCCAGCGAGAACAACACCATCAAGATCACCGATGTGCCCCCGACGGGCGTGACCGTGATGCGCGGTCACACCTTCGACGGTCTGGGCGAGTTCTACAGCGAGATCATCGAGGAGTCCGACGAGGCCCCCGTCGACGTGGTCAAGGTGCTGCGCGAGAACCAGGTCGACGTGCTGGTGTCGTACCTGCCGGTGGGCTCGGAGGAGGCCGACCGCTTCTACGCGCAGTGCGCCATCGACGCCAAGGTGGCGTTCGTCAACGCGCTGCCGGTCTTCATCGCCTCCGACCCCGAGTGGGCCGAGAAGTTCACCGAGGCCGGCGTGCCGATCGTCGGCGACGACATCAAGTCGCAGGTCGGCGCCACCATCACGCACCGCGTGCTGGCCAAGCTGTTCGAGGACCGCGGCGTCGAGCTGCTGCGCACGTACCAGCTCAACTTCGGCGGCAACATGGACTTCATGAACATGCTGGAGCGCAGCCGCCTCCAGTCGAAGAAGATCTCCAAGACGCAGTCGGTCACCTCGCAGATCCCGCACGAGATGGGCAAGGCCGACGTGCACATCGGCCCGTCGGACCACGTGCCGTGGCTCGACGACCGCAAGTGGGCGTACGTGCGCCTGGAGGGCCGCTCGTTCGGCGACACCCCGCTGAACCTGGAGTACAAGCTGGAGGTCTGGGACTCCCCCAACTCGGCCGGCATCATCATCGACGCCGTGCGCGCGGCCAAGATCGCTCTTGACCGGGGCATCGGCGGCCCGATCCTGTCGGCGTCGTCGTACTTCATGAAGTCGCCGCCGGAGCAGTACTCCGACGACGAGGCCCGCGAGTACGTCGAGAAGTTCATCAGGGGCGAGGTCGAGCGCTGACCTGTGGGCCCCTCGCGGCCGCGGCTTCAGCCGCGCGCGGCGGGGGGCAGTTCGTCGTCGGAGGCGGGAGACCAGGTCAGCGGGTCGGCGCCCAGCTCGCTGAGCAGCGGCACCTGTTCCCTGCACCACGGTGAGATCGCCAGCAGGCCGCTGCGCACGCCTTCGGCGAACTCCTTCCACGGCATCCAGCGCACCTCGCCCACCTCGTCGGGGTTGGGCGCCACGGGGGCGTCGACCGTGACGCGGTAGACCGGGCACAGCTCGTGCTCGACGATGCCGTTGCCCATGACGGCGCGGTAGGAGAAGCCGGGCAGCATGAGATCGGCGCCGCCGGCGTGCAGGCCCAGCTCGTAGGAGAGCCTGCGGATGACCGCCCGGCCGAGCGCCTCGCCCGGCAGCGGGTGGCCGCAGCAGCTGTTGGTCCAGACGCCGGGCCAGGTGAGCTTGTGGCCGGCCCGCCTGGTGAGCAGCACGCGGCCTTCGGGGTCGAAGACGTAGCTGGAGAAGGCTAGATGGAGCGGGGTCTCCCGGCCGTGCACCGACGTCTTGGGCGCGGTGCCGAGCGCGTGCCCCTCGCGGTCGACCAGCACAACGTGTTCCTCAGTGGTCACGCTTTGAAGCGTACGAGATCGTCATGCGCGTTCGTAACCCGCCCGGCCGCCTCCGGCGCATCCTATGCCGCGGTGCGCCGGGCTAGGCTGACGGGGTGTCATTCGTCGCCGATCTCCGCGTCGTCCTCCAAGGCCGTGACTTCCGACGGCTGTTCGGCACGCGGCTGGTCTCCCAGTTCTCCGACGGGATCTTCCAGTTCGGCGTCACGAACTTCGCCTTCTTCAGCCCCGAGAAGCAGACCACGGCCCTGGCGGTGGCCGCCGGCCTGGCCGTGCTGTTCCTGCCGTACAGCGTGCTCGGGCCGTTCGTCGGGGTGTTCATCGACCGGTGGTCGCGGCGGCAGATCCTGGTCATAGCGCCGTTCGTGCGCGGTGGGCTGCTGCTGGTCGCGGCGGCGCTGGTCGCCTCCGACGCGCCCGACCCCGTCTTCTACGCGGCCGCGCTCGGCGTGCTCGGGGTCAACCGGTTCTTCCTGGCCGCGCTCGGCGCCTCGCTGCCGCACGTGGTGCCGTCCGACCGGCTGATGGCGGCCAACGCGGTGACGCCGACCTGCGGCACCGTGGTCACGTTCGTCGGCGCGGGCGTCGGGTTCCTGCTGCGTGAGGTGTTCGGCGACAGCGACCGGGGAATCGGGCTGCTGCTGGTCGTGTCCGGCGTGATGTTCGGGCTGAGCGCCCTGGTCGCCCGCACGATGGACCGCGCGCTGCTCGGCCCGTCCTTCGACCCCGACCAGCCCCAGGCCCGCGAGGCCCTGCGCAACGTGGTCGTGGGCCTGGTCGACGGCGCCCGGCACCTGGCGCGCCACCGCGAGGCGGCGGCGACCATGGGCGCGATGGCCGCCCACCGCTTCCTGTACGGCATGGCCACCGCCCTCGGCATCATCCTCTACCGCTACTACTTCACCGACGGCGACCCCGACGCCGCCCTGCGCGGGATCGGCCTGGTGGTGGCCGCCTCCGGCTTCGGCTACTTCCTCGCGGTGATCATCACCCCGTACGCGACCGAGCGGTTCGGCGTCGGCCCCTGGGTGGTCATCGCGCTGTCCTGCGCCGGCGTGCTGGCGGGCGCGCTCGTCCTGCCGTTCCAGACGTGGGGGCTGCCGGTGGCCGGCTTCGTGCTGGGCGTGGCCGGGCAGAGCGTCAAGATCTGCGCCGACACGACCGTCCAGCGCGACGTCGAGGACGCCTATCTCGGCCGCGCCTTCTCCCTCTACGACATGCTCTTCAACGGCATGTACGTGCTGGCCGCCGCGCTGTCGGCCGCGATCCTGCCGCCCAACGGCAAGTCGTACCCGGCCGTCGTGATCATCACGGTCGGCTACCCCCTCGCGGCGCTGGCCTACCGGATGGTCACGACGTCGTCGTCACGCTCCCAGGCCGTTTGACCTCGCCCAGTCGAGCAGCGCCTGGGTGGCCGCCTCCTTGCCGAGCACGCCCTTGTCCAGCCTGAGGTCGAGCAGGAACTTGTACGCCCGCCCCACCACGGGCCCGGGGCCCACGCCGAGCACGGCCTGGATCTCGTTGCCGTCGAGCTCGGGCCGGATCTTGGCCAGCTCCTCCTCCTCGGCGAGCCGGGCGATGCGCTCTTCGAGCTGGTCGTAGGTGCGCGACAGCGCCGCCGCCTTGCGCTTGTTGCGGGTGGTGCAGTCGGCCCTGGTCAGCTTGTGCAGGCGGCTGAGCAGGTGGCCGGCGTCGCGCACGTAGCGGCGCACGGCGCTGTCGGTCCACTCCCCCGTGCCGTAGCCGTGGAAGCGCAGGTGGAGCTCGACCAGGTGGGAGACGTCGGCCACGACGTCCTTGGGGAACCTCAGCTCGGCCATGCGCTTCTTGGTCATCTGCGCGCCGACGACCTCGTGGTGGTGGAACGACACC
Source organism: Nonomuraea sp. NPDC049646 (assembly GCF_044465525.1). Taxonomy (NCBI): domain Bacteria; kingdom Bacillati; phylum Actinomycetota; class Actinomycetes; order Streptosporangiales; family Streptosporangiaceae; genus Nonomuraea; species Nonomuraea sp. NPDC049646. Next base: position 63,880 of record NZ_JBITLU010000009.1, on the reverse strand, counting down.
CGCCCGCCGGCCTCGTGGCGCCGGGTCTTGGGCTTGCCGATGTCGTGCATGATCGAGGCCCAGCGCAGGATCCGGTCGGGCTTGCCGTCCTCCTCCTGGGCGATGGCCTGGTCGAGGACGGTCAGCGTGTGCTCGTAGACGTCTTTGTGCCGGTGGTGCTCGTCGATCTCCAGGCGCAGCTTGGGCAGCTCGGGCAGCACGTGCGCGGCCAGGCCCGTCTCCACCAGCAGGCGCAGGCCCTCGCGCGGGTTGGCGCCGCAGATCAGCTTGTCGAGCTCGTCGCGGATGCGCTCGGCCGAGACGATCTCGATGCGCTCGGCCATCGCGGTCATCGCCGCCAGGGCGGCCCGGTCGACGCCGAAGCCGAGCTGGGAGGCGAAGCGGGCGGCCCTGAGCATGCGCAGCGGGTCGTCGGCGAACGAGCGCTCGGGGGTGCCGGGCGTGCGCAGCCGCTTGGCGCGCAGGTCGTCGAGGCCGCCGTAGGGGTCGACGAACTCGTGGCCGGGCAGGCGCACCGCCATCGCGTTGACCGCGAAGTCGCGCCGCTCCAGGTCGGCCTCCAGCGTCTCGCCGTAGGCGACCTCGGGCTTGCGCGACTTGGGGTCGTAGGACTCGCTCCGGTACGTGGTGATCTCGATCAGCCAGTTGCCCTTGCGCAGGCCGACGGTGCCGAAGTCGATGCCGATCGTCCACACGGAGTCGGCCCAGTCCCTGACGACGTCGAGCACCCTGTGCGGGTTGGCGTCGGTGGTCAGGTCGAGGTCGTTGCCGACGCGGCCCAGCAGGATGTCGCGCACGGGGCCGCCGACGAGGGCCAGTTCGTGGCCGTGGTCGGCGAACAGGCGGCCGAGCTCGTCGGCCACCGGTGCGATCTTGCGGAACAGGTCGTGCATCGCCCGCTGCTGGCTTTCGGTCATTGTTGAGTCGGACAAACCCTGTCGGTCCTTCGATTCCGGAACATATCCCCCGAGCCACATCAGGTCCGGGTTACCTTCGGTCTGGGGACCGTCGGGGGCCATGGAACAGGGCGAGACGGAGGAGGACTTCATGAAGGACGCCCTCGCGATCCACCGCTGGCTCCTCGCACACCAGGTCCATCATGAGATCGTACGCCTTCCGCGCCCCATGACTTGCGCGGAGGAACTGCCGGAGACGGTCTCCGCGGAGCCCGGGCGGTGCGTCGTGGTCACCGTGTTCGACGTCGCCACCCGGATCGGCAGCGAGGTCGTCGTCGCCGTCGTCGCCACCGCGGCGAACCCGCCCCAGCCCGGCGTCGTCGGGGGCCTGCTGGGCGCCCGCCAGGTGCGGCCGGCGCCGGCCTTCCTGGTCAACTCGGCCACCGACTACACCGACGGGCTCGTCTGCCCGCTGCTGCTGCCGGAGACGCTGCCGGTGCTCATCGACGACCGGCTCGTCGCCGACGACCTGGCGGTCTTCACCGCCACCGGCGAACGGCACACCGCGCTCTGTCTTCGTGCGCTCGACCTGCTGAATCTCCTCACCGGCAAGACGGTCGACCTGCGTACGCCCCGACCACGGGGAACACGCGAGGCGGTCGCGCCGCGGCACTGAACCCGTACCATTGCGGGCGTGCGCCGTCGTACCCCAGCTCTGGCATGCGTGTGATCCGTAAGGTCGCGCTGCTCGCCGTGATGTCCGTCGCGTCGCTCGCCCCCATGGTGGCGGCGGCGCCGAACTCTGCTGCCACGGTGGAGGCGGCGCGGGAGACGCTCGCGGTCTCCATCACGTCGATCACGCCACAGGTGACGAGCAGCCCGACCGACGAGATCAAGTTCACCGGCACGGTCCGCAACGACACCGGGACCGCGCTCGGCCCGCTCCGCGTACGCCTGCGCTACACGAGCGAGCGCTTCTACGACCGCGCCTCCATGGCGGCGTACCAGAGCGACCAGAACAACGCCACGCTGCCCGGAAACGTCTCGCGCACCTCGGCCATGGACATCCCGGCCCTGGCCGTCGGCGGCCAGGCCACCTGGACGTTCACGGCGACCCCGATCCAGCTCGGCTACCAGGCGTTCGGCGTCTACCGGATCGCCGTCGACGTCTCCCAGAACGAAGTGCCGATCACGGCGCAGCGCACGTTCCTCACCTATGCCCCGCCCACCACGCCGAAGCTGCCGCGCAACAAGCTGGCCGTCGCCCTGCCCGTCATCGACCAGCCCCACCGGGGCTCCGACGAGACGCTGTTCGTCGACGACAAGCTGAGCCAGTCGCTCAGCGGCAAGGGCCGCCTGGCCGACCTGGCCCGCATCGCGCAGACGGCGCCGAAGAGCGTCACCTGGTTCGTCGAGCCGTCGCTGCTCGACGACCTGAAGGCGATGACCAAGGGCTACCACGTCAAGACCAAGAACGGCACGGAAGGCAAACCGGCCAACGACACCGCCGGCACCTGGCTGTCCACCATGAGCACGGCGCTGGCCTCCTCCCCCGTCGTCGCCACCCCCTACGGCGACCCCGACGTGACGGCCCTGGCCCATCAGGGGCTCGACGCGCAGCCGGGCCGGGCGATCGAGCTCGGCGGCCAGACCGCCAGGGCGCTGCTCAACCGCAACGCGCAGACCTCGATCAACTGGCCGCCCGCGGGCGTGCTCGACGCCGACGCGCTCGACCTGCTCTCGGTCAGCCCCGGCAAGGTCACCACCGTCCTGCTCAACTCCACCAACCTGCCGCCGCAGCCGCCCGTCGCCCACACGCCCGACGCCGTCGCCACCCTCGACAGCGTCGCCGGCCCGGTCAAGGCGCTGGTCGCCGACGCCGAGCTGAGCCGGCTGTTCGAGCCGACCGCGCCCACGACGGTCCTGCTCAGCACGCAGCGCTTCATCGCCGAGACCGCGATGATCGCCGCCGAGGCCGGGCAGGTCGAGCCGCGGTCGCTGGTCGTCGCGCCGTCGCGCCGCTGGGATCCCAACCCCGCGCTGGTCACCAGCCTGCTGCAGACCGCGAACAAGCTGCCATGGCTGTCGATGACCAAGCTCGAATCGATCAAGCCGAGCAAGGCGGCCACGCCGCGGGCCGGGCTCACCTACACCGATCAGGACCGCAAGGAGGAGCTGAGCGCCAAGTACCTGGCCCCCGTCAAGGAGGTCGCCACGCAGGCGCAGCTCACCGCCTCGGTCACCGGGACAAAGGCGCCCTCGGCCTTCGACGCCGCGGTGCTCAGGCTGACCTCGTCGGCCTGGCGCAACAACACCCGCGCCGGCCGGGTGGTGACCAAGCTCGTCGGCGCGGCCGTGGACGAGCGCATCGACAAGATCCAGATCACCGACGCGCCGCGCACGCTGGCCGGCAGCAACGGCGTGGTCCCCATCAGCGTGAAGAACTCGCTGGACAAGCCCGTCACCCTGTACATCGACGTCAAGTCCAACGACCTGAAGCGGCTGCAGATCATCTCTCCGCCACCGCCGATCGAGCCGCTGCTGATCGGCGGCAACCAGAGCGGCACGCTGCAGGTGACGATGAACGCCAGCACCAGCGGCGACGCCACCGTCACCGTGCAGCTGCGCACCATCGACGGCCTGCCCTACGGCAAGCCGGAGCGACTGACCATCCGCACCACCGGCTACACCGGCATCGCCCTGGTCATCGTGGGCGCCGCGCTGACGGTGATGCTCGCCGCCGTCGTGACGCGGATCCTGCGCCGCCGGTCCGAGCGACGGCTCGCGCGAGCGGGCAAATCCCGGGAGAGTGAGACCGTATGAGCCGCATGCTGCGGGCCAGCGCCATCATGGCGGCGGGCACGATGGTGTCCAGGGTCACCGGGTTCGCCCGCACGATGGTGCTGGCCTACGCCATCGGCACCGCGGCGCTGGGCGACTCCTACAACGCGGCCTACGCGATCCCGTACAGCATCCTCGACCTGCTGCTGCTGGGCGTGCTGAGCAGCGTGGTGGTGCCGATGATCGTCCGGGCGCAGCAGCACGACGCCGACGGCGGCCGGGCCTACGAGCAGCGCCTGCTGACGCTGGCCACCGCCGTGCTGGTCGTGGTGGCCGTGCTCGCCGTGCTGGGCGCGCCGCTGCTCATCGACCTCTACACCGACTGGGACCGCGGCAGCATCAAGTTCGAGACCGGGGTCATGCTGGCCCGGTTCATCCTGCCGCAGCTCGCCTTCTTCGGCATCGGCGCGGTCGCGGGCGCCATCCTGAACACCCGCGACCGCTACGGCGCCCCCATGTGGGCCCCCGTGCTCAACAACCTGGTCGTCATCTGCGTGTTCGTGGCCTACGCCGTGGTCGGCAGCGGGTCCGACATCGAGGCGGTCACCACCGGCGACCTCGCGCTGCTCGGCCTCGGCACCACGGCGGGCATCGTCGCCCAGGCGGTGGTGCTGATCGTCGCGCTCAAGCGGGTGGGGTTCTCGTTCGTGCCGCGCTTCGACGTGCGCAACGCCCGGCTGGGCGAGATGGGCCGGGCCGGGGTCTGGACCATCGGCTACGTGGTGGTCACCCAGCTCGGGTTCATGCTGACGACCAACCTGGCCAGCTCGGCGGGCAACGAGGTGGCCGGTCACGGCATCAGCCCGTACACGCTGGCGTTCCAGCTCTTCCAGCTTCCGTACGGGATCATCGGCGTGTCGGTGATCACGGCGATGCTGCCCCGGATGAGCCGGGCGGTGGGCGAGGGCCGGCTCGACGACGTGCGCAGCGAGTTCGGGTCGAGCGTGCGGCTCATCTGCTCGCTCATGGTGCCGGTCTCGCTGCTGCTGATGGTGCTCGGCCCGGCGGTCACCGTGCCGATCTACGGCCACGGCGCCAACAGCGTCGCCGACGCCGTCTACATCGGGAACGTGTTGCAGGTCTACGGCCTGGCGCTGGTGCCGTTCGCGGTGTTCCAGCTCCTGCTGCGGGTGTTCTACAGCTTCGGCGACACCCGTACGCCGGTGTTCGTGGGGGCCGGCACGACCGCGGTCAACGCGCTGCTCATGGTGATCTTCTTCGTGCTGCTGCCGGCCCGCTACGCGGTGATGGGCCTGGCGCTGGCCTACGCCGTCGCGTACGGGCTGGGCGCGGTCCTGGCCTGGACGCTGGCCAGCCGCCGGGTCCAGGGCCTGGGCGGCTGGACCATCGGCACGGCGCTGACCAGGATGTACCTGGCGTCGCTGCCCACCGCCGTGCTGGGGCTGCTCACGGTCTGGGTGGTCACTCAGCTGTTCGGTGGTCTGGGTTTCGTCAACTCGCTGATAGTCCTGGCCGTGGGTGGTGGGCTGGGACTGTTGCTCTATCTCGCCGTCGCCCACAGGATGCGCATAGCGGAGGTCAACTCACTCGTTGGTATGGTCGCCAGACGCGTAGGTCGGTAGTAATTGGGAAATCCGGCATATGGACGGACTTGACCACGACGGCTGACGAGTTTCCCGTTGGCAAAGAACGCGGGCGGAATCGACTCGGCACTACCATGGTGCCCGACACGCGCGAATGGAAGCAGGAGGGGCGTGGGCGGATCCACCCGGCATAGCGTGCCTACGTGGGACACCACCACGCAGGTGAGTCGAGTCATGAGCACGCCCGATCGGCCTAGCGGAGAGAGCCTGTGAGCACGTCGGCCGTGGAACCCGGCACCCGACTGGCCGAGCGCTTCCGGCTGGAGGACCGCGTCAGCGAGTCCGACGGCGCGACCCTGTGGAAGGCGATCGACGAGATCCTCGCCCGCCCGGTGGCGGTGCACACGTTCGGCCCCGACTTCCCGCGCGTGCACGAGGTCGTCACCGCCGCCCGTGCCGCGAGCCGGCTCACCGACCCGCGCCTGACGCAGGTGTTCGACGCCGCCGAGGACGACAAGCACTCCTACGTGGTCAGCGAGTGGGTCACCGGCGAGTCGCTGACCGACCTGCTCGCCGCCGGCCCGCTGGAGCCCGAGCGCGCGGCCGGTCTGGTGGCCGAGGCCGCCGAGGCGCTGGCGCACGCCCACGAGGCCAAGCTCTACCACCTGTGCCTGCGCCCGTCCCACCTGATCTGGACGACGGGCAACACGGTCAAGGTGCTCGGCGTGGCCGTCGACGCCGCGCTGTCCGGGCTGACCACCGACCAGCCCGCCCTCGACGACGCCGAGGGCCTGGGCAGGCTGCTGTACGCCGGCCTGACCGGCCACTGGCCCGGCGACGAGGAGGAGGGCGGCCTGCCCGCCGCTCCCATGATCGACGGGCACTTCTGCTCGCCGCGGCAGGTCACCGCCGGCGTCCCGAACTACCTGGACACCGTCACCGTGCGCGCCTGCCTTCCCGAGTCGCGCAAGGGCCAGGGCGCGCTGGCGAGCCCGTCCGAGGTCGCCGAGGCGCTGGCCGACGTGGCCCGGCCCATGCCGATCGCCATCTCCTACCCCTCGACGCCGGCGGTCGCCTCCGCCTCGCATACCGAGGGCCTCGACATCGCCCACCGGCAGCAGCGCACCATGCCGCCGCCGCCTCCCGTGCCGCGCCGGCCGCCCAATCAGGGCGGCGGCAGCGTGCTCAACCGGGTGCTGATGACGCTGGTGGTGCTGCTGGTCATCGCCGCCGTGGGCGTCGGCGCCTGGACGATCGGCCGCAGCCTCGGCAGCCCCGCCACCCCGGAGGCGTCGGTCAGCCCGACCACCGGCAAGTCCTCGGCCTCGGCCTCGGCCTCGGCCGTCAAGCCCGACAAGGCCAAGGGCTTCGACCCGCTCGGCGACGACGGCGACGAGAAGTCCGACATCGCCGAGCTGGCCATCGACGGCAAGCCCGGCACGGCCTGGACGACCCAGAGCTACGGCAGCGCCGAGCTGGGCAACCTCAAGAAGGGCGTCGGCCTGCTGCTCGACATGGGCAAGTCCATGCAGATCAGCGACGTGGTGGCCACGCTGGCCAAGGCCGACGGCGCGAGCGTCGAGCTGAAGGTCGGCGACTCCCCCGACCTCGGCTCGCTCAAGACCGTGGCGACCCAGAAGAGCGCCTCGGGCAAGACCACCCTGACTCCCGGGGACCCGGCAAGCGGTCGGTACGTTTTGATCTGGTTTACGCGCGTTCCGGCGGATGCAGGCCAGTTTCGTGGCACCATCTATGAAGTAGTGGTGCATTCTCCCGGATCGGCATAAATCAGGAATCTCTCTTGTGAACTCCCCACCCGAGACACCCTCACCAGCGGAGCGGCCGGCGATCACAGACGCCGAGCTGCTCACCGCGCACATCAACGGGGATCCACACGCGTTCAGCGAGATCGTCAAAAGGCACCGTGACCGCATGTGGGCGGTGGCGCTGCGTACTCTCGGTGACCCTGACGAGGCGGCGGACGCCGTTCAGGACGCGTTCGTCTCCGCATATCGCAAGGCCTCCTCGTTCCGAGGCGAGGCGGCCGTCACCACCTGGCTCCACCGCATCGTCGTCAACGCCTGCCTCGACCGGATGCGGCGCAAGTCCGTCCGTCCGGTGGCCGACGACGAACTGATCGAGGCCGCCGAGCGGGACAGCCCGCTCCCCGACCAGACCGTCGAGCGCGAGGTCTCGATGGAGGTTTCGGCCGCTCTGAAACTGCTGCCCGCCGACCAGCGGGCGGCTCTCGTGCTCGTGGACATGATGGGCTATTCGGTCGAAGACGCAGCTCAGGTGCTACAGGTGCCGAGCGGCACCGTGAAGAGCAGATGCGCACGGGGGCGCGCGAAACTTGCCCCAATTCTTTCGCATCTGCGGAACCGTTCGGACCTCAACCGCGTCTCATCCGCGAAGGGAGCAGAACTTCGTGACGGGTGATACGCACTACGATCTTGAGGTCCTCGCCGAGCTGGCAGAGGATCTCTTGGACGCCGCGACGGCACGCCGGGTCCGCGAGCATCTCGCGGTCTGCGACCCCTGTGGGGAGCTGCTGGCAGACCTGGCGGCGGTTCGCGAGGTGCTCGCGGCGACCCCAACACCGGCCATGCCGATGGGCGTCGCAATGCGCATCGACAAGGCGCTGGCCGCCGAGGCGGAGTCCCGCCGCGGGGGTGTCGGCCTCGTGGAGGCACCGGACTGGGACAGGCTCATGCGGGACTCCCCGTGGGAGCAGCCGGCGGCGGAGACGCCCGAGCCGGTACGTCTCGGGGTGGTCTCCGACGACGGCACGATCGTCCCGGCCCGGACCAGGTCCGCACGGCGGCGCAGGTGGGCGATGCCCGCCGTGGCGGCGTCGGCGGCGGCCGCGGTGGTGGTCGGCACGCTGGCGGTCTCGGGCGGGTTGCTGGCCGGCGGGAGCGGACCGGGCGGTTCGTCCGGGCCCACGGTGGCGCAGCCGGTGACGCCGTCCAAGCCCCACCAGCGGGCCAAGGCCTACGCGCTGACCGACAGCAACTACAACTACAGCGACCGGGAGCTGCGCCAGCCGCTGCTCGGGTACTTCGGCGCCGCTCCGGCCCTCGAAGGCCCCACGGACACCGCCAGGGTCGACCGATGCGTCGGCAAGGTGGCCGCCCGTTCGAAGCTGAAGACGTTCGCGGTCGACCAGGGCCAGTACAACGGTCAGGAGGCGCTGATCGTGGCCTCCTGGAAGGACCAGGCCGCCAAGAAGCTGCGCATCGACATCGTCGACCCGTTCAACTGCAAGAACCTGCGCAAGCCCACATTGGGCCGCTGGTAATCGAAAGCCCACGTCAGAGCCCGCTTCGGCGGGCTCTTTCGTTTCGCGGGCAAGGCCGGGAATCAGCGCGGCCTAGGATCTGTTGAGCCCGAAGCAAACAGCAGACGAGGAAGGCGTGGGAGCGTTGAGCGACGTTCGTAACGTGATCATCATTGGGTCGGGCCCTGCGGGCTACACCGCGGCCGTCTACTCCGCGCGCGCCGAACTCAAGCCGCTGGTCTTCGAGGGCTCCGTGACGGCGGGCGGTGCGCTCATGAACACCACCGACGTGGAGAACTTCCCCGGGTTCCCCGACGGCATCATGGGCCCCGACCTGATGGACAACCTGCGCAAGCAGGCCGAGCGCTTCGGCGCCGAGCTGGTGGCCGACGACGTGGTCGAGGTCGACCTGGAGGCCAACCCCAAGGTCGTCAAGACCCACACCGACACCTACTACGCCAAGTCGGTGATCCTGACCATGGGCTCGGGCTACCGCGAGCTCGGCCTGGAGAACGAGAAGCGCCTGTCCGGCCACGGCGTGTCCTGGTGCGCCACCTGCGACGGCTTCTTCTTCCGCAACAAGGACATCGTGGTCGTGGGCGGCGGCGACACCGCCATGGAGGAGGCGACGTTCCTGACCCGGTTCGGGCGGATGGTGACGGTCGTCCACCGCCGTGGTGAGCTGCGCGCCAGCAAGATCATGCAGGAGCGCGCGTTCGCCAACGAGAAGATCCGGTTCGTCTGGGACTCCGAGGTCGTCGACGTGCTCGGCGACACCAAGGTCGAGGCCGTCAAGCTGCGCAACGTCAAGACCGGCGAGGAGTGCGAGCTGGCCACCGACGCGCTGTTCCTGGCCATCGGTCACGACCCGCGCACCGACCTGGTCAAGGGCCAGGTCGAGCTCGACGAGAACGGGTACATCAAGGTCGCCTCGCCGTCGACCGCCACCAACATCGACGGCGTGTTCGCGGCCGGCGACGTCGTCGACCACACCTACCGCCAGGCCATCACCGCGGCCGGCACCGGCTGTGCCGCCTCGCTCGACTCCGAGCGCTGGCTGGCCAACAACGAGAAGTAAGGAGCGCACCGTGAAGGCAGTTACCGACGCCACGTTCGAGACAGAGGTCCTCAAGAGCGACAAGCCTGTGCTGGTCGACTTCTGGGCCGAGTGGTGCGGCCCGTGCCGTCAGGTCGCGCCCATCCTCCAGGAGATCGCGAACGAGCACGGCGACAAGCTGGAGATCGTCAAGCTGAACATCGACGAGAACCCCGAGGTTCCCCGCCAGTACGGCGTGCTCCAGATCCCCACGCTGAACGTCTACAAGGGGGGCGAGGTCGTGAAGCAGATCATCGGCGCCAAGCCGAAGGCCATGCTGCTGCGCGAGCTCGACGGCATCATCTAGTCGCCCTCATGTGAGAGCCCCCTGCGGCGGTGCCCGCGGGGGGCTTTCGTTTGCCCTTCTTCGGCCCCCAAGAGCCGTCAGACGGGACGAAGGGCGCGCTCCGGGCTCATGGACCCCAGAAGGCGTTCGAGGGCCACCTCGACGTCCTCACGCCACGAGATGGCGCTCTTCAGCTCCAAACGCAAGCGCGGAAACCGCAAATGCGGTCGAACCGTCTTAAAACCCACAGAAAGCAAGTATTCCGCAGGAACTACACAACTAGGCTCTTCCCACTTCAGGTCGCCGAACGCCTCGATGGCTTTCACCCCGCGCCGGGTCAGGTCCTTCGCGACGCCCTGGATCAGCATGCGGCCCAGCCCGCCGCCCGAGAACTCGGGGATGATGTGGGCCGTCATCAGCAGCACCGCGTCGGCGCTCACCGGCGAGGTGGGGAAGGCCAGCGACCGCGGGCTGTAGAGCGGCGGGCTGTAGAGCACGAACCCCGCTGGAACCCCGTCGACGTAGGCGATTTTCCCGCAGCTTCCCCACTCCAGCAGCGTGCCGGAGATCCAGGCCTCCTTCTCCAGGCCGGAGTCGCCGGAGTGGATGGCACGCTCGCCGCTGACGGGATCGAGCTCCCAGAACACGCATCGCCGGCAGCGGCGTGGCAGATCTTCGAGATTGTCCAGGGTTATGTTGACCAGCCGGCGCGACAACTACGGCCCCTATCGTCGACCCAGAAAAGCGCGCGAAAACCGCGTCCGTTGGTGGCATGGTAGCTCAGTGAAGATGCAGCCAGCGGATACCACGACGGTCGAGCCCGGTCACGAAGGACATGTCCGACTGGCGTAATCTGGTATTTCGGTCCGATATGACACCTAGGAGGTGGGCCGTGACGGAAGAGCTTGATCACGGTCAGACACCCGCGACCCAAGGGTCGCGCATCGACGCCTACGTCGACCGGTATGCCGCGCGAGCTACCGGGATGGTCGCCTCCGAGATCCGAGCTCTCTTCGCCGTCGCGTCGAGACCCGAGGTGGTCTCGCTCGCCGGCGGCATGCCGTACGTCACGGCGCTCCCCCTCGACATGGTCGGCGAGCTGGTCTCCGACCTGGTCACCACGCGCGGCACGGTCGCGCTGCAGTACGGTTCCGGCCAGGGTGACCCGCACCTGCGCGAGCAGATCTGCGAGGTCATGCGGCTGGAGGGGATCGAGGCCGGGGCGAACGACGTCGTCGTCACCGTCGGTTCGCAGCAGGCGCTCGACCTGATCACCCGGATCTTCATCGACCCGGGCGACGTCGTGCTCGCCGAAGGCCCCTCGTACGTCGGGGCCCTGGGGACGTTCTCCGCCTACCAGGCCAAAGTGGTCCACATCGCCATGGACGATCAGGGCATCGTGCCCGAATCGCTGGCCCAGACCATCTACGCGCTGGAGACCGCCGGAGCTCCCGTCAAGTTCCTCTACACGATCCCGACCTTCCAGAACCCGGCCGGCGTCACGCTCAACCTGGCCAGGCGGCAGCAGGTGCTCGACATCTGCCAGCGGGCCGGCATCCTCATCATCGAGGACAACCCGTACGGGCTGCTCGGCTTCGACGGCGAGCCCATGCGCGCGCTGCGCGCCGACAACCCCGACGGCGTGGTCTACCTGGGGTCGTTCTCCAAGACGCTCGCCCCCGGCTTCCGCGTCGGCTGGGCGCTCGCGCCGCACGCCATCCGCGACAAGCTGATCCTGGCCATGGAGTCGGCCGTGCTGTCGCACTCGGTGTTCACGCAGCTCGCCGTGGGCCAGTTCCTGGCCACGCAGCCGTGGCGGGAGCAGATCAAGTCCTTCAAGGAGCTCTACCGCGAGCGGCGCGACTCCATGCTGGACTCCCTGGAGGCCCTGATGCCGCCCGAGGTCACCTGGACCCGGCCGGCCGGCGGCTTCTTCGTCTGGGCGACCCTGCCCGAAGGGCTCGACTCCAAGGCGATCCTGCCGCGAGCCGTGGCCGAGCGGGTGGCGTTCGTGCCCGGCACCGGGTTCTTCTCCGACGGCAGCGGCGCCCGGCACATGCGACTGTCCTACTGCTTCCCCGAGCCCGACCGCATCCGCGAGGGCGTCCGGCGCCTGTCCGGGGTGATCGAGCAGGAGATGCAGCTCCGGGACATGTTCGGCACCGGCTCCGGTCCCGAGCGGGCCGGCGTTGACACGCCGGGGCCCGAACTGGCCTAGCTTCCTCGGTACGGCCGGCGCTCCCCGGGGACGGGGACGCCGGCCGTACTCGTGTGCGGGCCTCACCTACACCATTCGCCGCCAGCCGCCGGTACGGTTGGACGCGTACGATCAGCGGAGGAGATGTGATGAGCGATCTGGGCCACGTGCTCGTGCTGGCCGGGGGCCTCTCCTATGAGCGGGAGGTGTCCCTGCGCTCCGGCCGCCGGGTGAGCGAGGTGCTGCGCGCCACGGGCATCGACGTGGAGGCCCGCGACACCGACGCCTCCCTCGTGCCCGCCATCCTCGCCGACCCGCCCGAGGCGGTGTTCGTCACCCTCCACGGCGGCGCGGGCGAAGACGGCGCGATCCGGTCCGTGCTCGAACTCCTCGACGTGCCCTACGTCGGCGCCGGCCCCGACGCCTGCCGCGTGGCCTTCGACAAGCCCACCGCCAAGGCCGTCGTACGCTCGGTCGGCCTGCGCACCCCCGAGTCCGTCACCCTCCCCAGGGAGACCTTCCACGATCTCGGCGCCACCGTCGTGCTCGGCCGCATCATCGACCGGCTCGGCCTCCCCCTGTTCGTCAAGCCCGCCCGCGGCGGCTCGGCGCTCGGCGCATCCATCGTCCGTACGGCCGAAGACCTGCCCGCCGCCATGGTCGGCTGCTTCGCCTACGGCGACACCGCTCTCATCGAGCGGTACGTCGAGGGGGTCGAGGTGTCGGTCTCGGTCGTCGACCTCGGCGAGGGGCCCGTGGCGCTGCCGGCCGTGGAGATCGTCCCCGACGCCGGCGTCTACGACTACGCCGCCCGCTACACCGCCGGGCACACCGAGTTCTTCGCCCCCGCCCGCCTCTCCGCGGCCGCCGCCGAAGCGTGCGCCCGGATGGCCGTGACGGCGCACACGGCGTTGGGGCTGCGGGACATCTCCCGTACCGACCTGATCGTGGACGCGGCCGACGACCCGCACTTCCTTGAGGTGAACGTGGCGCCGGGGATGACGGAGACGTCGCTGCTGCCTATGGCGGTGGAGGCGGCGGGGCGCGACCTCGGCGACCTCTGCCGCACCCTCCTCCAAACCGCCGCCCACCGCCCCCGCCCCTGACCTACCTCCTCTAGCAGCAACCTCTTTTCCTCCGCCGCGCCGCGACTGTTTCCTTCGCGGCGCGGCGACTGTTCTCCTTCACGGCGCGGCGACTGTTCTCCTTCACGGGCAACTGTTCCTCTTCGCCACGCGGCGCCCCCTTCCCTTCGCCGCGTGGCGGCTGGTCTTCTTCGCGGCGTGGTGGCTGTTATTCGTCGCCGCGCAGCGGCGGGTCTTCTTCGCCGCGCGGCGGCTAGTGTTCGTCGCCGTGCAGCGGCGGGTCTTCTTCGCCGCGCAGCGGCTAGTGTTCGTCGCCGTGCAGCGGCGGGTCTTCTTTGCCGCGCGGCTACTGCCTTGTTGTCGGGCTGCGGGCGCCGCCTGTTGTCCGCGGCGCGACCGGCCCCATGGTCCGTCAGGCGGTGATTGCTCTCGTCCCGCGCACAGCTGCTGCTTGCTCGCCCCTTGTGCGGTGCCTCCTGTTGCCCGCCGCCCGACAGTTCCCTCTGGCCTCGGGGCACTCACCGCTCGCATCCCGCCGCGCGGCTGCTACCCCCTCGCTTCTCGTGCTCCCCGTCCCGCCGCGCGGCTGCTGCTCCCTCGCCCCTTGTGCGGCGTCTCCCTCGTCCCGCCAGGCGACCGCCACTCTCGTCTCCCACGCGGCTGCTGCTCTCGTCCGCCGAGCGGCGCATCCCGTAATGTGGCCGCACGACAGCTCTCTTAGTCCGCCAGGCAACCACTTCCGGGTGCTTCGCGTGATGCTGCTCCGGTCCCCCGCTCGGCGCCTCACCTTGCCCGCCGCACGGCAGTCCTCCTTGGCCCGCCTGGCAACAATCGCTGTCGGCCCTGTACGGCGGCTGCTGCCACTGTCCCTCGTGCGGTGCATCCCTAACACCACCACCAACGACCCGCGAGGCATCCGCGAGAACTACTCCGGCGCCCCCGCCCCTTACTGCCTCCGCCCAGGCGCCTTGCATAGCCTTACGGTGTGCCGATCAATCCCGCCCACCCGAAGAGCTTCGCCAGCGACAACCACGCAGGCGTGCACCCCGACATCCTCAACGCCATGACCGCCGCCAACCAGGGAGACGCCCCCGCCTACGGTGACGACACCTGGACCTCAACCTTCGAGCACAAGATCAAGGAAACGTTCGGCCCCGGAGCGGAAGGCTTCGCCGTACTCAACGGAGCCGGCGCCAACATGGTCGGCCTGGCCCTCATGCTCGGCCGCTACGACGCCATCCTCTGCGCCGACACCGCCCACATCGCCACCCACGAAACGGGCGCCACGGAACGCCTCCTGGGCGTGAAGCTCCGAACCATCCCCACCCCTCAGGGCAAGCTCCACCCGGACGACATCAAGGCCCACCTCCACCTCATCGGCCAGCACCACGAGCCGCAACCGACGGTCGTCTCCATCTCCCAGGTGACCGAGTTGGGCACCTGCTACTCCCCCACCGAGATCTCCGCCCTGGCCGAAACGGCCCACGCCTCCGGCCTACGCCTTCACGTGGACGGCGCCCGTCTCGCCAACGCCGCCGCCCACCTGAACTGCTCCCTGAAAGCCATCACCACGGACGTAGGCGTCGACGTCTTCAGCTTCGGCGGCACCAAGAACGGCGCCATGGCCGCCGAAGCGGTGGTCGTCCTGGACCCGTCCCTGACGGACGCAGTCCCTTACCTCCGCCGCCAGTCGCTGCAGCTCGCCTCCAAGATGCGCTTTGTCTCAGCCCAGCTCTCCGCTCTCCTGACCGACGACCTGTGGCACCGCAACGCCTCCCACGCCAACCAGATGGCACTCCGCCTGGCGAACGGTCTTGCGGACGTCCCCGGCGTCACCCTCGCCCATCCCGTGGAATCCAACGCCGTCTTCGCCACCCTCCCCCACGCCATCTCCGAATCGCTCCTGCAGGACTACCTCTTCCACTACTGGGACGAGCCCGCAGGCACGGTCCGCTGGATGACCGCCTTCGACACCACCGAAGAACACGTGGACGACTTCCTGGCCGCCCTCCGCAAGGCAGCCACCTCCTGACCTCCTCCCGCACCGTTTCACGTGAAACACCACCTCCCGCCACGCCTCTTCAGCCGGAGTCCCGCAGGGGTTTCACGTGAAACACGTGCCCTCGCCCATCCAGGAGCGGATGCGTGGGCGTGGAACAGCGGGGAGCCGACCTATCCGAGACTCATCTCGAAAGAGGCCGAGGCTAATCAGAGATCACCAGGCGCGGCCACAGCCACGCCGCTTAGAAGCGAAGGAAGCCACCGAGCACTCACCACATGGCACCGAGCGACCTAGGCAAGAGCCGGAAAGTCGGGCGAGCGAAAGCGCTCGGAGAACGGGGAGCGCTCGGAGAACGGGGAGCGCTCGGAAAAGGCCCCAAGGCTCTAGCCCAGTAAGCAATCACGCTCGCCCGGCATGCCACACCCACGACGCAGCCCTGCCACCGCTTCTCACAAGACGCAGCAAGACCGGATACAGGCGAACCAAGAAGAGAAAGGAACCGAAGTGGAGAGGATAAGAGAAGGCGGGAAAGGAGAGGAGTCCCGAGGAATGGGGTTTCACGTGAAACAGCGAGTGGTTTCACGTGAAACAGGCGAGGTCAGTCCTCGCGCTCTCGCATCGCCCGTGCCGCCTCAGGCGCCATCGTCCCGATGATGCGCTCAAGGTCGTCGATCGTCGCGAACTCCACCACGATCCGCCCCTTACGTCGCCCCAAGTCGACCTTGACCTTCGTCTCGAAGTGGTCGGAGAGCCGGTCCGCCAGATGGGTCAGGCCAGGAGCCGTAGGCTTGGGCGCCTGCCGCTCACGCGGCGCCTTCTGAGCGGCCTTCGCGCTGCCCATGGCGACGATCTCCTCCACCGCCCGCACGGACAGCAGCTCCGCCACGATGCGCTTGGCCAACTCGACCTGCTCCTCCGCACTGCTCAGCCCGAGCAGGGCGCGAGCGTGCCCGGCGCTGATGATGCCGGCGGCCACGCGGGACTGAACCTCCGGCGGGAGGTTCAGCAGCCGGAGCGTGTTGGTGATGTGGGACCGAGAGCGCCCGACCTTGGTGGCCAGCTGCTCGTGGGTCGCCTGGAAGTCGTCCAGCAACTGCTGGTAGGCCGCAGCCTCTTCCAGCGCGTTCAGCTGCTCGCGCTGGAGGTTCTCGATGAGCGCGTCCCGGAGGAGGTCGGTGTCCTGGGTGTTCCGGACGATCGCCGGCACCGGGTCGAGACCGACCTGCTGGCACGCCCGCCAGCGCCGCTCCCCCATGATCAGTTCGTACTGGCCGCCACCCACGGAACGCACCACGATGGGCTGCAGAAGGCCGACCTCGCGAATGGAGTCGGCAAGCTCCTTGAGACGCTCGTCGTCGAACACATCACGCGGCTGACGAGGGTTGGGCACGATCGCGCTCAGCGCGACCTCTTTGAAGTACGCACCGGCGATCGGCATCGGGCCTGCCTCGACCGTGGAACCGTTCGAGGGAGCGGGCGCCGTACCCGGGCCGTCAACGATGGGTCCGGTCGGGATGAGCGCCCCGAGTCCCTTGCCCAATCCCCGCCGCTGCTGACTCAACTGCGTCTCCTCATCCAGCCGGTCGATTCCGGTCACTCCAGGAGAGGTTACCGTTGCGGGCCCAGCGGGGTGCCCCCACGCCACACACAGTCCTGTGGGATTTACGCCGACACGGTTACAAATCTGCCCAACTCACGACCCACGCCGGACGAGACCACCCACCGCCGACGTCCACCGCACCAACCCGGCGCAGACACACCGGGGCACGGGCATGGCAGCTACGCCCTCAAGCCGTACCCACGAAAGACCAGCGAGCGACCGGAGGTCAGGCCACGGTGGCGCGGTGGGCGATCTCCCGGGCCGCGTCCATGTACGCCATCGCCCCGCTCGACCCCGGATCGTACGTCATGACCGACTGCCCATAGCTGGGCGCCTCCGAGAGCCGGACGCTACGCGGGATGACCGTCTTCAGCACCGTCTCCCCGAAGTGCGACCGCACCTCGTCGGCGACCTGCGAAGCCAGCCGGGTACGCCCGTCGTACATCGTCAGGACGATCGTGGAGAGCCGCAGAGCCGGGTTCAGGTGCGCCTTGATGAGGTCGACGTTCCTGAGGAGCTGCCCCAGCCCCTCCAGCGCGTAGTACTCGCACTGGATCGGGATCATGACCTCCTCCGCCGCGACCAGGGCATTGACCGTCAGCAGGCCGAGGGACGGCGGGCAGTCGATGACGATGTAGTCGAACTCCGCCTCGTACGCCGCCAGCGCCCGCCGGAGCCGGGCCTCCCGCGCCACCAGCGAGACGAGCTCGATCTCGGCGCCGGCCAGGTCGATCGTGGCGGGCGCGCAGTAGAGGTTCGGCATCTCGGGGACCTGCTTGACGATCTCCACCATGGGCAGATCGTCGACGAGCACCTGGTAGACATCCGGTACGTCACCGCGATGCTCGGTGGCCAGGGCCGTCGAGGCGTTGCCCTGCGGGTCGAGGTCCACCACGAGGACGCGCTGGCCGTGCATCGACAGGGCCGCGGCGATGTTCACCGACGTGGTGGTCTTGCCGACGCCGCCCTTCTGGTTGGCCACCGCGATCACTCTGCACTTCGCCGGCCGAGGCCAGGAGTTGTCGCCGTCACCACCGGTGCCACCCCGCTGGGTGGCGGCCGGCTGCTCGGCGGCTGGCTGGGTGGCGGCCGGTTGGGTGGTGGCAGGTGTTTCACGTGAAACCACTGAACTGAGCGCCTCTCGTACCAACGGCGAATCACCGGGGTTCAGGGGGGTCTGGGTCACGTTGGCCATCCTTTCAACCAGTGGTGTGCCGGTGCCGGGAATTTGCTGTTGCGACACGCCCATTTCGGGCCATCCAACCCCGGTTGGGCTCTCGGACAGACGGCTGTCCGGCCAGCCAAGACCGCAAGACGCGACTGGCACAACCGTCACCTCCTTCGTCGCCGCCTGGCTCTCTCCGGCGCGCGACCCGCTACCACCCGAACCAATGTTGCAGGCGGCTCGACCTTACCGTGCCCGACGGTCACAAGCTCGGCCGTTCGGGCCCCGCAGGCCCGCAATTGGGACTCGGCCTCGGCCAGCTCGCCGGCGGCGCGCTCGCCCTTCATGGCTATCAGCTCGCCGCCCTCACGCAGAAGAGGCATGGCCCATTTCAGCAGCCGGTCGAGCGGTGCGACCGCCCGAGCGCTGGCGACGTCGAACTCCCGCTCCCCCGCCAGATCCTCGGCCCGCCCACGCAGCACCTCGACGTTGTCCAGTTTGAGCGCCTCGACGCACTCCTCCAGGAACACCGTACGGCGAAGCAACGGCTCCAGCAGCGTGACCTCGATGTCCTGGCGGACGATGGCCAGCACCAGCCCCGGCAGCCCCGCCCCCGAGCCGATGTCCACCAGCCGCACGTCCTGCGGCACGGCCTCGGCGACCACGGCGCAGTTGAGCAGGTGGCGATCCCAGATCCGCGGCACCTCACGCGGCCCCAGCAGTCCCCGGACGACGCCCGGGCCCGCCAGCATCGCGGCGAACGCGTTCGCGCGGTCCCATGCCTCCCCGGCGAAGACGTCCCGCGCTATGTCCGGCGGCGCCGGAAGCTCTTCGCTCACTGGATGCTGGCCCTTTCTCGGTCTCAGGTGGTGTTCGTACTCAGGTTGCCTGCTCGGCGGTGATGCCGGTGGGCGTTCGACGGTGGGTGTCTCGACGTTCTAGGGGCGGTGTCCACCCAAGGCTAGATGTGAGATCACACTGGAAGACTAGCGGGCTGGCATGTGGGTGACGGTCGAGCACGCCGCCGCGTACCCCTCCCGATCCACCCTCGACACCAGATCCCCTACAAACGACATTAAGCGCATATAGCCCGAAAGAAGCACTTAGAGACACTTTTCGGGATGACTGCCAAGGCAAGCGCACAAACCCGCTCACTCCCCCGCTAACAGCATCAAGCCAGAACGCCAGCGCACGAAAGCCCCGAACAACTCCCCCACAACAAGAACAGGGATCGATCCGCACAAGCACGGAGGCAAGCCAGCAATCCCGCTAGAAGGCCACACAACCCCCGCATCCCGTACGTACAGCTATAGACACGGAAACGGCCGCCCATCAGCGCACCCAAGCGCCGACAGACGGCCGAACCGGCTCACCATGCACGTTTCAGGCGGGAAGGACCACCACGTACCGCTGCGGCTCCTCACCCTCGGACTCGCTGCGCAGCCCGGCGGCCGCCACCGCGTCGTGGACGATCTTCCGCTCGAACGGAGTCATCGGGTGCAGCGCCTTCGGCTCACCCTTCTCCTTGACCTGGTTGGCGATCTCGGTGCCGAGCTTGCTCAGCTCCGCCCGGCGCCGCTCGCGGTAGCCGGCGACGTCGAGCATGAGCCGCGACCGCTCCCCGGTCTGCCGGTGGACGGCCAGCCGGGTCAGCTCCTGCAGCGCCTCCAGGACCTCGCCCGCGGGGCCCACCAGCTCGTTGCCCTTGAGCCCCACGACGGAGACCATGGCACGGTCGCCCTCGACGTCCATGTCGATGTCGCCGTCGATGTCGGCGATGTCGAGAAGGCCCTCGACGTAGTCGGCAGCGATCTCGCCTTCCTGCTCAAGCGCGTTGAGATCAGGAGCCTTCTCCTGCTCGGCCTCGGTCATGGCCGGCCTCTCCTTCGTGTTCAAGACTTCTTGCTGCCGGTGCGCTTGCTGCGGGACTGGCGGCTGGGCTGCTGCCTAATGATCTTAGGCTCCGGAGCGGCGGGAGGGGCTTCCTCTGCCGGGGTGGTCTTGCGCATCTTGGCCACAAGGCCGGGCTTGGGCGTCACGGGGATGGCGTTGCCCTTGGCGTCGAACTGCGGCATCGGGTGCCGGCTGTAGAACCAGTGCTGCTGGCCCAGCGTCCACAGGTTGGTGGTGACCCAGTAGAGGATCAGGCCCAGCGGGAAGTTGAGGCTGAAGAAGGCGAACAGCGGCGAGATGTACATCAGGATCTTCTGCTGCTGCGCCATGGGGTTGTCCGGCATCTGCGCCATCGAGCGGGTCACGCTCTGCCGGACGGTGAGGAACGTGGTCAGCGAGCTGATCGCCACGAAGAAGCCGATGACGACCTTCTGGGCGATGTCCGGCGCCTCGAAGAACGTGGCGGGCAGGGGGGCGTTGATGATCAGCGCGTGCTTGGCGCTGTCGACCAGCTCCTGCGACATGCCGAACTTGGCCTGGTCGGCGGCGATGGCCCGCAGCACGGTGAACATCGAGATGAAGATCGGGAACTGCGCCACGACGGGGAGGCAGCCACCGAGGGGGTTGGCGCCCGCGCCCTGGTACAGCGCCATGACCTCTTGGTTCATGCGCTGCTTGTCGTTCTTGTAGCGCTTGCGGAGCTCCTGGACCTTCGGTGCCAGCTCCTGCATCTTCCGCGACGACCGCATCTGCTTGAGGAACAGCGGGAAGATGAGGATCCGCATGCAGACGGTCAGCGTGACGATGGTCAGCGCCCAGGTCAACCCGCTGTTGGGGTCGAGGAAAGTGCTGTAGACCTGGTGGATCCAGGTGATGACTTGGGCGACGGCCGTGTACAGCCAATTGAGCCAGGACAGCTCCACCGAGCTAGCTCCCTTGCGTTTCGTGGGACCGGACCGGGCGTGGGGGCACCGGGTCTATACCTCCGGGATGGAATGGGTGGCACCGCCCGATGCGCCGGACAGTCAGCCATGTGCCGCGCAATGCCCCATGTACGGCAATCGCCTCGAGCCCATACGCGCTGCACGACGGGTAGAACCGGCAGCGTGGACCGAGCATCGGGCTGATGAAGGCCCGGTAGAACCGAATGGGGATGATCAGCGCCCGGGCGGCGAGGCCCGGCATCCCTTGCGGCTGCTCCGTCATCTGTGTCCACCCGTCGAGGACTCGCGCCGCCTCAGCAAACGATCCAGCGCGGCGTCGAGATCGGCGGCCAGTTGCTCGACGCACGCGGACGCGGCCGGTGGATTGGCGCGTACCACCAGCAGGCTACCTCGCGGCAGCCGGTCGAGACGGTCGCGCATCAGGTGTCGGAGCCGTCGTTTGACCTTGTTCCGGGTCACCGCGCCACCAACGGCCTTGCTCACCACGAAACCAACCAGAGGTGTCTCTTCCCCAGAAAGGTTGAGATGCACCACCAAAGTGGGGCGTCCGGCGCGCTTGCCGCGCCGGACGGCCGCTTCGAATTCGTCCCCGCGCCGCATGCGGGATTGACGGGACAGCACCGTATACGCCTAACGCCCGTCGGCGAGGTACACCGACGGGCCAGACTTCGGGCGCGGGTCGATCAGGCCGACAGCTTCTCGCGGCCCTTACGGCGACGGGCGGCGAGGATGGCGCGACCGGCCCGGGTGCGCATCCGCAGCCGGAAGCCGTGGGTCTTCGCGCGGCGACGGTTGTTCGGCTGGAAAGTACGCTTGCTCACGGGTGGGCTCCAGGCTTGAAGGTGCGCCCAGGGGCGCTTATACACACATGGCTGGCCTGCCGTGGGAGCGAGGGCACGCGAAATAGCCGTCGCGTGGCAAGCCGACCGTCGTACGTTACGGGCCAACGGCGTCTCAGGTCAAACCGAACGGGTTATCCACTGATCCACAGGCGACTTTTCCACCGCCGGGCCCACGTCCACAGTTTGTGCATCCAGGTGCCACTACGCTGTGGACAACGTCTTGAACACAGCTGTGCACATGGATACTGTCGGCCCTTCTGGACCACCGGAAACACCGTGCACAGCCTGTGGATCTCCTGTGGAGGACCTGGGTACGAAGCCCTGCCGCCACGCTGTGGACGAAGGGGTCGCCGACCGCTCGGGGCGACCACGGTCATGTGGATAAACGATCGCGGGGGGCCGCGAGAGGAAGGAGGGGAGCCGCACCATGAGTGGTGTCGACCTCGGCACGGTATGGGCGAGGGCCCTGGGCAACTTCCTCAACGAGAACGTGCCCATCCAGCAGCGCACCTGGCTGTCGATGGTCCGTCCGATCGCCCTCGCGGACGACACGATCGTGCTCGGCGTCCCCAACGACTTCCTCAAGGACCTCATCGAGGGCAAGTTGCGCCCGCTGGTGGCCCACGCGCTGTCCCAGGAACTGGGGATGACGATGCGGCTGGCCGTGATGATCGACACCACGGCTCCAGAACAGCCTTTGCCAGACACCCATCAACAGCCTGTGAATGTGCCTTATCCCCAGAGTGTGGATAGCCAGCCGCGTTACACACAGCCGGTGCAACCCCAGCACTACCAGGCATCCGAGCCTCCGCAGTTCTATTCTCCACAGCCCGAGCAGCCTCCGGCGTCCACCGAATATCCACAGCCTTCGTTCTCTTTTGAACAGGTGCAGCCGTACACACCGCCTGTGGAGAAAGCGCCGGAGCCGGCGCCGAATCGCTGGGAAGCGAAGAGCAACAAGCCCAGCGAGCCGGCGCGGCTCAACCAGAAGTACACATTTGAGACATTCGTCATCGGCGCCAGCAACCGGTTCGCGCACGCCGCGGCCGTGGCGGTGGCCGAATCCCCCGCGAAGGCGTACAACCCGCTCTTCATTTACGGCGACTCCGGCCTGGGGAAGACCCACCTGCTGCACGCGATCGGGCATTACGCGCAGAGCCTGTACGACGGCGCCCGGGTGAGGTACGTGAGCTCGGAGGAGTTCACCAACGACTTCATCAACAGCATCCGCGACCACAAGGCCGACGGCTTCCGCGGCCGCTACCGGGCGATCGACATCCTGCTTGTGGACGACATCCAGTTCCTGGAGGGCAAGGAGCAGACGCAGGAGGAGTTCTTCCACACCTTCAACACCCTGCACAACGCCAACAAGCAGATCGTCATCTCCAGCGACCGCGCCCCCAAGCAGCTCATCACGCTGGAGGACCGGCTGCGCAACCGGTTCGAGTGGGGCCTGATCACCGACGTCCAGCCGCCCGAGCTGGAGACCCGCATCGCGATCCTGCGGAAGAAGGCCATCCAGGAGGGCCTGGCCGCGCCGCCCGAGGTGCTGGAGTACATCGCGAGCCGGATCTCCACCAACATCCGCGAGCTGGAGGGCGCCCTGATCAGGGTGACCGCGTTCGCCAGCCTCAACAGGCAGGGTGTGGACCTGCAGCTCGCCGAGGTCGTGCTGAAGGACCTGATCACCTCGGAGTCCGACACCGAGATCACGATCGCGGCCATCATGACCGAGACCGCCAACTACTTCGGCATCAGCATCGAAGACCTGTGCGGCACCTCGCGCAGCCGCGCGCTCGTCAACGCCCGGCAGATCGCCATGTACCTGGCGCGCGAGCTGACCGAGCTGTCGCTGCCGAAGATCGGGCAGCAGTTCGGCGGCCGCGACCACACCACCGTGATGCACGCCGAGCGCAAGATCCGGTCGCTCATCGCCGAGCGCAGGTCGATGTACAACCAGGTCAACGAGCTGACAATGCGTATCAAACAGAGCAAGCGTGGATCTTGATGCTCGTACACAGCCTGTGGAAAACACTGTGGACCAGCGGAAACGCAAAATCGGCGCGTCGGTACGACCACCAATGCCGGGAAAAATCCACCCACAAGGGCTGGGGACGAATCTGGGGACATCCTGAGGAGAACCTGGGGATGACTCGTGGATAACGTGTGGACGGCCTGTGAACAGTCGATCTGGGACTCCAGAAGGCCCCCTCTTACCCCGTGGACAACCTGTGGAAACCTCGTGGATAACCGGTGGATGAACACCCCATGATCTGGGGACGGCCTGTGGGCAACGAAACTTCATCCCCAGGCGGCGAAGTTTCCCCCAGGCGTCACCCACACCCTCGGTGGATGAAAACAGGGGCACTGAGCTGCGAGGACATCAGTTGTCCACAGTTCCCACAGCCCCTAGTGTGATGACCTCTTATCTCTCTTACTAAGAAAATCAAAGACCCATAGAGGGGTTCTCCCCGAACCGCGGTGCGGGAGAGTGAACACTTGAATCAACGACGAACCCAGGAGGCTGATCACCGTGATGTTCCGAATCGAGCGAGACGTCCTCGCTGAGGCGGTGGCATGGACGGCACGCAGTCTCCCGGCGCGCCCGTCGGTGCCCGTGCTCGCCGGCATGCGCCTGGAGGTGACCGAGGGCCAGCAGCTCAAGCTGTCGGGGTTCGACTACGAGGTCTCCGCCGAGGTCACGCTCGAACTCCACACCGGTGAGGCGGGCGTCGTCCTGGTCTCGGGCAAGCTGCTCGCCGAGATCACGCGCGCGCTTCCCGCACAGCCTGTGGACTTCGTGGTGGAAGGCGCCAAGGCCGTCGTCACGTGCGGCAGCGCGCGGTTCACCCTGCTGACCATGCCCGTGGAGGACTACCCGTCGCTGCCGGCCATGCCGCCGGCCGCCGGACGGGTGGGCAGCGACGTGTTCGCCTCCGCCGTCAGCCAGGTCGCCGTCGCGGCGGGCCGGGACGACACGCTGCCGATGCTCACGGGCGTGCGCATGGAGATCGAGGGCGACACCGTCACCCTGGCCGCCACCGACCGCTACAGGCTCGCCGTGCGCGAGCTCAAGTGGCAGCCCGGCCAGCCCGACTTCGCCGCGATCGCGATGATCCCCGGCAAGACGCTCGCCGACACCGCCAAGGCCCTCGGCACCACCGGCGCCGAGGTGGAGATCGCGCTCAGCTCGGCCGGAGGCACCGGCGAGGGCATGATCGGCTTCTCCAGCGCGGGCCGGCGCACCACGACCCGGCTGCTCGACCCCGAGTTCCCCAAGTACCGCTCGCTGCTGCCCACGGAGTTCTCCGCGCGCGCCGACCTGTCCACAGGCCCGTTCGTCGAGGCGGTCAAGCGCGTGGCCCTGGTCGCCGAGCGCAACACCCCCGTCCGCCTGGCGTTCAGGAGCGGCGAGGTCGTGCTGGAGGCCGGCAGCGGCGACGAGGCGCAGGCCGTCGAGGCACTGCCTGTGGATTACGAGGGCGAGGAGATGAACATCGCCTTCAACCACCAGTTCCTGCTGGAGGGGCTCGGCGCGATCGACTCCGACGTGGCGCGCCTGCAGATGACGACCTCGACCAAACCCGCCATCCTCACAGGGGGCAAGCCTGTGGACGAAGGCGCAGGTACGGACTACCGTTACCTGATCATGCCCATCCGCCTGTCGGGCTGATCCCGTCATCGGGGATGATGGAAGCCTGACAAGGGGGTAGAGGAGCGTCATGCAGATCGGCATGGTGGGACTGGGCAAGATGGGCGGCAACATGGCCGAGCGGCTGCGCCGCGGCGGCCATGAGGTGGTCGGTTACGACCGCGACCCCGGCATCAGCGACGTGGCCAGCTTGAAGGAGCTGGTCGGACGGCTGTCCGCGCCGCGCGCGGTGTGGGTCATGGTTCCCGCGGGCAAGCCCACCCAGCAGACGATCGACGAGCTCGGCGAGCTGCTCGACGAGGGCGACATCGTCGTCGACGGCGGCAATTCACACTATGTGGACGACCAGAAGCACGCCGCCGAGCTGCGCGAGAAGGGCGTCGGCTTCGTCGACTGCGGCGTGAGCGGCGGCGTGTGGGGGCTCCAGAACGGCTACGCCCTCATGTGTGGCGGCGAGCAGGCCGACGTCGAGCGGCTCATGCCGATCTTCGAGACGCTCAAGCCCGAGGGCGAGGACGGCTTCGTCCACGCCGGTGACGTCGGTGCCGGCCACTTCGCGAAGATGGTCCACAACGGCATCGAGTACGGCATGATGCAGGCGTTCGCGGAGGGCTGGGAGCTTCTGGAGGCGTCCGACGTCGTCAAGGACGTCAGGGGCTCCTTCAGCAGCTGGCGCACCGGCACCGTCATCCGCTCCTGGCTGCTCGACCTGATGGTCCGGGCGCTCGACGACGACGAGCACCTCGACCAGCTCCGCGGTTACGCCCAGGACTCCGGTGAGGGCCGCTGGACGGTCCAGGCGGCCGTCGACCACGCCGTGCCGCTGCCGGTGATCACCGCCGCCCTCTACGCGCGGTTCGCCTCGCGCCAGGACGACTCCCCCGCGATGAAGGTCGTCGCCGCGCTGCGCAACCAGTTCGGCGGCCACGCGATCACCTCGACCGAGGGCAGCACCGGCAAGGGCGCCGACTCGCCCGGCGCCGACGTGACCCCGCCGCGCGAAGCCGAATAGCCCGGCCCAGCCGGGTCGGTCCGGCCGCGTGGTCCACAGGCCGTCCGGGGAAGCCCGGGGTTTTCCACAGGACGGCACGCCGGTGACACGGGCGGCCCCCGCGGCGGACTAACCTTCGTGGGGTGCATGTCGCCCACCTCTCGCTGACCGACTTCAGGTCCTACGCGTCCGTGGAGCTCGGTCTGGAACCGGGCGTCACGGCTCTCGTCGGGCCCAACGGCCAGGGCAAGACCAACCTGGTCGAGGCCCTCGGCTACGTCGCGACGCACTCCAGCCACCGCGTGGCCAACGACGCGCCGCTGGTGCGGCAGGGGGCCGCGCGGGCCATCGTGCGCTGCGCCGTCCACAGGGACGACCGGCGGGCGCTGGTGGAGCTGGAGATCAACCCGGGGAAGGCCAACCGGGCGCGGCTCAACCGCTCCCCCGTGTCCAGGCCGCGCGACGTCATCGGGCTGCTGCGCACGGTGCTGTTCGCGCCGGAGGACCTGGCGCTGTCCAAGGGCGACCCGTCGGAGCGCCGCCGATTCCTCGACGACCTGCTCGTGGCCAGGGCCCCGAGGTTCGCCGGGGTCCGGGCCGACTACGACCGGGTGCTGAAGCAGCGCGGCGCCCTGCTGCGCACGGCCGCGCAGGCCCGCAGGGGCAGCAGGAGCGCCCGGCGGGCCGAGAGTGACACCGCGTTCGCCGCCGCGGGCGCCGGCGACGTCCTGAGCACGCTGGAGGTGTGGGACGCCCACCTCGCCAGGCACGGCGCGGAGCTGTTGCGGGCGCGGCTGGAGCTCATCGAGGCGCTGCGTCCGCTGGTGGCCGGGGCCTACGCCGCGCTGGCCCCCACGAGCGCCCCCGCGACGCTGGCCTACCGCAGCACGTTGTCCACAGGTGGGGACGGCGCGGAGGACGAAGTCGCCGGTGAGCGGGGATCTCCCGAGGCGCAGACGTTATCCACAGACTTGGGGAAAACCCTTGAACAGCAGCTCCGTGACCGGCTGTCGGAGGTCCGCCAGGCCGAGCTGGAACGGGGCGTCACCCTCGTCGGCCCACACCGCGACGACCTGATCCTGGGCCTCGGCGACCTGCCCGCCCGCGGCTACGCCAGCCACGGCGAGTCGTGGTCGTTCGCGCTGGCGCTGCGGCTGGCCGCCTACGACCTGCTGCGGGCCGACGGCGGCGACCCGGTGCTGATCCTCGACGACGTGTTCGCCGAGCTCGACAGCCAGCGCCGGCGCAGGCTGGCCGAGATCGTCGCGCCGGCCGAACAGGTGCTGATCACCGCCGCCGTGCCAGACGACGTGCCGAAGGAGCTGGCGGGGGCCCGTTTCGACGTCGCTGAGGGGAGCGTGACCCGTGTCCGATGAGCAGCACAACGCGGCGGCCAGGGGGGCCGCCATGGCGAGGGAGAAGCTCGCGCAGGCCAAGGCCGACGCGGCCAAGCGCGGCCAGCTCCCGCGCCGCGAGCCCAGGCGCAAGGCCGGCCCGCGCAGGGAGGCCGGCGATCCCCAGCTCTTCGGCCGGGCCATCGCCGACCTGCTGGCCGACCGCGGCTGGGAGCGCTCGGCGGCCGTCGGCGCGGTGTTCGGCCGGTGGAAGGAGATCGTCGGCCCCGACCTGGCCGCCCACACCCGGCCGGAGTCCTTCGACGACGGCGAGGTGCTCATCGCGGCCGATTCCACGGCCTGGGCGACGCAGGTCAGGCTGCTCGCGCGCACCCTCATCCGCAGGCTCAACGAGGAGCTGGGTGACGGTTCCGTGACAAAGGTCAAGGTCAGGGGGCCGCAGAACGCGCCCCGCCCCACAGGGGGTTTGCGGGTGACCGGAAGCAGGGGGCCCGGCGACACCTATGGTTAGGCGCCGGGGGCGATCAGACCGCCGCAGACGCGATAAGCCCCCTTTCCGAAGGGGGGATGCTTGAGTGGGGGGCAAATCGAGCTAGGGCGCATCACAGGCGCGTGTATTGCCACCACGGGCTCCGGGAAGCGGTAGAATGAAAAAGGATTCCGGACACGTCCGCTTGCGTGTCACCCCGGCAGCAAGCCGACTCCCCCGGGTGACCGCGCATCGGGGCACTCACGACGGTGACGGGCACGGTAGGGGCAGCATGAAGTTGACGGCCTCCCCCGCCGCGTGTCCGCGGCAGGAGGATTTCGCAGTTGTCCTACGACGCTAGCTCAATCACCGTACTCGAAGGACTTGAGGCGGTTCGCAAACGCCCGGGTATGTATATCGGCTCCACCGGTGAGCGCGGCCTGCACCACCTCGTCTACGAGATCGTGGACAACGCGGTGGACGAGGCGCTGGCCGGTTTCGCCACCAGGATCGACATCACGCTGCTGGCCGACGGCGGCGTGCGCGTGGTCGACAACGGCCGCGGCATCCCCACGGGCATCCACCCTGTGGAGAAGCGCTCGGCCGTCGAGGTCGTGCTGACCACGCTCCACGCGGGCGGCAAGTTCGACAGCCAGTCCTACGCGGTCTCCGGCGGCCTGCACGGCGTCGGCTCGGCCGTCGTCAACGCGCTGTCCACCGCCATGGACGTCGAGGTCAAGCAGAACGGCCACTACTGGCGGCTGAACCTCGTCAACTCCAAGGCGCTGGCCCCGCTGGCCAGGGGCGAGGAGACCGACGAGACCGGCACCACGATCACGTTCTGGCCCGATCCCGAGATCTTCGAGACCACCACCTGGAACTACGAGACGCTCTCGCGCCGCTTCCAGGAGATGGCCTTCCTCAACAAGGGCCTGACGATCACGCTCGCCGACGAGCGTCCCGACCACGTCAACGGCGAGCCCCGCACGGTCGAATACCACTACGAGGGCGGTCTGGCCGACTTCGTCAAGCACCTCAACGCCAAGAAGGAGCCGGCGCACGCGTCGATCGTCGCCTTCGAGGAGGAGGGCGACGGCATCGCGGTGGAGATCGCGATGCAGTGGAACAACTCCTACGCGGAGTCGGTGTACACCTTCGCCAACACGATCAACACCGCCGAGGGCGGCACCCACGAGGAGGGCTTCCGCGCGGCGCTGACGACCATCGTCAACCGCTACGCGCGCGAGCAGAAGTTCCTCAAGGAGGGCAAGGACGACAACCTCTCCGGCGAGGACGTCCGCGAGGGGCTGACCGCGATCATCTCGGTCAAGCTGTCCGACCCGCAGTTCGAGGGCCAGACCAAGACCAAGCTGGGCAACACCGAGGCCAAGTCGTTCGTGCAGAAGGCCTGCAACGACCACCTGCGCGACTGGTTCGAGCGCAACCCCGGCGAGGCCAAGGACATCATCAACAAGTCGCTGCAGGCCAGCCGCGCCCGCATAGCGGCCCGCCAGGCCCGCGACCTGACCCGGCGCAAGTCGCTCCTGGAGTCCGGCAGCGGCCTTCCCGGCAAGCTGGCCGACTGCCAGTGGAACGACCCGGAGAAGTGCGAGCTGTTCATCGTCGAGGGCGACTCGGCCGGCGGCTCGGCCAAGGGCGGCCGCGACTCGCGCTTCCAGGCGATCCTGCCCATCCGCGGCAAGATCCTCAACGTCGAGAAGGCGCGGATCGACAAGGTCCTGAAGAACAACGAGGTCCAGGCGCTCATCACCGCCCTGGGCACGGGCGTGCACGACGAGTTCGACATCGCCAAGCTGCGTTACCACAAGGTGATCCTGATGGCCGACGCCGACGTCGACGGCCAGCACATCAACACCCTGCTGCTGACGCTGCTGTTCAGGTTCATGCGGCCGCTGATCGAGGCCGGGCACGTCTACCTGTCCTGCCCGCCGCTCTACAAGATCAAGTGGGACCGGAAGGGCGAGGACGCCTCCTACGCCTACTCCGACGCCGAGCGCGACGCGGTCATCAACGACGGCATCGCGCAGGGCAAGGCAGACCCGCGCCCGCGGGACAACGTCCAGCGGTTCAAGGGCCTCGGCGAGATGAACGCCGGCCAGCTCTGGGAGACCACCATGAACCCGGCGACGCGACTGCTGCGCCTGGTCACGCTCGACGACGCGGCCCAGGCCGACGACCTGTTCAGCGTGCTCATGGGCGAGGACGTCGAGGCGCGGCGCGACTTCATCATCCGCAACGCGCGCGACGTTCGCTTCCTCGACGTTTAAGAAGGACCTAAACCTGTGACGGACGTGAACACCACTCCCCCGGCTGACCGCATCGAACCGGTGGACATCCAGTCCGAGATGCAGCGCAGTTACATGGACTACGCGATGTCCGTCATCGTGTCCAGGGCGCTGCCCGACGTGCGCGACGGTCTCAAGCCGGTGCACCGGCGGGTGCTCTACGCGATGTACGACGGTGGCTACCGTCCCGACCGCGGCTACTTCAAGTGCGCCCGCGTCGTCGGCGACGTGATGGGCACCTACCACCCCCACGGCGACACCTCGATCTACGACGCGCTGGTCCGTCTGGCCCAGCCGTGGTCGCTGCGCTATCCCCTGGTCGACGGGCAGGGCAACTTCGGCTCGCCGGGCAACGACCCGGCGGCCGCGATGCGGTACACCGAGTGCAAGCTCGCGCCCATCGCGATGGAGATGCTGCGCGACATCGACAAGGACACCGTCGACTTCCGCCCGAACTACGACGGCAAGTCGCAGGAGCCCGACGTCCTGCCGGCGCGCTTCCCGCAGCTGCTGGTCAACGGCTCGGGCGGCATCGCGGTCGGCATGGCCACCAACATCCCGCCGCACAACCTGCGCGAGGTCTCGGCCGCCGTCCGGTGGTACCTGGAGAACCCCGAGGCCGACGACGAGGAGCTGCTCGAAGCCTCGATCAGGCTGGTCAAGGGGCCCGACTTCCCGACCAAGGCGCTGATCGTCGGACGCCGGGGCATCGAGGACGCGTACCGCACCGGGCGCGGCTCGATCACCATGCGCGCGGTGGTCGAGGTCGAGGAGGACAAGGGCCGGCAGGCGCTCGTCGTCACCGAGCTGCCGTACCAGGTCAACCCGGACAACCTGGCACTGAAGATCGCCGAGCTGGTCCGCGAGGGCAAGCTCACGGGCATCGCCGACGTACGCGACGAGAGCTCCTCGCGGGTCGGGCAGCGCCTGGTGATCGTGCTCAAGCGCGACGCGGTCGCCAAGGTCGTGCTCAACAACCTGTACAAGCACACCCAGCTCCAGGACACCTTCGGCGCCAACATGCTGGCGCTGGTCGACGGCGTGCCGCGCACGCTGCGGCTCGACCAGTTCATCCGGCACTACGTGGCCCACCAGGTCGAGGTCATCGTCCGCCGGACGCGTTACCTGCTGCGCAAGGCCGAGGAGCGCGCGCACATCCTGCGCGGGCTGCTGAGGGCCCTTGAGCGGCTCGACGACGTCATCGCCCTCATCCGGGCCTCGGAGTCGGCCTCGCACGCCCAGCAGGGCCTCATGGGGCTCCTGGAGATCGACGAGGTCCAGGCGCAGGCCATCCTGGACATGCAGCTGCGCAAGCTGGCCGCCCTGGAGCGGCAGGCCATCCAGGACGAGTACGACGCCCTGATGACCCAGATCGCCGAGTACAACTCGATCCTGGCCAGCGAGGCCCGCCAGCGCGAGATCATCGGCGACGAGCTGGCCGAGGTCGTCAACCGCTACGGCGACGAGCGCAAGACCGAGATCATCGCCTACGACGGCGACATGTCGATCGAGGACCTCATCGCCGAGGAGGAGATCGTCGTCACGATCACCCGCGGCGGTTATGCCAAGCGCACCCGTACCGACCTCTACCGGGCGCAGAAGCGGGGCGGCAAGGGCGTCCGCGGCGCCCAGCTGCGCCAGGACGACATCGTCGACCACTTCTTCGTCACCACGACGCACCACTGGCTGCTGTTCTTCACGAACAAGGGCCGGGTGTACCGGGTCAAGGCGTACGAGCTGCCTGATGCCGGACGTGACGCCCGTGGCATGCATCTCGCGAACCTTTTGGCCATGCAGCCCGACGAAACAGTCATGGAAGTTCTCGACCTCCGCGACTACGACGTCGCCCCCTACCTGGTGCTCGCCACGCGCAGCGGCCTGGTCAAGAAGACGCGCCTGTCCGAGTACGACTCCCCCAGGTCCGGCGGTCTGATCGCGATCAACCTGCGCGAGGACGACGAGGTCATCGGCGCCCGCCTGGTCTCCGAGACCGACGATCTGCTGCTCGTCTCCAAGGGCGCGCAGTCGATCAGGTTCACCGCCTCCGACGAGGCGCTGCGGCCCATGGGCCGCGCGACCAGCGGTGTCATCGGCATGAGGTTCCTCGAAGGAGACGAACTTCTCGCCATGAATCGGATCGCCGACGGTCAAGATGTGCTTATCGCCACGAAGGCTGGGTACGCAAAACGGACGCCAGTGGAGCAGTATCCAGTTCAAGGACGTGGCGGTAGGGGCGTGCTGACTGCGAAAATCGTGAGTTCCCGTGGCAAGCTGGTCGGAGCCGTCATGGTCAACCCAGAGGACGAGGTCTTCGCGATCACGTCTGCCGGCGGGGTGATCCGGACGAGTGCCGGCGAGATCAAGCAGTCCGGCCGCCAGACCATGGGAGTGCGATTGATGAACCTCGCCGAAGGCGACAGCGTGGTTGCCCTCGCCCGGAACGCGGAGTCGATGGAGACTCCGGTGGAGAATGAGGAAGACGGGGGAGGAGAGTAAATCATGAGCGCCCAGGGTGGCACCGCCAGAGCCCAGGCGGCGTCGGGTAACGGACAGCAGCCGAAGAAGTCCACTGAGCCGGAAATCTTCCATTCGGTCGACGGCGAGCAGGACAGGACGCCCGCGAAGGGCGCCGCCGCTCAGCCCCGCTCCAAGGACGAGCCGCAGGCGGAGGGCAACGAGACGGTGCGCATCCGTCCGTCGCTCACCAGCGAGGCGCCTCCGCCCGTCGAGATGCCCAAGAAGAAGTCGTCGAACAACGCGGGGTCCAGGCTGCCCCGCAAGGCACACCTGGTGCTGCGCCGCATCGAGCCGTGGTCGGCCATGAAGTTCAGCTTCGTGGTGTCCCTGGTCTGCTTCGTGGTGCTCTTCGTGGCAGTGGCCGTCCTGTACGGCGTGCTGTCGGCCTTGGGGGTGTTCGACTCACTCGTCGACCTGGTCAACCAGCTCGGCAAGGGTGAGCAGGGACAGAGCTCGATCCCGATCAACATCGCCTCGTGGTTCGAGCCGGTGCGCATCCTCGGGTACACCGCGCTGATCGGCGCCGTGAACGTGGTGCTGATCACCGCTCTGTCCACGCTGGGCGCGGTCATCTACAACATCGCTTCCGACCTGGTCGGGGGCGTTGAGGTGACGTTCAGCGAGGCCGAATAACAGGTTCGGGCGGGGGCTCGTGCCGTACCGGGGTGGCTGGTACGGCACGAGCAGCCCGTCGGACACGGTAAGCTTTTCTCGTCCGAACAACTGGTTCGCCTCCCAGAGGCGAATGCGATACCGTTCGGTGTGCGCGGGGCTATAGCTCAGACGGTTAGAGCGCTTCCCTGATAAGGAAGAGGTCCCAGGTTCAAGTCCTGGTAGCCCCACAGTTTCTCTCAATACAGAGGCCGTTTCCCGAAGATCGGGAGACGGCCTTTTGAGCGTTTGGCGGCAAATTCGCATCGACACCAGCCGGGGGCGCGGCGGCGCTCGGCGTGGGGATTTCGGGTGAGGTCGAAGGACGGTGGGTCGGACGATCCGCCGGCCGGCCCATCACCCGATCCCCGGTCGGCTACCACCGCACCCGGCTGAGGGCCTGCTCGTCTCGGGCGGAACGGCGGGAGCGCGAATCCGCTTCCTACTTGCGGTATTTCGTGAGGGTCACGTCCAGGCGGGCGGCGTTCTTGTACATGCCGGCGTCGATCGGGATGGCCTCGTTGACGAGATCGGTGTAGGCACCGGAAAGCACGCCGTCGGGGTGAGCCGCCACGATGGTCCTGCCCGGCGCGTAGTACCTGGCCTCGCCGATCGCCGCGGCCAGGTCGGAGTCAGAGCTCACCACCAGTGCCGCCTCGCACGCCTTGGTGCACAGGTCGCCGACCAGGTGAGCCGCCAGCCGAACGTCGACCTGCTTCTCCTTGAAGCTGCCGGTCTTGTCGTCGTACTTGGTCTTCCCCATGAACGGCTGGAACTGCTTGCCGTAGACGCGGATGGTGTCCTGTTCGAACTGCTTCTGATCCACCCCGGCCCTGCCGCTCAGCGCGGTGGTGAAGTACTTCACCTTGGCCAGCTTGCCGTTGTACGCCTTCAATAGCTGGTCGCACATTCTGACGACGTCCACCCGCCAGTAGGCGGCGCCCGCACTTTCGCAGATCCCGTAGTACAGATTGGCCGCGTCGACGTAGGCGATCCATCTGCTGTCGCTGTTCAGGACGGTCTCGGCCGCTCCAAATGAGGTCGCCATGGTCGCTTGCCCCTCGTTCCGGTGATTGAGATGTACGGCACCCGGCCCAGGGCCCCCGCGGGCGGCCGGTTCAACCGCGTACGCATTACAACCGTCCGTGATAGCAATACGTTGAATGCCTAATTACCGCCCAGCGGGCTACGAAGCGGGTCCGGATTATCGCCGCATTACAGCAAGGCCGAATTTCACCAGGCCAAGCGTGATGTTGCGGCGTGCCGTCCGCATGCACGGAACCTGAGCTCCAGGGAGACGGCGGCCGAGCTCGGGTGGACGTCCGCACCGCCTACGAGGGCCGGTGGGGATCGTATTGCTGCCGTAGCCTTGTCGCGGCTTGATCGACTGAGGGGGGACATGCGCAAATACGTGGTGGCCGTTGCCGCCGTCTCGTCGCTCTTGGCCGGTTGTGCGATTTCTTTTCCAGGACGGCGCGCGGAATCACCGCCTCACTTCGTGATCGATCCTCCCCCTGTCAATCGCGTGCTCGCAGATCTTTCGAGAAGCGCCAAGGGCAAGGTGTTGCTTCATCATGTCGAAGAGGACGGGCAGACGCACCGCTGGGCCACGAAACTCAGCATGGGGAAATCGTTTCGTCTGGAGGTCGACTGCTTGGGGGCGAGCGGGACGATGATCGTCCGCGTAGACGGATCGCAGCTTCCTCATCAGTGCAATGCCGAGCCTGGGGGTGTGCGCGTCAGCGTGGTCCCCGACCCCGTGGCCGTCCGTAGCGTCAAGGTCGAGGCGCCCAAGGGGGCCAGATGGGCCATTCTTCTTTGGCAGCCGCCGGAAAGTTAGCAGCGACGGCTGTGGACAATGCCAGGGTGCGTGCTGGTCCCTCCGGTGAAGGGGGTGATTCGCGAAGCGTTCGTAGGATCTGGCCCATGGGGATGTACGTCTCGGTCAGAGGGTGGATTGAGTTGGGGTTCGCTCAGAAGCCGGCGGCCGAGCGCATCGTCGCGGACGACGACCCCTACTCCGGCGGGTGGGCGTGGCCGGGGAAGCCCTTCAACTGGACGCTCTACCTGTTCTACGGTGGCGACGTCAGAGAGGGCGCGCTGCACGAGATCCGGGCCAAGGTCGAACGGCTGGCCGCCCTGCCGCCTGTGGACGAGGACGGAGACCGTCCGCGGGGAGTGTTCGTGGTCACCGACGAGCGCGGCCAGGCGCGATGCTGGCACATCCGTGAAGGGACGGTCCTCGACGTCCCGGCGCCGGACCTCGGTTGGCTGGCGACCTAGCGCCGAACCGGCCCCGATCCGAATCGGCCCCGATCCGAACCG
Source organism: Nonomuraea sp. NPDC049646 (assembly GCF_044465525.1). Classification (NCBI taxonomy): domain Bacteria; kingdom Bacillati; phylum Actinomycetota; class Actinomycetes; order Streptosporangiales; family Streptosporangiaceae; genus Nonomuraea; species Nonomuraea sp. NPDC049646. The sequence goes on along the minus strand of NZ_JBITLU010000009.1, from coordinate 27,943 downwards.
GCCCCGATCCGAACCGGCCCCAAACCGAACCGGCCCCAAACCGAACCGGCCACGTCGAACGGGGTGGCAGAATGTCGCGGATGTTGGGAGCGGGGTCGTTGTGGCGGCATCGGGATTTCGTGCTTCTGTGGAGCAGCCAGACCACCAGTTCCCTCGGGAACGAGATCTCCTATCTGGCGTTACCCCTGGTCGCGGGGCTCATGTTGGACGCCTCGCCGATGGAGCTCGGACTGCTGACGGCGGCGCGCCGGTTGCCGGTGTTGTTCGCGTCGTTGCCGGCGGGGGCCCTGAGCGATCGGTGGCGCAAGCGGCCGGTGATGATCGTCACGTTCCTCGTGTCCGGGTGCGCGATGGGGACGGTCCCCTTGGCGGCCGTGGCCGGAGGGCTCACGCTCGGCCAGCTCTACGCCGTGGCGCTGGTGGTCGCGACGTGCGAGGTGTTCTTCACGCCCGCCTACCAGACGTACCCGCTGACGTTGCTCGGGCCTGAGCGGTTGATGGCGGGGAACGCCAAGCTCACCAGCACGGTCACGGTCGCGGGGATGGCGGGGCAGCCGGTCGGCGGGCTGTTGATCTCGCTGTTCGGGCCGGCCAAGGCGGTGCTCGCCGACGCGCTGTCCTACCTGGGAGGCGCGCTGGCGCTCGCGCTGATCCGGTCGCCGGAGGCCAGGCCGGAGCGGAAGGAGCGGGCCCCTCGGCTGCGCGAGCAGATCGGGGAGGGGCTGCGGTACGTCGTCCGCCATCGGGTGATCGGGCCGTTGGTGCTCTACATGGCCACGGTCAGCTTCTGCATCGCCGGGCTGAGCGCGCTGGAGGTCAACTACGTCGTACGGGAGCTCGGCTGGTCGGGGCTGGCGACCGGCCTGGTGTTCGGGGTGAGCATGGCCGGCGGGCTGGCGGCCGGGACGGTCGCGGGGCCGCTCACCGACCGGTGCGGCATGCCGCGCGTGCTGCTCGGGGCCGCCTTCGCGTACCCGTTGTGCAGCGGGTCGATCGGGCTGGTGGGTCCTGGACTGGCCGGGCAGCTCGTGGTGGGCGTCTCGTGGACGTTGATGATCATCGTCACGCTCGTCTTCCAGAGCACCCAGCGCAGTCTGCGGCAGCTCCTGACGCCCAAGGAGATGCAGGGGCGGCTGGCGGCCACGTCCCGCTGGCTCACCTGGGCCGCCACGCCGGTCGGCGCGGTGCTGGCCGGGGCGCTGGCTGGCGGGATCGGCATGCGCGCCACGCTTGTGGTGTTCTCGGCCGGGATGCTGGCCGGTCCGGTGGTCATGTGGTTCTCGCCGCTGCGCACGTCCCGGCGGGAGATCGAGCGGGACGTACGGACGGCGACGGCGGGGTAGCTCCGGGATCGCCGGGTCACACGGCGAAGAGCAGGGCGGCGTTGACCAGGAGGGCGACGGCGGTCGCGAAGTGCACGCCGAAGGCGACCGCCTTGGTGCCGCCGTTGCGCAGCACGATCAGGGTGTCGCCCAGCGGGAGCAGCGCGACGATCAGCATGAACCAGGCTTCGGCCTGGGCGCCGACGAAGGCCAGCAGGGCCAGGCCGAGCAGCCCGTACGTGCCGTCGCGCAGCCCCTTGATGGTCAGGTAGGCCCGGTCGCCGTCCTGCTTGGCGGGGACGCCGTAACCGGTGGCCGCGGCGATCGGGACGAACAGGAAGCGCGCGCCGATGAGCACGACCATCAGGTTGAGGGCGATGGCCAGGCCGTAGGCAATGGTGGTGAGCATGTCCGTCTCCAAGAGCTAGCGTTGCTAGGAACGAGGACGACGCTAGCAGAACAATGACAGAAGCGCTAGCGGTGCTAGAATTGGGAGCATGTCGATACAGGCGCGCCGGGAGCGCGAGCGTGCGGAACGCGAGAAGCTGATCATCACGGCCGCCTGCGAGCTGGCCGAGGCCGAGGGCTGGGAGGCGGTGACGACGCGGCGGCTGGCCGAGCGCATCGAGTACAGCCAGCCGGTGCTCTACAGCCACTTCAAGGGCAAGGGCGCGATCATGGCGGCCGTGGCCGTGGAGGGGTGCGCGATCCTCGCCGACGAGCTGCGCGCGGCCCGTACCGCGGCTCCGGACGCCGGCAGCGCGCTCGCGGCCGTCGGCGCGGCCTACACGGCGTTCGCCGAGCGGCGTCCGGCGCTCTACGACGTCATCTTCAGCCAGAACGTCGATCTGCCGTTCGCCACGCCGGAGGCTCCCGCGGCCCTGCACGCGGCGTTCGGCGAGCTGGTCGAGGGGCTGCGCCCGCACGCCGGCGAGGGGGAGGACCTGCCCCTGCTCACCGAGACCTACTGGGCCGCCCTGCACGGCCTGGTCACGCTCATGCGCGGCAAGCGGCTGCCGGCCGAGCAGCACGAACGCAGGCTGGAGCTGCTGCTGAAGCGGTTCGCGGCCTGACGGTTTGACCCTGTCACCGGCGTCAGCGTTTACCCTCGTTGCCCGCACATCGACGAGAACGGACGACGCCCGTGAGCACCCACCGCACCACCCTGGTCGAGCTGGACCAGAGCTTCTTCGACGCCCTGGTGGCCGACGACCACGACCGGCTGAGGGACCTGCTGGCGGACGACTTCGTCCTAGTGGGCGTCGAGGACGGCGCGGTCGCCGGCAAGGACGTCCTGCTCGACCTGGTGACGTCGGGAAGCCTGCAGTTCCCGAAGATCGACTCGTTCCCCGACGAGGCCATCGTGCGGGTGATCGGGGACGTCGGGATCGTCGTGGGGCGTACCGGGATGAACTTCACGAACCCTGACGGCAGCACGTTCAGCGCCGGCAGCCGGTACACGCACGTGTACGCCGTCGGCCACGACGGGAACTGGCGGCTGGTCTCGGCGCAGGGCACGGCCATCAAGGCGTGACCTGCTCCCTGGCGGAAAGCCGGGTCAGCCGCCCTCCGGCTTCCGCCATTCCGCGGTGACCTTGAGGTGGGCCTCCCCCGTCGATTCGGCGACGACCACTCCGGCCTTGGCGGTCAGCTTCATCCCGAACTCGACCGCGACCACGTCGGGCGGCTCCGGGCAGGACCGCATCCGGCGCAGGACGTCGGTGGCGAAGGTCTGGACGCGCTGGAGGCCCGCGCCCAGCGCCTCCGGCATGCGTTCGACGGTCGCGCGGGCCCGTCCGGCGGGGAGGGGCTCGTCGCCGGGCCGCTCGTTGACCTCCACGAGCACGGTGCCGCCGTCGTCGAGGGGTACCTCAAGGAAGTAGCGCATGATCGGCCTCCTGTCCTGGGACAGGTGCAAGCATGGTGGACGGGCCCGCCCGGCGGAGGCTGTTTCGCCGTTGGGGCTCCGGGCCGCTGCGGAAACGGCGCAAAGTTATCCACAGGTTGGGGGTAGTTGTCCACAGTCGTGGACAAGTCTGAAATCATTGACACGATGTCTGGATTGTTTTACCTTCCCTGCTTGTGATGTCGTACGAGGAAAAGGGCGCCTGGGTCCATCTCGTGGCGACGGCCGGCGCCTACGTGGCCTACGTCATCGTCATCCTGGGCCGGGCCGGCGAGGGCCCGATCAGCGCCGTCCCCTATGTCGCGCCGATGGCGTGGGCGATCGGGATCAGCGTCGTGCTGTCCATCGCGGGCCGTATCGTGGTCGAGATCGTGAAGCCCAGCGAGAGTCACAAGAGCGACGTGCGAGACAGGGAAATCAACCGTTCCGCCCAACATGTCGGAGGTGTCGTCCTGGCCGCCTCCATGGTGGTCCCCCTTGGCCTGACCATGGCGGAAGCCGACCATTTCTGGATCGCCAACGCCATCTACGCCGCGCTCGTCCTGTCCACTCTGGTGGCCACCCCGCTGCGGCTGCTCGCCTACCGGAGGGGCCTGTAGGCATGGGCAAACCGACCAAGGTCACCAACTCCATCAGGGCCCTGCGGTTCGCGCACGGGGAGATGACGCAGGCCGAGCTGGCCCAGCGGGTCGGCGTCACGCGGCAGACCGTCATCGCCATCGAGCAGGGCCGGTATTCACCCTCTCTTGAGGTGGCCTTTCAGATCGCCCGGGTGTTCCGGGTGCCTCTGGACGACGTCTTCCAGTACCCGGACGCCGAAGGCTAGTTATCCACAGGCTCGTCGGTTTTCCACAGGCTGTCGAGAGCGGTGGCGACGGCCGCGACGGCGTCGTGCGCGGAGCGGATGCGGGCGGTCTGGGACTCGTCCGTCCAGCCGAGGCGCAGGCCCTCCTCGGCCAGCGCGTCGAAGGCCGTGAACGCGGCCAGTTTCTGGCGCAGGACCTTCGGCCAGGCGTCGTCCTCGATCCGGTAGTAGACGTTGCGCTCCCCCGGCCTGCGCAGCTTGTGGACGACCCGGATCGACGTCAGGAGCTGCATGGTCGTCGTCAGGGACGCGCGGCTCGCGCCGATGGCGTCGGCGAGGTCGGAGGCCGTCTGCGCGGGCGGGTCGCAGACCATGAGCCAGCCCAGGACGCGGCCGGTGATCGGAGCCAGCCCCCACTCCTCGGAGACGAAGTCCGCCACCCGCTCGACCCAGTCGAGCAGCTGCTCCCGGCCCGGACCGTCCGGCGACTGCATGTGGGACCCTCTCCATCGACATCGCTCTGTGTGAGTCGTCACATACTAGGAGCAACGCGGGGTGCCCTGCTGAGGCCGGAGCCGTGATCGTCGGGGGTGTTCGCGCGAGCGGTTCATGCGTCCTGGAGAGAGGCGGAGGGCGCCTACCGGGAGAAACGGGCCCTCGTCCGCATGTCGCGCACCTGCTTCAGCGCTCGGCCATCCGCCTGAGCTGCTGCTCCCTGGCTCCGGCGTCGCCCGGCAGGCCGCGCTCGGCCAGCAGCCCGGCGACGCGCTCGCGGACCTCGACGGGTTGGCGGCCGTCGTACTTGAACTTGGCACGCGCCTCCACCACCGTCAGCCGCAGCCCGCGCAGGCCGGGCAGCTGCCGGTGGTACGGGCCCTCGCCGGCCGCCACGACGCCGTGCGCGCCGTCGGGCTGGAAGTGGGCGAGCTGGCGGCGCAGGATCTCGGCCTTGACCTCGGGGTCGTCCACCACCTCGGCCCGGCAGGCGAGCTGGACGGAGGCGTAATAGCTGGTGGGCACGCCGGTCTCGGGGTCGCCCGTGCGCCAGCCGCCGGGGATGTAGGCGTAGTCGTCGTGCACGCTCAGCAGGACCGCCGGATCGCGCTCGATCGCCGCCCACACCGGGTTCGGCCTGGCCAGGTGGAGCAGCACCTCCCCGGCGGCGGCGTCGAAGAGGAAGTGGGTGGGGACGACGACGGGCGGGCCGCCGCCGGGGCCGTTGGCGGCCAGCTGGCCGAAGTCGCGGGTGGCCAGCCAGGCGCGCCACTCGTCGTCGTCGCGTGCCGCGTCCCAGGGGTGAATGAGCACGTGAAACCCTCCCGCCGAGCTTTGTATTAGTACAGTATGTACTTTGTGTCAGAAACATACAGGATCGTCGGTGGGACGGCCAGCGAGATCGCGGCGGGCGTCGAGGCCGCCGTGTCCGCGGGCCTGCTGCCGCCCGGGGCGCACCTGCCGCCCGTGCGCGAGGTGGCCGCCACGGCCGAGGTCAGCCCGAACACCGCCGCGGCCGCCTACCGGCTGCTGCGCGAGCGCGGGATCGTCGAGACGGCGGGCCGCCGCGGCACGCGGGTCCGGCCGCGCCCGGCCACCACGACCCGAGAGGAGATCCGCATCGAGGTGCCGCCGGGCGTGCGCGACCTGTCGCACGGCAACCCCGACCCGGCCCTGCTGCCGCCGCTGCACGAGGCGCTCGCCGCCGCCGCCAGGGCGCACGAGCAGCGTCCGGCCATGTACGGCACGGGTGACGACGAGGAGCTGCTCTCGCTGGCCGCCGCCCGGCTGCGTGCGGACGGCGTGCCCGCCGCGCCGCTGGCGATCACCTCCGGCACCCTCGACGCGGTGGAACGCGTCCTGAACGCCCACCTTCGTCCCGGTGACGCGATCGGCGTCGAGGACCCCGGCTGGACGGCCCTGCTCGACCTGGTCGCCGCCCTGGGGCTGCGGCCGGTCCCGATGCGGCTGGACGACGAGGGCCCGCTGCCGGACGAGCTCGACCGGGCGTTGCGGGCGGGCGTACGAGCGGTGGTGATCACCGCCCGCGCCCAGAACCCCACCGGAGCGGCCGTCACCGCCCGGCGGGCAGCGGGCCTGCGCGCCCTGCTCGCCACCCGCCCCGACGTGGTGCTGATCGAGGACGACCACGGCGCGAGCCTGGTGGACCTGCCCCTCCATCCGCTGGCCGGCGTGACCACCCGCTGGCTGCTCACCCGCTCGACGGCCAAGGCGTTCGGCCCCGACCTGCGGCTGGCGCTGGTCACCGGCGATCCCGTCACGCTCGACCGGCTGCGCGGGCGGCAGCGGCTGGCCGCCGGCTGGGTCAGTCATCTGCTCCAGCGCGCGGTCGCCCACCTGTGGCGTGCACAGGCTGTGGACACCGCCGCCGTGGCCGCCGCGTACGCCGGTCGGCGGGACGGCCTGATCGACGCGCTGGCCGCGCGTGGCCTGCGGGCGCACGGTCGCAGCGGGCTCAACGTCTGGGTCCCGGTCGCCGACGAGACCACCGCCGTCACCCGGCTGCTGGCCCTCGGCTGGGCGGCCGCGCCGGGCGCGCGCAACCGCGTCCGCACGCCGCCCGCGCTGCGGCTGACGGTCTCCACGCTGCGGCCCGGCGAGCTGCCGCGCCTGGCCGACGACCTGGCCGCCGCCCTGCGCCCGCCCACGTCCGGCCGGTACGGCTGACGTCCCGGGCAGGCCCCGCGATCAGCGGTTCGGCTCCAGGGACATCGCCGGGCACGGCTCGGGGCGGCGGGGGCGCCGCGGGCGGCTTACCGAGTGGGCCAGGACGCCCAGCGCGCCCACGATGAGCACGAGCAGGGCCGCACTGGTGGCCGCGGGCCAGCCGGCGTCCAGGGAGCCGAAGAACACCGCGCCGGTGATCGTCCCGCCGAGCACGCCGCCGGTCTCCTGCACGGTCCCCAGCACCCCGGCCGCCGCGCCCGCCCGCTCCCGGCGTACGGACGCGAGGACCGACGACAGCAGCGGCGACATGACCAGCCCCATCCCCGCGCCCGCCACCAGCAGCGCGCCCGCCACCAGGTACGGCGACTCCCCCGCCTGGAGGAGAAGACCGAGCCCGAGCAGCAGCGCCAGCGGGCCGGCCGGGCGCGGGACCCGGGCCGCGCGCGGCGAGGCCAGGAAGAAGCCCACGTTCAGCGCGGTGCACACCGCCCCGGCGGCCAGGGGACCGAGGCCGAGGCCGTCCTGGAGGTGGAGGGCCAGAACGAACGACAGGCCCGCGGAGGTGCCGAACAGCAGCGCGACCGCCGCCAGCCCGGCCGTGAACCCCTTCTCGCCGAACACCGCCAGGTCCAGCAGCGGTTCCCGGCCGGTCGCCGCCAGCCGCCGCTGCCGCCGGACGAACGCCGCCAGCATGAGCGCCGCGCCGCCCAGGCACGCCCACGTCCACTGCGGCCAGCCCTCCTCGCGGCCCTGGACCAGCGGCAGCACGACGCCTGCCAGCCCCGCCGCGACCAGCGCCGCCCCCGGCAGGTCCAGCCCCGCACGCGACCCGGCCCCGGCGACCCGGGGGACCAGCCGCCCGGTCACCGCCAGCGCCGCCAGGCCGATCGGCACATTGACCAGGAAGCACGCCCGCCAGCCGAGCCCGAGGGGATCGGCCGCCACCACCAGCCCGCCCACGACCTGGCCGCTCATCCCGGCCAGGCCCACCACCGTGCCGTACCAGCCGAACGCCCTGGCCCGGCCCGCGCCCGGGAACAGCGTCCCGATCAGCGTCAGGACCTGCGGCGCGAGCAGCGACGCCGCGACGCCCTGCGCCACCCGGGCGAGCACGAGCGCGGCGGCGTCCGGCGCGCCGCCGCAGGCCGCCGAGGCGAGCGTGAACAGGGCCAGCCCGGCGGCGAAGAGGCGGCGCGGCCCGTACAGGTCGCCGAGCCGTCCCGAGACGATCAGGCCCGCCGCGTACGCCAGCCCGTACCCGGCGACCACGAACTGGCTCGCCGCGTCGCCCGCTCCCAGGTCGGCGCGGATCGAGGGCACGGCCACGTTCGCGACGAAGAAGTCGAGCGTGGTCATGAACACCGCGACCAGCACCACGGGCAGGGCCGCCCAGCGAGGACCGAGGGACATCAGGGACTCCAGGGGAGGGAGGAACCGGGCGGTGGAAGAACACCGGCGGACGCCGGACGGTTGACCCCGGCTGCCAGTGCCCAGGTCACGTCCCTCACCCTGGAGCCAGGCGATTACGGTTTCCTGCTGATGGGCTACGGATTCAGCGCCATAATGACGCTCAATGCCGAAATTTCAGGGGTTGGGGGAGTTTGCCGCGGCGATCGCCCCCGTCATCGACGCGGCCCACGTCGACGTGCACGCCGCCGCCGGCAGAGCCGTCCTGGACCTGGCCGAGCGCACCGGCCTGACCTGCGGCCTCCTCAACGACCTGCGCTTCGTGCTCCCGCTGCGCCCGGTGACCGCGGCCGCGCTCGCCGCCGTCCACCGGTACGGCGACGTCACCGAAGCCGTCGGCGTCCACCTGCGCGAGGGCACGCTCGAACGGGACGCCGGAGGCGCGTTGCGGCTCACCTCCGAGGGACGGGCGTTCGTGGACGGCCTGTACGCCGCGCACGCCGAGGCGGCCGGCCGCGTCTGGGCGGGCCATGACGTGGCCGGTCTCGCCGCGTCGGTCGGCGGGGTGCTCGACCGGGCCGTACGCGTGCCGGGCGGCGCCCTGGAGGTGATGGCGCCGCCGTACGAACCGGACGCCGCCCCCGCCGGCCTGCTGCTGTTCAACCGGCTCGCCGCGCTGCGCTACCACCGGGCCGACGCGCACGCCGAGTCCTGGCGCGCGGCCGGGCTGACCGCGGACGGGATCGTCGCGCTGAAGGACGGTCCCGTCCGGGCCGCGATCGAGGCCGAGACGAACCGGCGGGCCGCCGACCCGTACCGGGCCATGACGGACGACGACCGCCAGGCCCTGTACGACGGCCTCCGCGGGCTCGTCTGAAGCACCGCGAGGAGCCACTACGACAGCGCCACGAGGAGCCCCTTCGGGAGGAGCCTCTTCGGCAGGGCCGTGGACGGCCCGGCCTAGAGTGCCGCCAGCAGGCGGCCCACCTGCGTGCGGTCGTTGACTCCCAGCTTCTCGTAGGCCGCCTGCAGGTGATTGGCCGCCGTGCGGGTGGACAGCGTCAGCCGGTCGGCGATCTGCCGGTTCGTCAGCCCGGCCGCCGCCAGCTTGACGATCTCCCGCTGGCGCGGCGTGAGCTCCGGCGTGGCCAGCTCGACCAGCGCGGGCGTCGAGACCCCCGGGCACCGCCTGGCCAGCGCCCACGCCCTGGTCTGCGCCCCTCTGGCCAGCGTGCCCCGGCCGTCCCGGCGGTGGGCCGCCGACTCCTGGGCGAGGGCCTCGGCGGCGTAAAGGATCAGGCCGAGCCGTTCGAACTCGGCGGCGACGTCCCGCAGCTCGGCGGGGTCGCCCGCGGCCCGCGCGTGCCGCGCGAACAGCCCGGCCAGCGGCCCGTCCACCCGTTCGGCGAGCGCGGACAGCCGCCGGGCCGCCAGGGCCGGCGCGCCCAGCCGCACCAGGTCGTGCAGCGCGAACATCAGGTGCCCGGACTGCTCGTGCCGCTCGGCCAGCCCGGCGGCCGTCAGGCACAGGCTCACCGCCTGGTCCAGGTCGCCCGCCGAGGCCGTCACCCAGACCGCGGCCTGCAACGCCGGCTGCCGGGTGAACGCCCACCGCGCGGCCGGCCCCTCGGCCTCGGCCAGCGCGGCCCGCGCCGCCGCCGTCTCCCCCAGCAGCGCCCGCGCGTGGGCCAGCTCGGCCAGGCAGCGCCCCCGGTACGGCGTCCCGGGGGGCAGCCGGGCCGCGTCGTCCCTGGCCCAGCGGGCCGCGCCGGCCGCGTCGCCGCGCAGCCTGCCGACCATCGCCCGGTACGCCCCGAACCCCGACACCGGCTGCTCGGCCGCCGCCGGCTCCATGCCCTCCGCGGCCGTCCGCTCCGCCGCGTCCAGGCGGCCGGCGAACACCTGGGCGGCGCAGCGCGCGTCCAGCAGCGCCGGGAGCGCGTACGGGGCGTCGTCGTCCCAGTCGTCCCGGTTCGCGAGGGCCCGCCCGGCCACGGCGAGCGCGCTCTCCGTACGCCCGGCGTAGGCGTCGGTCCAGGACTCCAGCGCGGCCGCGTGCGCCGCGCCGCGCACGGTCGTCGGCTCGCACGCGCGCGCCCGCTCCAGCGCTTCCGCGGCCCCGGCCAGCCGACCGGCGAAGAAGTCGGCGACGCCCCGGTAGACGTGCGCCTCCTGCCGCCAGGCCGGATCGGTCAGGGACCCGGCGGCCAGGTCGAGCACCCGGCACGCCTCGGCGTCGGCGCCCGCCCAGGCGAGGTTCATGCCCTGGCTGAAGGCGTGCTGGGCGCGCTCGCCCTCGGTGACGGCGTTCCTGGCCGCCTGCCGCAGCGCCGTCAGCGCCGTGTCCTGGTCGCCCAGCACCATCAGCACCTGGCCGAGCAGCGCGACCGCCGCCACGCCCCCGCCCGCCTCGATCGCGGCCCTGGCCAGCCGGGCGGCCAGCCGCGGGTCACGCCTGGCCCAGGCCAGGCCCGCGGCCGACAACAGCAGCTCCGGCGCGGCGGCCGACCCGCTGTCCAGCCGCCAGACGGCCGCGCGCAGCTCGTCCTCGCGCCGCCGCAGGCCGCTGGCCTCCAGGGCCTCGGCCAGCGTCCGCAGCCGCCGCCTGGCCCGCAGGGTGCCGCAGTCGCCGCGGATCACCTCGCCGTACAGGGGGTGGCCGAGGCGTACCTGCTCGCGCCTGCCCTCGCCGGTGACCGTGACCAGGCCGCGGGCCTCGACCCGCTCGACCGCGCGCGGCGAGGTCAGCGCGACCAGCAGCTCGGCGCCCACCGGCGCGCCGTACGCCACCAGCTCAAGCACCTCCCGCTCGTCCTGGTCCAGGTGGCCGATCCGGGCGCCGACCAGCTCGCGCAGCCGGGTCGTCATCGACAGCTCGCCCCGCCAGCGCCACTCGCCGCCGCTCTCGGCCAGGCAGCCGGACGTGCGCCCGGCATGGACGACCTCGCGCAGGTAGAGCACGTTCCCGCCGGTGACGGCCGCCAGACGCCGTACGGTCCCCTCCGCCACCTCGCCGCCGAGCGCGCCCGCCAGCACCTGGCCGACCTCGTCGGGGCCGAACGGCGGCAGCTCGACCCTGGTCAGCAGCTCGTCCTTCCACAGCGCGGCCACCGGCGCGGGCAGCGGATCGCCCGTACGCACCGTGACCAGCACCCTGGCCTCCCCACCCGCGGCCAGGTAGTGCACCAGCGCCGCCGACGCCGCGTCCAGCCGGTGGGCGTCGTCCACGCTCACCAGCAGCTCTCCCTCTCCCCTGCGCAGGTGCCGGGCGGCCCAGCGCAGCAGGTTCTCGCCGCCCCGCGGCGGCCCCGTCAACACATGGGCGAACGCCCCGAACGGGATCGTCGACGCGGTCTCCGTGCCCAGCACGCGCACGACCTCGTACCCGTCGAGGCCGGCCAGCGCCTGCGCGGCCAGCCTGCTCTTGCCGACGCCCGCCTCACCGGCGATCATCGCGCCCGCTCCCGACCGCAGCGCCGCGCGCACGGTCGCGATCGATCCCCCTCGCCCGACGAACGGCCATCCACTCCCCAGTTGCTCGCTCATCGTGCCTCCTCTCACCACAGATGGTGGCGAGCCGAGGTTCGCGCGAGGTTCAGGCGGGATCGCGGTTCAGGCCGGCCGCGTTCAGCAACAGGGTGATCACGGCGTCGGCGCCGCTGAACGGCACCGGCTCGCCCCCCACCTCTTCGAGCAGCCCGCGGAGCTGGCCGCCGGATTGCTCGGGCTCGACCAGCCGTACGATGACCGTCCTCATCGGATCACCATCACCCCGGACGGTTCAGGTCTGGTTCAGGTGGGGTAGGGCGCGGGCTCGACCTCCAGCTCCCGCATGCGCTCGGCGTAGAGGTGGTAGCGCCTGCGGGCGTCGCCGCGCCGGCCCGCCAGGTCGAGCACGCGCACCAGGCCCAGGTGGGCGCGCTCGTCGTAGCCGTCGCGCTCCAGCAGACGCAGCCAGTAGCGGGCGGCCTCGTCGTAGCGCCGCTCGCGGGTGCGCGCCGCGGCCAGCCGGGCGGCCGCCTGCACGTAGGCCAGCCGCGCCTGTTCGCGCAGGCCCACCGCCCAGTCGGCGTAGGGGTCCTCCTCGCAGAACTCGCCGCCGTAGGCGCTCTCGGCCGCCGTCCACCGCTCCAGCGCCTCGGCGGCGCGGCCGGCCTGCTCCAGCCGTACGGCGCCGGCGGTCAGGTCGAGGAAGCGCTCCACGTCGACGTCGGCGTGCGCCAGGTCCAGGCGCAGCGCGCCCTCCTCGGAGACCACGACGTCGTCGGCGGGCCGTTCGCGGGCCGGGTCGAGCACCGCGCGCAGCGTGGAGACCATGACGTTGAGCCGCCGCAGCCCGACCGCGTCGTCGCGCTGCTCGGGCCACAGAATCTCCACCAGCCGTTCCCTGCTGATCGCGCCGCCCCGGCGGCTGACCAGGATCTTCAGCAGGTCGCGGGCCTTGCGCGACTGCCAGGCCGTACGCGGGACCGGCACCGCGCCGCGCAGCACCCGGAACGTTCCCATGGTCTCGATCACCACCGCCGCCCCCGGCACGGGCGCCGCGCGGGCGATCAGCTCGTCGATCCGGTCGTCGAGCGCCCGGCAGCCGATCGCGTGCAGCCGCTCGCGCACCCGTACGGCCACCTCACCCCCGCTCACCGGGTCGGACAGGGCCGCCCGCACCAGCTCGGCCCTGGCCCGCCCGATCGGGTCGCCGAGCGCCGCCCACCTGCGCACCGCCTCGTCGGCCTGCGCGGGATCGCCGTCGAGCCGGGCGCGCAGCTCGCACAGCACGGCCTGGGCCGCGTGGTCCCTGCGCTCCACGGCGATCGGCTCGGTCTCGCCGACCAGCCGGGCGGCCTCGTCGCGACGGCCGGCGGCCAAGGCCACGTGCGCCGCGGCCACCCGCGCGGAGACCCCGGCGATGCCGCCGGCGTACGCGAGCGCCTGCCCGGCCACCTGGGCCGCCTCCTCGGGATCGTCCTCGGCCAGCAGCTCGGCCAGCGCGTTGAGCGCGTTGGAGCGGGTCTGCACCTCGCCCAGCGGCCCGGTCTCGGCGATCACCCGGCGGTAGACGGCGGCCGCCTGCCCGCGGTCGCCGCGCAGCGCGTGGATCTCGCCCAGCCGGACCAGCCCGACGCTGACCAGCCGCGACCCCATCGCCTCCCACCTGGCCACCGCGTCGGCGGCGTCGATCGCCGACTCCTCCAGCCGGCCGAGCCCGACCAGCGCCTTGGCCCGGTTGGCCACGTTGAGCGCGGCGTACGGCGCGAACGACACCAGGTCGCACAGCCTGCTCGCGGCCTCCGTCTCGGCCAGCGCCTCGGCGTAGGCGCCCTCGTCCAGATGGCGGGAGGCCCGGTTGGCCCGGATCCTGATGAGCTGGACGACGTCGCCGGCGCGTTCGGCGTACTCCAGGGCGCGCAGGTAGTAGGCGTCGTTGGCGCGGCGGTCGCCGTCGAGCGCGGCGAGCATGGCCAGCACCGTGTTGGCCATCGCCAGCGCGCCGGGGTCGCCGAGGCCGCCGGCCTGCTCCAGCGCCCGGTCGGCCAGCTCGGCGCAGCCCGCCCGGTCGCCCTTCAGCCACAGCACCGAGGCCATGGAGGCGGCGCACATGGCGGCGTCGGCGGGCGGCGAGCCGTAGGCGTGGCCCTTGGCGTACATCGCCATGGCGGCGTCGAGGTCGCCGCGCAGGTGGTCGATGAAGCCGAGCCGCCTGGCCAGGAACGCGTCGAAGGCGGGGCCGTCGGCGACGCGGGCCAGCAGGTCGTGGGCGCGGGTCCAGTGGCCGCGGTTCTGCTCGGCGATGCCGGCCAGCCTGAGCATCGGCGGCGAGCCTCTGGCCTGCTCGGGCAGCAGGTCGAGGGCCGCGATCACGTCGCCGCGCTCGGCCAGGCGGGGGCCGTGGGAGTTGAGCAGCGACGCGGCGAGGTCGGGGTGGGCGGTCGCGACGGCGGCACGCAGGGCCAGCTCGGGCTGGTCGTGCTCGACGTACCAGCGGGCGGCGACGGCGGCCACGTCGTGGGCCTCGTGCCGGTCGAGCGGGGCGTGCCTGGCCAGGACGTGCCTGCTGGTCGAGGTCAGCCGGTGGCCGTCCTGGTCGGCCTCGATGAACAGGCCGCGGCTGGTCAGCGCCGCGAGCGTGTCGGGCGGCGCGCCGAGCGTGGCGGCCAGGCCGGACGTCAGCACCGGCAGGACGGTCGCCGCGCGCAGCAGCTCCCGCATGCCCGCCGGCAGGTCCTTGAACGCGGCGAGCGTCAGGTGTTCGAGCGTGGCCGAGTTGGCGGCCAGGCTCGCCGCGGTACGCGGCCAGCTCGCCGGCTCCTCGCGGGCCAGCGCGTCGAGCGCGGCCTGGACGGCGGCCGGCCAGCCCGCGCACGCCTCGTGCAGCCGGGCGGCGATGCCCGCCCCCTGCTCGCCCAGCCGCTCCCTGGCCCAGGCGGCGCTCTCGGACGGGGTGAGCGCGAGGTCGGTGGCGTCGAGATCGAGCACCTCGTGGTCCTGGCGCAGCCGGGCCGTCGGGAACGGCAGCGGCGCCCGCGAGGCGGTGACCAGGTGCAGGTGCCGGGGCGCGGCGCGGACCAGCGTCTCGACGTAACGCACCGAGCCGGGCGCGCCGATGATCGCGTCGACGCCGTCGAAGACCAGCGCCAGCCCCCTGGTCAGCCGCCGGGCCAGCGCCTCGGCCAGCGCGCCCGCCAGCGCGGCGGCCCTGGACAGCTCGTCGGCGCCGGGGCCGAGCGGCGCCCCGGCCGCGGCCAGCAGGTCGGCGGGCAGCCCCGGGACGGCCTCGGCCAGCGCCGACGCCACCGAGCCCGCCAGCGTCGGCAGGTCGCGGTCGGCGGGCCCGAGCAGGTGCAGGACGCCGCCCACGGCGTGGCTCCAACCGGCGAGCGCGATCGACTTCCCGTAGCCTGTAGAGGCCACGAGCGTGGTGAGCCTGTGCGTAAGCGCCCCGTCGAGCCGCCGGTCGAGGGCGGGACGGGGTTGCACCCACCCTCGTTCCACCCCCGCATGCTACGCCCGGGCTCGCGGGGGACTCCAGAGTTCGCAAAGTGCCACCTCCCGGTAACTCGCCGGTTGGCGCACTATGGTCGTACTTCATTTCCAGGAGGCACCGTGGAACAGGATCTGCCTGGCGGTGTGAGGCTGATCGTGGGGGTGGACGAGTCCCCGGCCTCGCGTTGGGCACTCGCCTGGGCCATCGGCGCGGCCAGGCTGCACCGGATGGCTCTGGTGGCCGTTCACGTCAGTCGTGCGCCCGTCCATCCCTTCCCCGAGGCGCTGCCCGTGCAGCACGCGATCCGGCAGGGCGAGGAGTCGCGCTGCGCGGAGGTGATCGCGGGCGTGTTCGAGGACGTCGCCGGGGGCGTCCCCGACGACCTGCGCGTGGCGACGCTCAGCAAGGTCGGCGACCCCGGCTACCACCTCGTCGATCTGGCCCGCGAGGGCGACCTGCTGGTGCTCGGCCGGGGCCGGCGGCGGCTGCTGAGCAGGATCCTGCTGCCCTCCACCAGCATGTACTGCGCCCGGCACGCCAAGACGACCGTCGTCATCGTGCAGCAGCCCTCGCCGCCGGACGATCCGGAGCTGTCGGGGGAGCGGGCGCGGCGGTTCTGGAGCCGGCGCGACTACTGACCAGGCGTCGTCCTCAGGTTGCCGGTGAGCAGGCGCAGGCCCGGGCCGATGTCGCGCGGCCCGATCGCGCCGTAACCGAGGACCAGGCCCGGCTGCGCCGGGCTCTCGCCGCAGTAGGCGTCGAGCTGCTCGACGGCCAGGTCCGGCACGGCTCCCAGCGACACGCCGGGGGCCAGGCGGGCGCACACGTGCAGGCCCGCGGCGGACGGGATCAGCCGCAGCCGCTCGTCCCCCGCCAGCGCCGCGGTGACGAGTTCGTGCCGGGCGGCGTACTCGCGGGTCGCCTTCCTGATGTGCCTGGCCAGCAGGCCCTCGTCGATGAAACGGGCCAGGGCGGCCTGCGTGGGCATGTCGCCGTGCCAGTCGGAGAGCTGTCGCGCGGCGCACAGGGCCGGGCCCAGCGAGGCGGGCGCGACGAGGAAGCCGAGCCTGAGCATGGGCAGCAGGGTCTTCGAGAACGAGCCCACGTAGATCACCCGGCCCGACCGGTCGAGGCTCTGCAGGGGTTCGAGCGGGCGTTCGCCGAAGCGGAACTCGCTGTCGTAGTCGTCCTCGATCACCACGGCGGCGCGGCGTTCGGCCCAGGCGAGCAGGGCGGCGCGGCGGGCCAGCGACATGGGCGTGCCCAGCGGGAACTGGTGCGAGGGCGTGACGTAGACCAGGCCGGCCGAGCGGGGGATGGCCGCCACGTCCAGGCCCTCGGCGTCCACGGGCACGCCGATCACGCGGGCGCCGAGGGAGCTGAACAGCCGGCGGGCGGGCGGGTAGCCGGGCTCCTCGACGGCGACGGTCGTGCCGGGCTCGATCAGGACGCGTCCGATGAGGTCGAGGGCCTGCTGCGCGCCGTTGGTGATCAGGACGTCGTCGGGCCCCGCATGAACCGACCGGCTGATCCCGATATGACGGGAAATAGCCTCACGTAGAGGCTGATAGCCGGACGACCGCTCGTACGTCGCCAGCCCCACCCGCAGCTCCCTGGCCACCAGCCTGCGCCAGGTCTCCATCGGGAACAGCCGCGCGTCCGGCACGCCGACGCGGAAGTCGTACCGCGCGGGCGGCGTCTCGACGGCCTGCCCGAGCTCCCGCCAGAACGCCCGCGGCCTGACCACCCCCTTGGGCGCGGCCCGGCCGCGCACCGGCTCGGCCGACACGAACGTGCCCGCCCCCGCCCGGCCGACCAGGAAGCCGTCGGCCACCAGCCGGTCGTAGGCCACCGCCACCGTGTTCCTGGAGATCTCCAGCCGGCCGGCCAGCTCCCTGGTCGGCGGCAGCCGCTCGCCCGAGCGCAGGCGTCCGTCGAGTATGGCGTCGAGAAGCTGCCGGTAGACCTGTGCGGCCAGGTCACCGCGCCCTTGAAGGCTGATGTGAACGTCCAACTTGGCCCAATCAACTTGGCGGAAATTGGAGCTTATGTCGGGACAAGAGTACGGCCATGATGGCCATATGACCGAACGCATGGAACTCGGGAAGTTCGCCGGCGAGGCGTACAAGGCGATGGCCGGCCTGGACCGGTTCGTGGCACAGAGCACCCTCCCCAAGCCCCTCCTCGAACTCGTACGGCTGCGCGCCAGCCAGATCAACGGCTGCGTCTACTGCGTGGACATGCACAGCTCCGACGCCAAGCAGGCGGGGGAGAGCGACGCCAGGCTGCACGCCGTGGCCGTCTGGCGCGAGGCCCCCTTCTTCACCCCGCAGGAACGCGCCGCCCTGGCCTTCACCGAGGCCGCCACCCGCCTGTCCACCGACGACGTCACCGACGAGGTCTGGGCGCAGGCCGCCGCGCACTTCGACGAGCAGCAGCTGGCCGCGCTGACCGTGGCCGTGGCCACCATCAACGCCTGGAACAGGATGGGCGTCGCCACCCGGATGACCCCGGAGTCATACAAGTCATGAAAACCCAGCGCGTGCTCGCCGCCGCGCAGCTCGCCAACTCCATCGGCGACGGCGCGTACCTGGTCACCTCGGCGCTCTACTTCGCCGACGTCGTCGGGCTGTCGGCCACCGAGATCGGCCTCGGCCTCACGCTGGGCTGGGCGGTCGGCTCGGTGGCGGGGGTGCCGCTCGGGCACCTGGCCGACCGGCGGGGGCCGCGTGGTGTGGCGGTGCTGCTCGCGCTCACGACCGCGGTGGCGGCCGGCTCGTTCGTGTTCGTCCGCTCGTTCGCGCCGTTCCTGCTGGTCGCCTGCCTCTACGGCACCGCGCAGACCGGCCTGTCGGCGGCCCGGCAGGCCTTGCTGGCCGGGCTGGTCGAGCCGGCCCGCCGCACGGTCGTGCGGGCGGTGCTCCAGTCCACGCTGAACGGCGGCATGGCCGTCGGGGCCGCGCTGGGCGGCGTCGCGCTGGCCGTCGGCACCCGGGCCGGATACCTCGCGGTGTTCACGCTCGACGCCCTGAGCTTCCTGGTGGCCGCGCTGGTCCTGCTCAGGCTGCCCGCCGTGCGGCCCGCGCCGGCCGCGCCGGGGCCGCGGCTGGCCGTGCTCAGGGACCGGCCGTACGCGCTGGTCACGGTGATCAACGCGGTGATGCTGTTCTACATGCCGCTGCTCAGCCTCGTGGTGCCGCTGTGGATCGCGCAGCGCACGTCCGGGCCCGCCTGGATGGTCTCGGTGCTGCTCGTGCTCAACACCGGCAGCGTGCTGCTCTTCCAGGTACGCGTGGCCCGCCGGGTCCGCGACCTGCGGGACGCCTCCACGGCCGTCCGCCGGGCGGGCGTCGTGCTGTTCGCCGCGTGCGCGGTGTTCGCCCTCAGCCCGCACGGGTGGGTCTTCCTGATCGCGGCGGGCTGTCTGCAGGTCGCGGGGGAGATGCTCCTGGCCGCGGGGGCCTGGGAGATCGGCTTCGGTCTGGCCCCCGACGACCGGCAGGGCCAGTACCAGGGGTTCTTCGGCACCGGCACGGCGGTGGCCAGGATGCTCGGCCCGGCCGTGCTCACCACGCTCGTGCTCGACGGCGGGACCGTGGGCTGGCTGCTGCTGGGGCTGGCGTTCATGACGGCCGGCGCCGCGATGGCACCGGCCGTCAGATGGGCTCAGCGCAGGGCCCTGGCGGTCACCTGAAGCGGCGTAGCCGCAGGCTGTTGCTGACCACGAACACGCTGGAGAAGGCCATCGCGGCCCCTGCGATCATCGGGTTGAGCAGGCCGAGCGCGGCCAGCGGCAGGGCGGCCACGTTGTAGGCGAAGGCCCAGAACAGGTTGCCCTTGATCGTGCCGAGCGTCCGGCGGGAGAGTCTGATCGCGTCGGCGGCCACCAGCAGGTCGCCCCTGACCAGGGTCAGGTCCGACGCCTCGATGGCGGCGTCCGTGCCGGTGCCCATGGCCAGGCCCAGGTCGGCCTGGGCGAGCGCGGCCGCGTCGTTGACGCCGTCGCCGGCCATCGCCACGACCTTGCCCTCCGACTGCAGCCGCTTGACCACGTCCACCTTGTCGGCGGGCAGCACCTCGGCGATCACCTCGTCGATGCCGACCTCGTCCGCGACCTGCCGGGCGACGGCCTCGTTGTCGCCGGTCAGCAGCACCGGGGTGAGGCCCAGCGCGCGCAGCCTGGCGATGGCCTCCGCGCTGGTCTCCTTGACCACGTCGGACACCACCAGCAGCGCTCTGGCCTTGCCGTCCCAGCCGGCCGCGACCACCGTGCGGCCCTTGGCCTGCTCCTCCTCAAGGGTGGCCGCCAGGCCGGCGGGCAGGTGCTGCGACCACTCGGCCAGCAGCCTCGGCCGGCCGACCAGGACCGCGTGCCCGTCCACGATGCCCTGCACGCCGAGCCCCTCGACATTGGCGAAGTCCTCGACGGTCGCGTCGGAGTTCGCCTCTCTGGCGATGGCCTGCGCGATCGGGTGCTCGGAGGCGTGCTCGATGGCGCCGGCCAGCCGCAGCACCTCCTCGCGGCTCTCGCCGTCGGCCAGGTGCACGTCGACCAGCGTCATCCTGCCCTCGGTGACCGTGCCGGTCTTGTCCAGGACGATGGTGTCGATGCGGCGGGTGGACTCCAGCACCTCCGGCCCCTTGATCAGGATGCCGAGCTGGGCGCCCCGGCCGGTGCCGACCAGCAATGCCGTGGGCGTGGCCAGGCCGAGCGCGCACGGGCAGGCGATGATCAGCACGGCCACCGCCGCGGTGAACGCCGCCCCCGCGCCGTTGCCGGTGCCGAGCCAGAAGCCCAGGGTGCCCAGGGCCAGCGCGATCACGATCGGGACGAAGATGCCCGACACGCGGTCGGCCAGCCGCTGCACCTCGGCCTTGCCCGTCTGGGCGTCCTCCACCAGCTTGGCCATCTGGGCGAGCTGCGTGTCCGCGCCGACCCGGGTGGTCCGCACCACCAGCCGCCCGCCCGCGTTCACGGTCGCGCCGGTGACGGCGTCGCCCGGACGCACCTCGACGGGCACGGACTCACCCGTCAGCATCGAGGCGTCGACCGCGGAGGCCCCCTCCTCGATCACGCCGTCGGTCGCGATCTTCTCACCCGGCCGCACGACGAACGTGTCGCCCGCCTTGAGCTGCTCGACCGGCACCCGCCGCCCGTCGGCCAGCTCGACGTCCTTGGCGCCCAGCTCCATCAGGGCGCGCAGCGCGGCCCCCGCCCGCCGCTTGGAACGCGACTCGAAGTAGCGTCCGGCCAGGATGAACGCGGTCACCCCCGCCGCGGCCTCCAGGTAGATGTTGCCCGAGCCGTCGGTGCGCTCGATGGTCAGCTCGAACGGGTGCGTCATGCCCGGCGTGCCCGCCGTGCCGAAGAACAGCGCCCACAGCGACCAGCCGAGCGCGGCCAGCGTGCCGATGGAGATCAGCGTGTCCATGGTCGCGGCGCCGTGGCGCAGGTTCGTCCAGGCGGCCTTGTGGAACGGCCAGCCCGCGTAGACGACGACCGGCGCGGCCAGCACCAGCGACAACCACTGCCAGTTCGTGAACTGCAACGCCGGGACCATCGCCATCGCGATCACCGGCACGCTCAGCGTGACGGCGGCGATCAGCCGGTCGCGCAGCGGACGCAGCTCGTCGGCGGGCTCGGCCTGCTCCTCCCGCTTCTGGACGACCGGGAGCGCGGCGGTGTACCCGGCCTTCTCCACCTCGCTGATCAGCGCCTGGGGGTCAAGCCCGTCGGGAAAGGTGACCTTCGCCTTCTCCGTCGCGTAGTTGACCGTCGCGGTCACGCCCTCAAGCTTGTTCAGCTTGCGCTCGATGCGGTTGGCACAGGACGCGCACGTCATTCCGCCGATCGTGAGCTCGACGGCCTTTTCCTCGGTGAGGGAAGACATCACCTCTCCTTTCTCAGCGTCTCAGTGCTTCTCAGTGGCCTTGGGGGACGGCGGTTCCGCGTCGCCCTGCGTGGCGCGCACGGTGAAATCTGCGGTACGGACCTCGTCCCCGTGCTTGAAGTCGAGGAACAGCCGGTAGTCGCCGATGCTCGGCACCTCGGCGTAGAAGGTGATCTGCGGACCGGCCTTCTCGCTCTGCTCGGGGTGCACGTGCAGGTAGGCCAGGTCGCCGGCGCGGAGGGCGACCAGGTGGCCGTACGCGCCCAGGTAGGGCTGCAGGTCGGTGACCGGCTCGCCGTCTTTGCCCACCGAGAGGGTGAGCTTGCTCGCCCGCCCGGGGACCAGGTCTCCGTCGAGGCTCACAGTGTAGTCGCCGGCCTTCGAGGAGCGGCTCGCCTCGGGCAGCGGCTTCGGACGGTAGTCGCCGGCCGCCTGCAGGTCGGCGCCGAGCGTCAGCTTCTCACCGCCGGTCGGGACGAAGTCGGCGAAGGCCCGGTACGCGCCCGCCTCCGGCAGCGTCAGCCCTACCGACCAGATGCCGTCGGGGGTCATCTCCGGATGAAGGTGGAGGAAGGTGGTCAGGTCGCGGGAGACGACGATGAAGTGCAGCTTCTTGTCGTGTTCCACCTGGTAGGCGGTTACCGGGCGGCCGTCCGGGCCGGTTACCGCGAAGCGGAAGTCGGTGGCCTTGCCGGTCTCGATCGGGGTCAGGGGGTTGAGGGTGTATCCGTTCTGAGACACTTGCAGCCCTCCGGGGGTGTCGCCGGATGTCTGCTCCTGGCCCTTCTCGCCTTCGCTCTTCTCGCCTTCGTGGCCCTGTTGGCTCTCATGGCCCTCTTGGCCCTTGAGGGCGTCTTGGCTTTCGTGCCCCTCTTGGCTCTCTTGAGCCTCCTGGCTCTCCTGGCCTTTCGCCATGGCGGTGTGGCTTTGTGTCGGCGGGTCCTGGGCCACGGGGCCGACGGCCCGGCCCACGCCCAGGGCCCCGCCGAAGACGACGGCGAGCCCCAGGGCGTAGGAGCCGAGCTTGGCGGCGGTGTTCATGACTGCCCGACCAGCTCGTATCCGGCTTCCTCGACCGCGGAGGCGATCTGGGACTCCTCGACCTGGCTCTCGCTGGTCACGGTGAGCCGGCCGCTGGCCAGGTCGACCTCGACGCCGGTGACGCCGGCCACGCCGCTGACCTCCTCCTTCACCGAGCTCACGCAGTGGCCGCAGGTCATGCCCTTGACGGTGTAGGTGGCGGTGCTCATTACGGTCTCCTTCAACGCGTTTCCGGTTCCTGCCGAATACTCTAACACGGTACCCCCCTAGGGTATTCCGGAGGGCATGAGATCCAGCTCACGGTTTTCGCGTACGGACGTCCCGCGCCTCCGGTCCCCATGGCGGCCCCCACCGCGTTGCCCGGAAAGGCAGCCTGAAAACCGCCGGAGAACCGCCGGAGAACCAGCCCCCTCCGGACGCGCCTTCCCGGTCATGGCGGACGTCCTCGTGGGGACGCAGTCCGGCGACCCGCCGACCTCCCGGCCCAGCGAAGTACGAGCTCGCCCAGCACCCCCTCGGCAACGCGACGCCGATGTCGAACGCGTCCCGCGATCACCATGAACTGGACGGCGGGGGGATGTAACATACCTGCGGGGGTATACCGCGCGCGCAGGACGTCCGGATATTTGGCATGATCGGGATGTTGTCCGAAGTGATTGGCAGGTTTGCCCAGGACGGGATGGAGACAGGCCGGGGTCGAAGAGGGTGATCCAGGCCGAGCTGAAGGCTCGTTCTACGCACAAGCCGCACATCAGGTTCGTGCGCAACACAAGGAGCGCAGCCATCCCTTGCTAGGCTGCATGTCAACCGTTGGGTCTCACCCCGGCAGGTGAGACCGTCGAAGAAGTGGGGTCACACCGTGAAGAAGCTGCTCGTTCTGGCGCTGATCGCCCTTGGGGGATTGCTGATCTGGCGTAAGGTGCAGGCCGACCGCGCCGAGCTCGATCTCTGGACCGAGGCGACCGGCAGCGAGAACTAACCGACCGGCGAGGCGATGAGTGACGTCGTCCCCATCGAGCTGGCGTGCCTGGACCTGGCAGGCACCACAGTCGGTGACATCGCCATGGTCGAGCGCGCCTTCGCCGAGGCGATCGCCACCCAGGGCATAGTGCCCGGGACCGGAGCGTACGCGCGTGCCATGGTTCACGTGCACCGGTCCCGGGGCTGTCCCAAGATCGATGTCTTCCGGGGCATCTTCCCCGGCAACGAGGCCCAGGCCCAGGCGGCGAACCTGACGTTCGAGCGCTCCTACGAGGGCGCGCTGGAACGTGCCGGACTGGAGCCCATGCCCGGGGTCCTGGAGATGCTCGACAAACTCCGCGGCACCGGGGTCAAGCTCGCCCTGATCACCGGTTTCAGCCGTACGACGCTCAGCCGCGTGCTCGGCGTCCTCGGCTGGCACGACAAGGTCGACCTGGCCATCTCCCCGGAGGACGCGGGCGGCCGCGGCCGTCCCTGGCCGGACATGGTCCTGCACGCCGTGCTGCGACTCGGCGTGGCGGACGTACGGCACGTGGCGGTCGTCGGCGACTCGGAGAGCGACATGCTCTGCGGGCGCCGGGCCGGAGCCTCCGTGGTGGCGGGGGTGATGACCGGCGTGCACAGCAGAGAACGGTTGCTCAAGGGCGGCGCCACGCACATCCTGGACTCCATCGCGGACTTCCCAGGCCTGGTGCTGAGCGACGACCTCGGGACGACGCGGGTGGCTTCCCCGGCCCGGTAAGCTATCTTCGTCGAAGGGGCCTTAGCTCAGTTGGCAGAGCGCCTGCTTTGCAAGCAGGATGTCAGGAGTTCGAATCTCCTAGGCTCCACTGCAGGTGAAGGGCCACTTCCTATGATCGGGAAGTGGCCCTTTCGATCTTGTGCAGCCGCAAAGTACAGCCACAGCTCCGCCTTCCATCGAAGGCTGTTCCAAGGTGCGGTTCTCGTAGATGGGAACGGACTGCGGAAAGATCATTCGCCCTTGACCGGAGCCTCCACTGACACGGCTCTAACGGCCTCCCTCTCCCCCCTTGCTGAGATATGTGCCAGACGCCGACCTGGGACGGAGGGGGCTCCCATTGCCTCTGAACGTTGGCATGACAGAACTACTGCCCAGGTGAGGATGTATCCGATATCTTCTGGCCATGGCTGCCGCCGTTCCGCCTCCATCTAAGGGGTCCCTCGTTGCAAGGGGGCGTCGTCGGCTTCGGTCACTTGCGGGTTTAAACCGACCTCGGTACTGGCTCGTGACACGAGCAGTGTGGGTTCTGCTGGCCGTTGGAATACTGTTCGCACTAGACGGATACCTGATTGGCTGGTCGCTAGCTTACGAAGTGCTGATCGGTATTAAGTCTCCGGCGGAAGTTGGCTACGGGCCGGTGAGCTGGGCAGTCTCGCTGATTGGCTGGCTCATCGCTCCGGCCTTCGTGGGCGGGCTGGTTGGTTATCTCGTTACCAGGCAGATCGACGCTCGACGGACTGAGTCTGAAGCCGACGTGCTTCAAGATCTGCGAAAGCGCGCACGTGCTAACAAGCCTGCTGGGCGTGGAGGCAGACCATGAGGTCGCTCCGTGACCTTCACAGGGAGGGCGAAGGCGGGAAGAAGTTCGCAGAACTCTTTGCTGGAAATCCACACGGCGGTAGATGGACGATCGCAGAAGATCACTGGGAGCGTACCGTGCGGGAGCTCCTGCACAGGTCCGAGGAGATGGAGAAGCTCAGTCGAAGAGAAGCCGTCCGCAAGGCCGAAACGGTTGCTCAAGGCTTCCTGTGGGGACTTGCGAAGGTGGGTCGCTGCCCATGGTGTGGCTGACCGGGAGCTTCTCGTCGGCGCTATGGCGAGTTAGGTTGGAATCATGGCAGAGCGTGTGAGCATGGCGAAGGTCTTGGAGGGCCTGATCGCTGACGCCTGTCCAGAGGTTCCCTCAGATAATGCTGAAAACCTCGCGAACTTCATTGTGGAGTTGTCAGAAAGACGTCCGATAGCTGAAGCGGACGCAGACCGGATTGCAGGCGCGCTCCTTCAGTGGCTACCCGCCCGCTCAGGAGAGCCTGGAGATCGGCAGCGGCTACGGGCAGGTCACGTTCATACGTCCTCCTCCGGTACATCAACGGGGACTGTGAAGTGGTTCAACGTAGATAAGGGATACGGATTCATCGCTGTGGATGGTGGTAAGGACGCTTTCGTCCACTACTCGGCCATCCTGATGGACGGGTACAGAAGCCTTGAACAGGGTCAACGTGTTGAGTTCGTGATAACGCAAGGGCAGAAGGGGCCTCAAGCAGAGAGTGTTCGTGTGATATAGTAAGTTTGCAAACGTCTGCGTGACAACCAACGGCGACGATCGCGAACACCAGCGAACGTGGAAGGCCATCCCCCCGTGATCAAGGGAATGGCCTGATTGACCTTCGCCAGAGCTGGACGCTACTACGACTCCAACTGATCACCGAGCTTCTTGAGTGCTCGGCGCGTCTCTGCGGACGAGACTTCGCTGTACCCGTTCATGGTCACGGAAATCTGTGAGTGGCGAAGGATCTGCATGGTGACCCGCGGGTGGACGTCAAGGGCGACGAGCAAGGATGCGCAGGTCTTGCGAGTCGCGTGGACGTGGACTTTCCGGACTCCCCCCTTGGCGCAGGCGTTCGCGAAGCTGCGCCGGAAGTTGGATGGCTCGATCGGCCGGCCACTGGCGGTAGTGAAGACGAATCCTGTGTCCTGCCAGCCGTCTCCAGCCGCTTCCCGGGCGGCGTCGCGTGCTCGTTGACGGGCATGAAGGGCCGTTGTGACGATCTCTGGGAACGGCAGCGTGGCGTCGGACGCGTCCGTCTTCGTCTGGCGGTGCAGCAGCTTTCCGCCGACACGCAGGAGCTGCCAGCCGATCGTCATCTCGGCCTGGTCGAGGTCCACGTCTTCCCAACGCAGCCCGAGTGTCTCACCAAGGCGCAGCCCGAGGACGAGCACCAGGACGTAGGCGGGGTACATCGGATCCTCGTTCTTGCGGGCGGACTCCAGAAAGGCCCGTGCCTCTTCGACCGACCAGGGCTTGACCTTGCGCTTGCGAGGAGCCGGCATCTTGATGTTGGCGGCGACGTTGCGGGTCAGCACCTCCTCGCGTACGGCGTTGCTCAGGGCCGCGCGCAGGGTCATGTAGGCGTCGTGGACGGTCCAGTCGGAGGGGACGGCGTTACAGCACTTACTTACGGCGCAACAGTGCTGGCGGCGCTTCGGGTTGCTGTGGGCTTTGGGGCGGGCGGCGTCCTTGCCCTGGTCGCAGCATTGGCAGGAGCGGCGCATCTTGGTCACCCACGCCTGAACGTCCCGGACGGTCAGCTTGTCGAGCCGCTTACTGCCGAGCGCCGGAGTGATGTAGAGCCGGGCGAACATCTCGTAGTTGGCGGTCGTCTTGGGCGCGAGGTTGGGTTCCACGACGTTTTTGAGCCAGTACGTCAGGTAGTCCGAGAGCTTCGGCGACTTGGTGGCCACAGGACCCTTGCGGGCCAGCTCGTGGAGCTTGAGCCACTTCTCGTGAGTCTCTTCACGAGTCTGGGAGCCACCTCACCAACACCGCGTGCGGTCGAGGCGAGGCGGGGTGCGTACCGTGAAGGTCTCCGACTTCTATCACCAGGCTCACCGTCCTTCGTAACGCGCGATCGCCGGCGCGTCCCGGCAGTGCTCGCGGATGTCGCGATCGATGAACAGGCGTTGGTGAGCGACGAGCCGTCTCCAACCGCACAACGCGTCCTCGCGGAGCGGCAGACCGAACCGCCCGAACAGAGCCCCACCCGGCGGGACTCCGCACAGCCGCTCACCAACGCCATGACCACAACCTATCCCAGCATGTCTTAACCTGTCTATAGCATTACTAGCAATGCCTGTTCTATGCCGTTAGCTGTAGGGATACCTAGAGTCGTCCCGTGATCGAATGGGACCCGCGGCTCTACAAGTGGGAGCAGATAGCCAACGTCGTGGCCGAGCGCATCGGCGACGGCACCTACCCGCCCCTCACCCTCATCTCCGAGGTGAAGCTGCAGGAGGAGTTCGACGTCGCACGAGTGACCATCCGCAAGGCGATGGAAGCGCTCAGAGAACGAGGGCTGATCACCACAAAGCCCGGCAAGGGCTCCATCGTGTCCCCGCAGTAGTCATGCCTGCCCATCTCGGGCGACACCCTGATGAAGGATCTGTCCACGACACCTTCAAAGGCGCTGGTCTGGCTGTCGTTCGACGGGGATGGGCCTGGAGAGCTTCGGCCTTAGACTCGGGCCATGGCCAGGACTGACCGCGCCAGCCGGCTGATCGCGGCACCACCGGCAGCGGTCTACGGCGCCCTCCTTGATCGGGATTCGCTCGAAGCCTGGTTGCCGCCGGACGGCATGCGTGGGCGGATCGAGCGGTGGGATCCCCGGCCTGGTGGCGGGTTCCGGATGGTCCTCACATACCTTGACCCCACTGACAGCCCCGGCAAGTCGTCAGACGCGACGGACGTCGTCGACGTCGGGTTCGCCGAACTGGTTCCATCAGAGCGCGTGGTGCAGCGGGCGGTGTTCGAGGCCGATGACCCGTCGTACGCGGGCACCATGACGATGACCTGGCACCTGACTCCCGTCGGCGAGGGGACCAAGGTAACCGTCACCGCCACGGGCGTACCACCCGGCATCGACCAAGCGGTGCACGAGGCTGGGATCGCCTCTTCGCTGGCCAACCTGGCGTCGTACGTCGAAGGGGCCGGCTGACTCAGATCGGCTTGCAGCCGAGGGGGCACTCCCAGCCCGAACGCATCGCTAGCACGGGAGAACTCGACAAAACAGCAGGTCAGCCGAAGTGCTTCGCTGTCTAGTCCCATGAGATGCCTGACGTTTCTGTCCCAGGACATAGGCGACAGGTGATCTAGGAAACATGGTCGACCTTGCGGGGCCGATGCACTT